>DASTSC010000064.1:0-28325 GCA_035760905.1 Candidatus Limnocylindrales bacterium | reverse complement strand
CGCGTCCATCACGAGCGCGTCGGTCACGAGGAGGCCGCGGAAGCCGAGCTCGATCCGGGCGAGGTCGACGAGCGCGGCCCGCGAGAGCGTCGCCGGAAGCCCGGGATCGATCGCGCCGTGGACGACGTGGGCGGTCATCAGCGCGGGCGCGTCGGCGTCGATCGCGGCGCGGTACGGCGCGAGGTCGCGCGCCCGGAGATCGGCGAGCGTTCCCCCGACCCACGGCATCGCGAGGTGAGAGTCGGCGGGCGTTCGGCCGTGGCCCGGGAAGTGCTTCGGCATCGGCAGGACGCCGCCGTCGAGGTAGCCCCGTACCGCGGCGGCTCCCAGCCGCGCGACGAGCGCGGGATCCGAGCCGTAGGCACGGGCGCCCACGACCGCGCTCCGGAGATCGGAGGCGAGGTCGAGGACCGGGGCGAGGACGACGTCGATCCCGAGCGCCGCGAGCTCGCGGGCCGAGGCGCGCGCGACCGCGTACGCGATCCGCGGATCCCGCGTCGCGCCGATTGCCATCGGCGACGGGAAACGGGTCAACGGCTCGGCGATCCGGATGATGGGGCCGCCCTCCTGGTCGATCGAGATCCGGATCGGACCGGGCGCCACCGACCGGATCTCGCCGCAGAGGCGGGCGAGCTGTGCCGGGTCGAGGACGTTCTTCGAGAAGAGGACGACCCCGCCGATCCCGGTGCCGATGAGGGTCCTCGCCTCGTCGTCGAGGGCGGGGCCCGGGATCGACGCCCAGACGAGCCGAGCCGCGATGCGAAGCGGGTCAGCGAACGGGCCGGGATCCGGGGACTGGATCGGGCCGGAAGCGTGTTTCGGCGGGTCGGCGAGGCTCACGCCGTCGCCGCCGCGACCGCCGCCGACGGAACGGGCAGCGGCGTGAACCGTCCCGCAGCCTCGTCCGGGGCGAGCGCCGCGTGGACGCGGCCGGCGGGCCGGCTCGAGCGGCTGGGGTCTCGACGCACGAGTGAAGCGTGTGTCGCGCTCCCACCGTGCCGCCATGGCCCAAGGGAGTGATCCCGGGATCGCCCGGACGTCGTGGCTCAGGCGGCGAGCGGAAGCCGGACGAGGAACCGCGCTCCCCCGTCCGGTCGGTTCGAGGCCTCGATCGTGCCGCCGTGGTGCTCGCTGATCCAGGCCGCGATCGCGAGGCCGAGCCCCGTCCCGCCGGCCGGCTCGCCCTCGGCTCTCCAGAAGCGGTCGAAGACGCGGTCGAGGTCGTCGGGTCGGATCCCCGGGCCGGCGTCGTCCACCACGAGCACCGCCCGGCCGGAATCCGGCCGGACGGTGACGGCGACTCGACCGCCCGACGGGGAGTGGCGGATCGCGTTGTCGACGAGGATCGTGACGAGCTGGCGAAGGCGGCCGGCGTCGCCGATCACCGGCGTCGGCCGTGGATCGAGCACGACCGAAGCGCCCGAGCGCTGGGCGAGGCCGCTCAGCGTCGAGAGCGCCTCCTCGGCGACGCCTGCGAGGTCGACGGGCACGCGCTCGAGGGCAACCGCGCCGGAATCGCTCCGGGCGAGGAGAAGGAGGTCGCCGACGAGCGTCGTCAGGTGGTCGACCTCCGCCCGGATGTCACCGAGCGGCGCAGCCGCCTCCGCGATCCGTCGGCTCGGATCGAGCTCGAGCTCGTCGACGCTGCCGCGGATCACCGCGAGCGGGGTCCGCAGCTCATGGCTCGCATCCGCGGCGAACTCGCGCTGACGCCGCAGCGACTCGCGGATCGGGACGAGCGCGCGGCTCGCGTAGGCCGCGCCCGCGAGCGTGGCCGCGACGAGGGCGATGACCCCGCCGCCGAGGAGGACGATCCGAAGCGTGGTCAGGACCTGGTCCTCGGCGCTGATGATCTGGGCGACCTGGAGCACCGCGGTCGAGCCGTCCGGCAGCTCGACCGGGAGGCTCAGGACCCTCACCGGCGTCCCCGAGATCTCGGCCGTGCGGACGTCGGCATTGCCATGGCTGCGGGCCGCGCTGACGCCCGTCGAGACCGGCAGCCCGAGGGCCGCTCCGCCCGGGCCGAGGACGCCGTCGTTCGGCCCGACGAGGACCGCGAACGTGCCGGAGCCCGGGCCGCCCACCTGGATCCCGCCGGACGACAGCCTGCCGATCGACCGGCGGCCCACGGTCATCTGGTCCACGCGCGCGTAGAGCTGATTGACGCTGCCCTGCTCGATGGCCCGCGCGACGACCGTGTAGAAGAGAACGCCGAGGACCGCCAGGACCACGAGTGTCGTCAGGGCACTCCAGCCGACGAGGCGACGGCGAACCGAGGCCAGGAGGCGCGTGTCGGACGAGACCGGCGCGGCCACCGCGCTCGACGGAGGCGCTCGCATCAGGCGGATGCGCCGTCCGACGCGCGCAGCCGGTAGCCGACGCCCCTCACCGTCTCGACCCGGGTCGCCGCGGAGCCGAGCTTCTCGCGCAGGTAATGGACGTACGCGTCGACGGCGTTCGGCGTGACGGCGACGCCGGCCGGCCAGGCGAGGTCGAGAAGCTGGTCGCGCGACAGGACCTGGTCGGGATGCCGGAGCAGGCATTCGAGGAGCGCGAACTCGCGCGGGCTCAGATCGATCCGACGTCCGCCGACGGTCACGAGTCGAAGCCGTTCGTCGAGCGCGATCTCGCCGGCGGCGAGTCGGGTCCCGGACCGTTCGGGCCGCGGCGACGCCCGTCGGGCGAGCGCCCGAAGCCGGGCCGCCAGCTCCTGGTAGGCGAACGGCTTGACCAGGTAGTCGTCGGCGCCGGCGTCGAGGCCCGTCACCCGGTCGCCGACCGTGTCCCGCGCGGTCAGCATGAGGATCGGCACGCGCGAGCCGCCCGCTCGGACACGCCGGGCGACCTCGAGCCCGGACAGCTTCGGCAGCCCGATATCGAGGACGACGGCATCGAGACCGGGCACGCCCTCGGCGAGCTCCAGACCGGTGACGCCGTCCGCGGCCAGCTCGACGACGTGGCGGTCCGCCTCGAGGAGCCTCCGCAGAAGCGGCCCCAGGCGCGGATCGTCCTCGACGACGAGGAGATGCACGTCAGCCCCCGCTGATCGTGACGTCCGTCGCGGGGCCGAGCCGGCCACCGAACGGCCCGCCGCGCGTCCCGCCACTCGCGTTCGGCCCGCCGCTCGCGTTCGGCCCGCCGCCCGCGTTCGGCCCGCGGCCAATTCCGGAAAGGGTGACGCGCACGTTCGTTCCGGCCTTCACGTCCGCGGGGGCGGCGGCCGCCGCCGCGTGCCACGTCGTCGACGAGTCGATCGGGACGTCGAGGGTCTGCCCGCTCGGCAGGCGGATCGTGAGATGGTCCGCGGCGACCGCGGTGACCGTGCCCTCGAGCGAGACCGATGCGGCCCCTCCGGCGCCGCCGAACCCGAACGGTCCGCCGTTGCCGAAGCCGTTTCCTGCCCCGTTGCCCCCGGCCCCGGGCCCGTTTCCGTTGCCCTGGCCGCGGCCGAAACCGAAGCCGTTGCCGTTGCCGGCGTTGCCACCCGGCGACAGCGCGCTCGTCCGCGCCTCGGACGACGGCGCGGTCAGCCGGCCGGCCGCGAAGGCGACGCCGGCGACCGCGAACAACGCCGCGACGCCGAGGACGATCGAGAGGAGGCCGACGCCCCCGCGTCGCGGCGGGACCGGTGGTGGCGCCGCCACGACCGGAGCCGGCGTCAGCGGCGAGACCGGCGCGAGCGGGGGGACGGGTGCGTCGTTCATCGGTTCACCTTCCGATCATTCGTAGCGGAGCGCGGCGATGGGATCGAGGACCGCGGCCTGTCGGGCCGGCCAGACGCCGAACACGACCCCGACGAGCGCGGAGAAGCCGACCGCGAGCGCGAGCGTCGCCGGCTGGAGGACGAGCGCCCAGCCGGCCGCGTTGGCGATCCCCGCCGAGACGAGCACGCCCAGCAGGATGCCGGCGATGCCGCCGAGGACCGACAGCGTCACCGCCTCGACGAGGAACTGGAGGAGGATCTGGCCTCGCCGGGCGCCGACGGCCTTGCGGATCCCGATCTCGCGGGTCCGTTCCCGCACGGAGACCAGCATGATGTTCATGATCCCGATCCCGCCGACCACGAGCGAGATCGACGCGATCCCCGCGAGCAGGATCGTGAGCGTGCCGGTGATCGACGACACGGTGTCGAGCAGCTGGGCCTGGTCGGCGATGTTGAAGTCGTTCGATGCCGCGCCGGTCAAGCCGTGGCGCGCCCGGAGGGTCTGCTCGAGCTGGGCCTCGGCGAGCGGGATCTCGTCCGCGCTTCGGACGCTGACGTCGATCGCCCGAACGTTGTCCCCGCCGACGAAGTGGTGGCGGACGGCCGTGATCGGAACGAGGACGAGGTCGTCCTGGTTGGCGATCCCGACGCTGCCCTTCGGCTGGAGGATCCCGACGAGCTGGAAGGGCAGGCCCCCGATCGAGATCTGCGTGCCGATCGAGTCGGCGCCGAGGCCGAGGTCGTCGGCCGTGGTCGCTCCGAGGACCGCGACCCGGAGCGAGTTCGCGACGGCGGCGTCGGTGAGGAACGAGCCCTGCCAGAGCGAGTAGTTGCGGATGCCCAGGTATGCGTCCGTCGTGCCGACGATGGTGGTGGTCGTGTTCTGCGACCCGGCCACGACGAGCGACTGCGTCGTGAGCTCGGGCGCGACGGCGCCGACGGTCTCGATCTCGCCGATCGCGTTCGCGTCGTCGAGCGTGAGCGTCGTCGAGGACCCGGCCGCGCCGCGGGTGAGGCCGGACCTGCTCGCGCCCGGGGTCACGGTGAGGAGGTTCGTGCCGAGGCCCTCGAGGCTCGCGGTGATGCCGCTCGTGGCGCCCTGGCCGATCGAGACGAGGGCGATGACCGAGGCGACGCCGATGATCACGCCGAGCATCGTGAGGGCCGCCCGGAGACGGCTCGAGCCGAGCCGGGCGAGCGCGAGCCGGACGAGCTCGAGGAGGTTCACGCCGCCAGCCGTCCGTCGGCGATGTGGACCTGGCGACCGGCCGCGGCCGCGACCGTCGGGTCGTGGGTGATGAGGAGGATCGTCCGGCCGGCCGCGTGGAGTGCCCGCAGGAGCGCGAGGACCTCCGCCCCCGAGTGGCTGTCGAGATTGCCCGTCGGCTCGTCGGCGAGGATGAGCGCAGGCTCGGTGACGAGGGCGCGGGCGATCGCGACCCGCTGCTGCTGCCCGCCCGACAGCTCCGACGGCTCGTGCGAAAGCCGGTCGCCGAGCCCGAGCCGCTCGAGGACGGCCGTCGCCCGGGTGTGCCGTTCCCGACGGCCGACGCCCTGGTAGAGGAGCGGCGTGGCGACGTTCTCGAGCGCCGACGTCCGGGGCAGGAGGTTGAACGACTGGAACACGAAGCCGATCGTCCGGCTTCGCAGGGCGGCGAGATCGTCGTCGCCGAGGTTCGCCACGGGCGTGCCGGCGATCGCGTAGACCCCGGCGGTCGGTCGATCGAGGCAGCCGACGACGTTCATCAGGGTCGTCTTGCCCGAGCCCGATGGACCGACGATCGCGACGAACTCGCCGGGCCTGACCCGGAGCGTCGCGTCGACGAGGGCCGGGACCTCGACCCTGCCCGTCCGGTAGACGCGCCAGACGTGGTCGAGGTCGACGATCGGGGGCGTCACGGCTGGTTCGTGACCACGCTCGGGCCCCGGCCGCTCCCGCCGTTGCCGCCGTTGCCGCCGCGGAACGTGCCACCGCCCGGGCCGCCGAGGCCGCCTCCGAAGCCGCCGCCGAACCCGTTCGTCGTCGACTGCCGGGTCGCGGCCGTCCCGGTCACGACGATGTCGCCCTCGGCGAGGCCGCTCCGGATCTCGGCCCAGCTGCTCGTGACCAGCCCGACGTCGACGGCCCGCCGTACGACCGACCCGTCCGGGCCTTCGACCGCGACCGTGTAGCCGTTCGCACCCCCGGCGAGCGCGACGGCCGGGACCGCGAGGACGTCGGCCGCGGATGCGGTGGTGACGGAGGCGTCGGCCGACATCCCGGGCTTGACCTGCGCGGGCGGATCGACGAGCTCGATCGTCACCTCGTAGCTGACGACGCTGCTCGAGCCGCCGGAGGTGGACGCTGTCGGGGCGATCGCGACGACCCTGCCGGTCACCTCCGACCCGGTCGCGGAAACCGTGACCGTCGCCGGCTGCCCGACTGCGAGCGACGCCAGGTCCGATTCCGCGTAGGCGCCGACGACGTCGAGCGGGCTGGCCCCGATCTCGACGATCGTGCCCGACGCCGTAAGCCCGGCGACCGCGTTCACCGCGGTGACGACGCCCGCGACCGGCGCGCGGAGCGTCGTGTAGCCCTGCTGCCGACGGAGGTCCGCGAGCGATTGTTCGGTGTTGTCGCGCGCGATCCGGGCCTGGTAGACGGCCGAGCGCGCCTGGCGAGTCGCGGCGGTGGTGGTGGCCGCGTCGAGCTGGTCGTTCGCGCTTCGGAGGTTGATCCGATCGATCCGCAGCTGCGTCTTCGCCGCGCTGATCTGGCCGTCGAGATCGGATCGGTCCGCGACCGCGACGACGTCGCCCTTGGCGACCGACTGTCCCGGCTCGACCTTCACCTCGGTCACCGTCCAGGTCGTGGAGCCTGACCCGCCTGCCGACGAGGACGAGCTCGACGAGGACGCCGATCCGGCCGTCTCGACGACGGTCGGGGCGCTCCCGAAGGCCAGGCCGTAGACGACCGAGAAGGCGACGTTGCCGGTGGCGACCGCGTCGGCCGTGATCGTCCGGCGGGCGGCGGTCGCCGTGAGGAGCTGCGACTGGTCGCTCGAGGCGGCGCTCGGCCGGAGGGCCACGGCGACCGCGCCGACGCCGACCGCGAGGAGGACGACGATCGCCACCAGGCGCAGCTTCATGACACCCTCGTAGAACGGAACCCGGGCGGGCCGAACGGCCCGAGCATCGATCGACTCGATGAGAGTCGGATGAGAACGGCTCGAACGGTGACACGGCACTGCAACCGGCGGCGGCCGTGCTCGACGCCGCGTGTGCGGTGGCCCGGGCGATTCTCGGCCCGGAACACATCCCGATGCATCGCACGACCGGGGGTTCGGAGCCGAGCCCCGCCCGCCACCGGCCCCCGCCATCCCAAGCCGCAGCCGCGGACGATGACGTCTGGTTCGAGCTGGAGGGCAGCGGCTGGACGCTCACCGGCCGGGGCAACGGGATCGTCCACCAGCGGATCGACGACGCCGGCGAATCGATCGTCCGGGAGTGGTCGTATGGGGACATCCGCTCGTTTCAGGTCGTCGACGGCGGGATCGGGCGCTCGATCGTCATCGAGCCGGTCCACGGGACCCTCGTCGCGATCCCGATCGACCCGGACCGGACCGAGGAGGCGTACCAGGCCGCGACGGTGCTCGGGCTCCTGGTCGCCCGTTCCCAGCGCTCACGAGCCGGGCCCCGCCCGTGCCGGTGACCGAGCGTGGCGGAGCCCAACCGTCCACAGGTCGTCCACAGCCGTCGAAAAGTCGGGGATAACTCGGCGCGAAATCGCGGCAACTTCGTGGACAAGTCCGTTGCGGGCACGCGCCACCACTCCGTATGGTTCGTCTTGCCCGAAGGGGCCGATGGAGATGACGTCGGAGCGGCGGGAAACCGCCGAGCCGGACCGGATCCGGCGGACGAGTCGCAAGGCTCGATCGCAGGGACCGGAGATCTCCGGAGGCGACGCCCGAGATCACATCAAGGGTGGCGCGCCGGAGGTGGGTTTCGTCCCAGCCCGGTTCCTTCGGGCGCTTTTGTGTGCCCGTCGGGGCGCGTTCGCGCCGTCGTCGCCTGTTTCGGCGGGCCGTCAGGGCAGGGGACGCCAGGCCTGGCCGAGGAGGATCGCCCCGGCCGCGAGCGCGGCGCCGAGCGCGACGAAGACGACGCTCAGCTCGGTGACCTCGTGCTTCGTCACGAGGTAGGTCGGCAGGTTCGCGAAGACGTCCTGGAGCTCGCTCGCGCTCTCGGCCGGGTAGTACTTCCCCCCGGTCAGGTCGGCGACCTGCTTGAGCGTGTCCTCGTCGATGCCGCGCCGGAAGCCACCGCCGAAGCCGCCGCGGCCGCCGCCGAAGCCCCCGCCCCCGAAGCCCCCGCCGCCGGGGCCGCCGAACGGCTCGCGACCGACGAGCTGGGGCGCGCACTCCGCGCTGAACGCGCCGCCGTCCGCCGTACCGAAGCCGATCGTGTAGACGCGGATGCCGCGGTCCTTCGCCTGCTGCGCGGCATCGACCGGCTCGGGGCCGGTGTTGCTCGCGCCGTCGGTCAGCAGGACGACGATGTCGGGGACGTACGCGCCCGGGGCGACGGCCGGCGGGCCCGAGAGGGACGGGTCGGCCTGGCTCTTCGGGACCGCCGGGTCGACCTCGGAGATGGCGTCGATCGCCCCGAGGATGCCGCTGCCGATCGCCGTCCTCCGCCCGGTGGTGAGGCTGCGGATCGCGTCGAGGAGCAGCTCCCGGTCGCGTGTCGGCGGCTGGACGAGCTCGGCGAACCCGCCGAAGGCGACGATCCCGATCTGCGTCGACGACGGCTGGTTCTGGACGAACGAGGCGGCGGCATCCTCCGCTGCGGCCAGCCGCGTCGGGGGGATGTCGCTCGAGCACATGCTCCCCGAGACGTCGAGGGCGAGGACGATGGTCGCCTGGCTCGTGGGCACAGCGACGATGGCAGCGGGCCGGGCCAGCGCGAGGACGAGGCTCGCCACCGCCGCGACGAACAGGGCGAACGGCAGATGGCGCCTCAGGCGCGACGAGCGCGGGACGGCGTCGCGGACGAGGAGGAGGCTCGAGTAGCGAATCGCCGCCGGGCGTCGCCGGCGCAGGCGCCACGCGTAGACGCCGACGAGGAGCGGCACGAGCGCGAGCAGGACGAGGAGCGGGGGCCACAGGAGCGTCATCGCGATCGGCCGAGTGGCATCAGGGAATTCGCCCGAGGCGCACGAGCGAGACGAGCCCACCGATGACGAGGGCCGCCAGGCCGACGCCGGCGACGGGAGCCGTGACCTCGGTGGTCTCCGGCTTCACGACGAGCGCGTTCGCCACCTGGTCGTAGACGCCGGTGAGCGCGGCCGCGTCGGTCGCGTCGTAGTACGTGCCCGCGGTTGTGTCCGCGATCGAGCGGAGGGCCGTCTCGTCGAGCCGGGTGAAGACGGTGAAGCCGTCGATCTGGAGGTTCGTCCCCTCGGCGGTCCCGAGCCCGACGGCGTCGATCCGGATGCCGCGGTTCGCGGCGTCCCGGGCCGCACCGAGGGGATCCGGACGCTCGTTGTTCTCGCCGTCGGTGAGCAGCACGACGAGGGCCGACGCGTGGGAGCCGGGCGGCACGGGGCTCGGCGAGGGGCCGGGAGATCGGTTCGAGTAGTAGCCGGCGGTCGGGTTCTCGGCCGTCGCGATCGCCGCGAGCGAGGCCTCGATCCCGCCGGCGACGGACGTCCCGCGCTGTGGCGTGAGCCGATCGATCGCCGCCGCGACCGCGGCGCTGTCGCTCGTCGGCACCTGGACGGAGACGCCGCTGTCGCTGAAGGCGACGACGCCGATCTGGACGGTCGGCGGGGCGTGCTCGACGAACGAGCGCGCCGCGGCCTTCGCGGCCTCGATCCGGCTCGGGCTGAAGTCGGTGGCGGCCATGCTCCGCGACACGTCGAAGGCGAGGACGACCGTGCCCTCGAGACGCGGCACGCTCAGCACGGCCTGGGGTCGGGCCAGGGCCAGGACGACGATCGCGAGCCCTCCGAGGACGAACGCCGGGCCGACGCCGCGGCCACGCCGCGAGCTGCCATCGGTCGCGATCGCCCGTCCGAGGCCTCCTGCGGCCTCGACGCCGGCGCGGCGTCGCCGCCCGAGCGCGACATAGGCAGCGGCTCCGAGCGGGACGAGGAGGAGCAGCGCGAGAGCGAACGGCCAGGCAAACGACACGTCTACGACCTCCGCCGCCGCCGGGCCTCGGCGATCCGGACGATCGCCGCGACGAGGTCCTCGTCGGTCGAGAGCGCCACGGCGTCGACGCCGGCCAGGGCGAAGGCGCCGCGGAGCTCGGCCTCGCGACGGTCCGCCGACTCCGCGAACCGCCGCCTGACCCCCGGGTCGTGGGTGTCGACGTAGAGCTGCTCGCCGGTCTCGGCGTCCTCGACGATCACCGGGCCGATGTCGGGCAGCTCGACCTCACGAGGGTCGTAGAGGCGGACGGCGACCACCTCGTGACGGGCCGCGAGAAGGTGGAGCGGTCGCTCCCAGCCGGGTGCGCTGATGAAGTCCGAGACGACGAACACGAGCGACCGGCGCTTGATCGCGCGGTACGCCGATTCGAGGAACGACCCGAGGTCCGTCAGGCCCGCGGGCGCCAGGCGAGGCTGGCGGACCAGGTCGTCGATGAGCCGGAGGAGGTGGTTCCGGCCGCTCCCGGCCGGGATCGTCCGGTCGATCCGCGACCCGTACATCACGGCACCGACTCGGTTGCCGTGGCGCGTCAGCACCCGAGCCAGCGTCGTGACGAAGTCGACGAGGACGGTCCGCTTCGCCCGCTCCGCCTCGGCCGTGCCGAAGTCGACCGACGGGCTCAGGTCGAGGAGGAACCAGGCCGTGATCTCGCGGTCCTCGACGTACTGACGGACGTACGGCTCGTCCATCCGGGCAGTGACGTTCCAGTCGATGTAGCGGACGTCGTCGCCGGGCTGGTACTCGCGCAGGTCGGCGAAGTCGACGCCGTTGCCGTAGAAGAGCGTCCGGTAGTCCCCCTGGAGCAACCCGTCGAGCCGGCGGACGACGTGCCAGTCGAGGCGCTGGAGGATGCGCTCCGGCGCCGCGGGCACGGCCGGCGAGGAACCGGGGCCTGCCACGGTCTCAGGCCGTCGCGCGGTCGCGGTCGCGATCCCGGAGCGGCACGACCGGGACGGGGACGCGGGCGATGACGGTCCGGAGGACGTCGTCGGCCGAGACGTCCTCGGTCAGCGCCTCGAACGAGAGCACGAGTCGGTGGCGCATGACGTCGAGGGCCATGTCGCGAACGTCCTGCGGCAGGACGTAGTCGCGGCCGCGGACGAAGGCGAGGGCCCGGGCCGAGAGGATCAGGTTGATCGATGCCCGAGGGCTGGCGCCGTACATCACGTAGCGGCCGATCTCGGGTGCGCCGTGGGCGTCGGGCTCGCGAGTCGCGGTCGCCAGCCGGACCGCGTACTCGTAGAGCGCGGGGTCGACGTAGACGCCGTCGGCCTGGCGCTGGAGGGCGAGGAGGTCGTCGGTCGAGAGGACCTGCTGGACCGCGGGCAGCGCGGCCGTCATCCGTTCGACGATGACGAACTCCTCGGTCGACGACGGGTAGCCGATGAGGACCTTGAGCATGAAGCGGTCGACCTGGGCCTCCGGCAGCGCGTACGTGCCCTCGGTCTCGATCGGGTTCTGGGTCGCGAGGACGAGGAACGGGTCGGGGACCGCGAACGTCTCGCGCCCGATCGTGACCTGGCGCTCCTGCATCACCTCGAGAAGGGCGGACTGGACCTTGGCCGGCGCACGGTTGATCTCGTCCGCGAGGAGGAGGTTCGCGAAGACGGGCCCGAGCGAGGTCGAGAACTCGCCGGTCTTCTGGTTGTAGATCCGCGTCCCCACCAGGTCCGCCGGAACGAGGTCTGGGGTGAACTGGATGCGCTTGAACTCGCCGCCGATCGCGGCCGCGAGCGTCTTGATCGCCATCGTCTTGGCCAGGCCCGGCACGCCCTCGACGAGGAGGTGGCCGCGGGCGAGGAGCGCGACGACCATCCGCTCGAGCAGGTGGTCCTGCCCGACGATCACCTTCTTTACCTCGTAGAGCAGCCGCTCCATCGGCTTGCTCGCGTCGAGCGCCTTCGGCTGGTCCATCGGTGTCACCTCCTCCGCGGGTCCTAGTCGGGTGGCAGGCCGGCGGCGCCGCCGGCGACGTCGATCGGAACGGCGAGGCCGATGCCGATGAAGACGTCCTGGTCGGTGGGATTGACGAGCGCGGTCACGATCCCGACGACCTGACCGGCGCGGTTGACGAGTGGCCCGCCCGAGTTGCCGGGGTTGACCGCGGCGTCGACCTGGATGAGGCCGGTCAGGGTCCGGTCGCTGTCGGGCAGCTTGAACGTCCGGTCGAGCCCGGAGACGACGCCCGCGGTCAGCGAGTTCGTGAGGCCGAGGGGACTGCCCGCCACGAACGCCTCGTCCCCGATCCGGAGCGCGGCCGGGTTGCCGAGGACGGCCGGTGGGAGGTTCCGGGGCGGTGTCTCGGCGCGCAGCACGGCAACGTCGTGGTCGGGCGCCGTCGAGACAACCTGGGCGACCGACCCGGACCCGTCGGCAAACGCCAGGTGGATCTCGGTCACGCCGTCGACGACGTGGAGCGCGGTGAGGATGTCGCCCTGCTGGTCGACGATCACGCCGCTCCCGAGGCCGCTCGTCGGCGCCGACGTCCCCGGCTCTTCACCACCCGTCGTCTGGACGAGGACGAGCGAAGGCTGGATCGCCGCGTAGGCCTGTTCGGACAGGGCCGGTCGCGGCGTCGCCGACGCCAGGGCCGAGGCGATCGCCTGCCGGACGTCGCCGTCCGTGAGCGCCGGAGGGCGCGGCAGGAGCGACTGGACCGCGGCGACGGCCACGAGCGCCATGACGGCACCGAGGGCCACGGGTCGGGCCGCCCGCATCGCGGAGCGCACGCGCGTGCGTCGCGGCCGCGGGCCGCCGGTCGGCTCGGATGCTGAACCCACGCGTTCCCCATGCCGAGGTTCGCTGAGATCCATCTGAGGAAGCGGCATCGACCGGGTCTCGCTTCGCCGTCTGCTCGTCGGGTGGGCGGAGATTGTCCGCCTGACCACGGGTTCGTGTCATTCGCGACTTCGGATCGCCTGCGGCGCGCGGCCGGAGCGGTTCGGGCCGCGGGGCCCGTGGTACGTTCTTGGCGACGGGCGGGAGTAGCTCAGTTGGTAGAGCGTCAGCCTTCCAAGCTGAATGTCGCGGGTTCGAGCCCCGTCTCCCGCTCCACCCCCTCTCGGCCCGTGCTGGACGACCGCACGCGGCGCCGCCGGCTTCGGTACGCTCCGTCCGGCAATCACTGACCAATCTGCTCCGAATTGGCGCGCGCGGGCGTTCTCGGTTCGGTAGGCTGACGGGAACTCGCGCATGATGAGGGAGGGGAGCATGCCCGTCGAGCCGGACGCGTATCGCGTGCTGCAGGTGCTGCCCGATGCCGACGGGGACGTGATCCGCGCGGCGTATCGGGCCCTGGCGCGGCGCTATCACCCCGACGGGACCGCGCCCGATGGCCTCCGGATGGCCGAGCTCAACGCCGCCTACGAGCGAGTCGGCCGACCCGACCGGCGCGAGTCCTACGACGCCGAACGCGGGGCGCCCGTCGCGGTCGGTCCCGGCCGGCCCGAGTCGACGGCGCCGACGTGGGTCGACGGACCGCTCGCCCGGCGCCAGCGCCAGGTCAGCGGCGAGCCGCGCGAGGTGATCGATTTCGGGCGCTACGCGGGCTGGCGGATCGCCGACCTCGCGAGGCACGATCCCGAATACCTTCGCTGGCTCAGCCGGCACTCGACCGGCTACCGCTTCCGCGAGGCGATCGCGCGGAGCCTGCCCAGCGAGGGCGAGCTCGGACGGCGAGCGAGCGTCCTCGGCTGACGGGTTGCGGCTGGCTCGCTACCGGACCGCAACCATTCCGCCACCCGGTCGCGGTCGCACCGTCGCCGCGGCCCGGGCCACGATCCAGGCGTTGAGGTCCGCGCGACGCGAGGGTGTGCCATGTCGACGTCGAATGAGCTCCGGGCAGCCTGGTCCTACCTCGCCGACTCGGTCGGCGGACCGGTCACGTGTGCGGCCTGCGGCTGCCGGCTGACGGCCGACGAGGAGAGCGAGTCCTGGTATCACTTCGCCGGGGTGGCGGGGCGCGACGCGCGCGGCTGCGCGGTCGATTGCGTCGGGACGGCCCACGACCATCGTGGCCGTCCTCGCGAGGCGCTCGCCGCCTGACGGCGCTCGCCGCCTGACGAGCGGGCCCCTGGCTACGAGCGCGTTCCCGGCCTACTCCGAACCCGGGCTCGCGGCCGACCGTTCGCCGGCGCCATCCGCCTCGATGCGGTAGCCGACCGCGCGGACCGCCACGACGGCCGGTCCCCCGGCCGCCGAGACCTTGGAGCGCAACCGGGCGAGGTGCGGCTTCAGCCAGAGCAGGTCGGGATCGGCCTCCCCGGGCCAGCCGGCTCGTGCCAGCCGCAGGTGAGGGACGACGTCGCCGCGAGCGCTCACGAGCGCGTCGAGGAGGCGGTACTCGGTCGGGGTGAGCGGCAGCAGCCGATCGCCGACCCGAGCCTCGTGCCGGCGCGGATCGACGACGAGGGCCCCCGCCCGGATCGGCTCGGTGGATGAGCGAACGCCACGCGCCGCGTCCGACCGGCGCATGACGGCCGAGATCCGGGCCAGGAGCTCCTGCTTTCCGAACGGCTTCACGAGGTAGTCGTCCGCGCCGAGGTCGAGGGCCCGGACCTTTGCCGCCTCGCCCGATTCCCCGGACACGATGAGGACCGGCGCGTCGCCCAGGGCCCGCATCTGGCCGGTCACGGAGAAGCCGTCCGGGCCGGGCATCGCGAGGTCGAGCAGGACGATGTCCGGCTCCTCCTCGCGGTAGCGGCGGACCGCGGTCAGCCCGTCGTAGGCCGTGATCACCTGGTGGCCCTCGGTCCCGACGAGCGCGGTGATCGCGCCCACCATCGCCGGATCGTCGTCGACGACGAGGATGCGCAGCGGACGGGCGACCGGCATCCTGCCGCTCACAGGGCCGCCGCCGCGGTGAGCGACAGCACGAACCGGGCACCGCCGCCCATGGCCGGCTCGCACCAGAGTCGGGCGCCCATCGACTCGGCCAGCCGCTTGGCCGCGTAGAGGCCGATCCCCGACCCGCGGGCCGTCCGAGTGTCGCGCCGGGCGTAGGGCTCGAAGATCCGCTCGCGCCAGTCATCCGGAATCCCGGGCCCCTCGTCGGCCACCCCGAGCCTGATCGTGCCCTCGACGAGCTCCACGTCGATCGCCACGGTCGTGTCGGGCGGGGCGTACTTGACGGCGTTCTCGACGAGGTGCTCGAGGATCTGGCGAAGCCGGGCCGGGTCCGCGAGCGCGTGACGGCGAACGGGCACCGAGACCGCCGGATGGTGGCGCTCGAGGATCGGCCCGAGCGACTCGACGACGAAGTCGACGACCTCGCCGACGTCGACCGGCTCGAGCTGGCTGATCGCGCTGTCGTCGAGCGGCCGAACGGAGGCGAGCACGGCGTCGACGAGGCGATCGAGCCGCTCGATCTGCTCGAGCGCGCCGCGGTGCCACGCCGCCCGCTGGGCCCGCCGCTCCGGGTCGCGCGATTCACGGCCGTCGAGCGTCGGCTCGTCGGCGAGGAGGTCGGAGTAGGCCCGGACGACCGCCAGCGGCGTCCGGAGCTCGTGGGTGACGAGCGCGATGAGGTCCGAGCGGGCGGCGTCGATCGCGGCGAGCTCCTCGGCGCGCGCCTCGGCCTCCTCCTGGAGGCGGACCCGCTCGACGATCCCGGCCAGCAGGTCGGCGATCGCCGAGAGCTGGTCGACGTCCGAGCGGTCGAACTCGCGGCGCGCCTCGGTCTGGACATTGAGGACGCCGACGACCTGGTCCTGCCAGACGAGCGGGACCGACAGCATCGAGCTGACGAACCGGCGCTGGTCGAGGCCGCGAACCCAGAGGAACCGCGGATCGGCTCGGACGTCCGGGATCACCGTCGGCTCTCGGATCGCGGCCACGTGGCCGGTCACGCCCTCGCCGAAGGGGACGCGGGCCCGGCCGATCTGGTACTTGTCGAGCCCGTTCGTCGCCGCGAGCGTCAGCTGCCGCCCGTCGCGGTCGAGCAGGTAGAGCGAGCTGACGTCGGCGCCGAGGGCGTCGCGCGTCCCGTCGACGACGGTCTCGAGGAGCTCGTCCCAGGTCCGGGCCGTCGTCGCCAGCCGGGCGACGCGCTCGAGGAACTGGAGACGCTCGAACTCGCGGCGGGCCGACGGCGTGAGACGTCCGGCCTCGGGCGGCGTGAGCCGTCCCTCTCCGGCCTCCGGCAGCCCACCGCCGGGGACCGCGTCGTCCCTCGGAGCGCGCGAGCGGGTGGACGGTGCGTGTGGCACGTCCCGATGGTAGTCGGGGGCGCCTACTCCGCCACGGGGTCCCGGCGCCGACCGGGCCGGATGTCGAGGTCGACGAGCCGCGCGGCGAGCGGCGCGAGGGCGATTCGGACGAGGCCGCGCGGGAGGGTGTCGCGAAGCGCGAGCGCGAGCGCCCCGACCTCGACCGCCCGGAGCGCGGGCAGGACGTCGCGGGTCGTCGGGTCGTCGTCGCGATACCGATGGAGGGCGGCCGTCAGGAGCAGCTTCGTCCGGCGATGCGTCTCGGCGGTCCCGGGGTCGACGCTCGACAGGGCGCGGATCCGCCGCAGCGTTTCGCCGAGAACGTCGAGGGCGGCCGAGCCGGTCCCGTCGACCTCGTCGTTGAGGGCCAGCCACGAGGCGCGGTCGAGGGCTCGCGCCCAGGCCACCAGCGCGAGCACGTCGTCCTCGTTCGGGAGCCGCTCCGCCGGGAGGAGCTCCCCGTCGGGCCAGGGTCCTGCGCCCGCGCCGGAGCGGTCCCACGCCTCCCTGAGCGTGGCCACGAGCGGCGGGTCGAGGGTGTCGGCCGCGGCGAGGGCGAGCGCAGTCGCGCGGACGGCTTCGGCGGCACCGGCGACGACGTCGAGCCGCCGCTCCCCGCGTCCGAGCGCACGGTGGAGGAGGGCGTGGCCCGGTGCCTCCAGCGACGCGCGCCAGGCGCCGTACTCGACGGCCACGGCCGCGCCCTCGACGGCGGGGAGATCCGCGAGCGGCGGCGGCGGCCCATCGGCCTCGCCGAGGGCGCGCCGGACGGCACGTCGATAGGCCGCCCGTGCCGCGAGGCGGTGGCCGACCATGACCGCCGTCTCGTACCGACCCCGACGCTCGTGCCAGGCCGCGTCGAGGGCGACATACCCGTCCGGCGCGAGGCCCGCGCACGCCTCGACGAGCCGGGCAGGCGTCAGCGTGAGGCGCGTCGTGCGGTGGGCGGTCGGCGTCACGGCCGACATCCTCGCGCGCGAGACCGCAGTCGTCCCTCCCCCGGTCGTGGACCCCGTAGGGCATTCGGCGAACGGGGACGGCCCGAGCGGGGTATATCGGCGCCGTCGCCGTCGACCTAGGCTCCACAGCACCTACCCCCTGCGGCCGGGCGGTTTCCGTCCGCGCCCGCCCAGACGATGACTTCGTGAAACAGCTGTTCGCTCGCCTCCGCTCGCTGCGCCGGCCGAATGCCCGCGCGGCCGTCCGCGCCCGGCCCGGGCTCGCGCTCGGGGCGATCCTCGCCATGGCCCTCGTCGTCGCCGGCTCGGTCGGTCTCCTCCTTCTCCAGCTCGACGCGGCTCCGCCGGTCGCGCCGCCGGCCGTCTCGTTCAGCTACGGCGCCACGTGGACCCTGCTCGACCTCGAGCGCCACATCGAGGCGGGCGAGGTCGTGGCGATCTCGACGCCGGGCGGGCCGGTCGGCGCCGACGGCAGCGCGGGATCCGACGCGAACGCCGATCCCGGGACGCTCGTCGCCAAGCTGAGCGACGGCTCGCTCGTACGGGTCGCGCTGACGGTTCCCACGGGCGACGCCGTCGACGCCCTCGCCGCGTCCGGCAGCGGTCGACTCCTGACGAGCGAGGCCTGGGACGCCGTCCGGACGACGCGATCCGCCCCCGCGGGTGGCACCGACGCCGTCCGAACGATCGCCTCGATCCTCCTGCCGCTGCTCATGCTCGGCGCGCTCGCCTTCATCCTCGTTCGGCTGTTGCGGGCGTCGTCCGGGTCGCGGGAGCGGCGTTCGACGTTCACGACCGTCATGCCGGGCGCGACCGCGACCGGTGGTGGCGGCGCCTCGGGCGACTTCCGGCCGACCGGTGACTCCGTCCGCCTGGCCGATGTCGCGGGCTGCGACGAGGCGAAGCTCGAGCTCACCGAGACGATCGACTTCCTCGTGAACCCTGACCGCTTCCGCCGGCTCGGAGCCCGGATCCCGCGCGGGATCATGCTGTTCGGACCGCCCGGCACGGGCAAGACGATGCTCGCCAAGGCGGTCGCGACCGAGGCCGGCGTCCCGTTCCTCTACGCCTCGGGCTCCGAGTTCGTCGAGAAGTACGTGGGCGTGGGAGCGCGGCGGATCCGGGACCTCTTCGCCCAGGCTCGGTCGCTCGGTCGCGCGGTCGTCTTCTTCGACGAGTTCGATGCGCTGGGCAAGGCTCGCGGCGGCTCGAACAGCCACGAGGAGCGCGAGCAGACGCTCAATCAGCTCCTCGTCGAGCTCGACGGCTTCTCCTCGGCCGACGAGGTCGTCGTGATCGCGGCCACGAACCGGATCGACATCCTCGACCCGGCGGCCCTTCGTCCGGGTCGGTTCAATCGGAAGATCCACGTCGGCCTGCCCGACGTGAAGGGCCGGCGGGCGATCCTCGACGTCCACGCCGCGAACAAGCCGATCGAGACGGGCGTCGACCTCGACGTCCTCGCCCGCAAGACCTACGGGTTCAGCGGTGCCCAGCTCGCCGACCTCCTCAACGAGTCGGCGATCCTCGCGGCCCGCCGGAGCGCCCCGGAGATCGGCGCCGACGACCTCCACGGCGGCTGGCTCAAGGTCGCGGTCGGGACCGGCCGGCGGCGGTCGATGGACGAGCGCGAGCGGTCGATCATCGCGGCCCACGAGGTCGGCCACGCGATCTGCGGCCGGGTCCACGGCGACAAGCGCAAGGTCGAGGAGATCAGCCTGTTCGCCCACGGCGAGGCCCTCGGGGTGACCGTGAGCAGCCAGGAGGACAACGACCTTCCGGCCGAATCGGACCTCCGGGCCCGGCTCGTGGCGCTCATGGGCGGGCGCGCGGCCGAGGAGCTCCTCTTTCACGAGGTCACCGGCGGTGCCGCGAACGACTTCGAGAAGGCGAACCAGATCGCGACGACGATGGTCCATCGGTGGGGGATGGGCGTCGACCCGGACGCGACCGACCCGGGCCGCTCGGGTCGAGGATCGCTCTCGTTCCTCGTCGCCCGCCAGGGCGCGAACCTGCCGTCCGAGGTCCAGGCGGCCGCGACGCGCGCGGTTCGGGCGATCCTCGACGACGCCTACGACCAGGCCTGCGACACCCTGGTCGCCCACATCGAGACGCTCCGCCGGATCTCGGCCCATCTCGTCGAGGAGGAGCGGATCGACGGCGAGACGTTCGAGGCGCTCTTCGAGGGCACGATCGAGGTCCCGAACGCCGGCGGCGAATGGCGCCCCGAGACCGCCCGCCCGCGCGACTGGGGCGAGGTCATCCCGTACCGCGAGCGGCGGCGGAGCCGGCGCGCCGCCGATCCGGCCGCGGCGACCGAGGAGGCGCCGCCTCCGCCGGCCGACGAGCCCGTTCCCGACCTGGTCCCGGCCGAGCTCCCGGTCGCCGCCGCGATCGAGGCCGAGCCGAGCGAGCCGTCGGCGGCCGGACCCGCGGCAACGGCCGGGGCGTCGGTCGAGGCCGGCGGGGACGAGGTGGCCGGAGCGGGAGACGAGGCTCGCGCCTCCGGGAACGCGGTGGGGGTGCCGACGGTCTCGCCAGCCGCGCTCGCCGTCGCGCGGCCACGCCTCACGCGGTCGGCCCGCGCCCCTCGGAGCCTCATCCACCGCGCCCGCGGCGTCGCCGCGCGTCACCTGCAGCGCGCGGGGGCCTGGCTTCTCGCCGAATAGGGCGGCGGGGCCCGGGCGGCGCCGTGCCGAGCGAGCCGGACACTCCCTTGGCGCTCGACGCTCCCCAAGGCGCCCGGCGCTCCCCAAGGCGCCGCCCGGCACTCCCCAAGGCGTCGCCCGGCACTCCCCAAGGCGCCGCCCGGCACTCCCCCGGCGCGCGGCACTCCCCCGGCCGCCTGTTTCCTTCATACGCTCGCGGTGGAAGCGTTAGGGACACGCCGGTCTCGTCGGGGCCCAATCTGCGGCCGTTCGTCACCGACAAGTAGCCGAAATCGCCAACTTCTCGCCCCACCGGGGAAGCCGGAGCGCGCCGCTCTGCTCCTGATGCTCGCCTGGCGTGCGTCTGAGCTTTTCGGCCCTGGCCTCGCTAGCCTCCGTGCGTCGGGGTGGCCACTGGCTCGGCGCGGGAGGCGCCAGCGAGCAATCCCTCGACGGTCGCGAGGAACTCGTGCATGCGGAACGGCTTCGCGATCACGGCGTTGACGTGGGCCGCGCTCGCGGCCGTGCGATCCGGAGCGTGGCCGGTAAGGATCACCACCCGCAGGTCGGAGGAGCCGGGGTCGGACTTCAGGGTCCGGGCGAGCTCGTAGCCGTCGCCGTCGGGGAGACCGACGTCGACGATCGCGACCGTCGGTCGGAGCGACTCGACCGCGACGATCGCCTCGGCCGCGGTCGCGGCCCGGACCACCTCGGCCCCGGTCGGTCGGAGCACCGCACGCACCGCGCCGTACACGTAGTCGTCGTCGTCGACGACCAGGATCACGGCCTGCCCGCGTCGCTCGGGCTTCATGAGCCAAGCGTAGTCCAGGCGCGGCATCGGCGCGGCAGCCGAACGGCTCGGGCCGGTCCGCCCTTCGAACACGTTCGCCTCTCGGGACCGGTCCGCCCTCGGGCCGGTCCGCCCCGGGGCCGCTCCGGTTGCGGTCAGCCGGCAGCCGCCTCGTCCTCGAGCAGGCCGAGCCGGAAGGCCATGATCGCCGCCTGCGTCCGGTCCGCCGCTCGCAGCTTCCAGATGATGTTCTGGACGTGCTTCTTGACGGTGTCCTCCGTGATCGACAGGCGGCCGCCGATCTCCTTGTTCGTGAGACCCTCGGCGACGAGGTTGAGGACGTCGTGCTCGCGCGGGGTGAGCGAATAGGCCTCGGCGCGCTGGCGCGGCGACTGGCCGGGCGGCGGCTCCTGGGCCCGCGTCGTGAGCGCCTCGCGCAGGAGCTGCTGGTCGATCGCGAGCTGGCCGTCGGCCACGGCCGACAGCGTCGTGATGACGTGGGAAGTGGACGCGTCCTTGAGGACGTAGCCGGCCGCGCCCCGCCGGATCGCCTCGAGCACGTAGCGGCGGTCGTCGTAGAGCGTCACCATGACGACCGCCACGGGTGGCTCGAGCGCCTTGAGCTTCTCCAGGCACGACAGCCCGTCCTCGCCGGGCATCCGGATGTCGAGCAGGACGATGTCCGGCGACGAGGCCCGCACGGCGTCGAGGCCGTCGGCGCACGAGCCCGCCTCCCCGACCACCTCGATCCAGTCCGCTGTCGAGAGCATCGCGGCGAGGCCGCGCCGAGCCATCTCGTGGTCGTCGATCAGTAGCACCCGGGCGTGCTTCGTCATCGGCTCTGCCCATGCCTCCGTTCGGCTCGATCGCCGCCGGGCCGCGCGAGCGGACCCCTGATCGGCACCGAGATTCTCACCCGTGTCCCGCGACCGCGCCGACTGGCGATCGACGCGCGTCCGCCGACCCAGCTCGCCTGCCGGGCGATCCCGACGAGACCGAGCGCGCCCTCGGCCTGCCGGCGCTCGACGGCCGCGGGGTCGAGACCGCGCCCGTCGTCGCTCACCACGACGACGGCCCGGCCTCGTTCGGCCCGCAGCTCGACGAGGACGGTCGTCGCCTCGGCATGGCGGACAGCGTTCGAGACGGCCTCGGCGACGACGTTGTGGAGCGTCTGCTCGACCTCCCGGTCGAGCCGTGGCAGATCGCCGCGGACCTCGGCCCGGATCGACGTTCCCTCGGTGAGCGCCTCCAACCGGCGTCGGATCGGCGGCACCACGCCGAGCTCCTCGAGGCCCGGCGGCACGAGCTGCGAGAGCACGTCGCGGACCTCCCGAATGGCGGTCTGGACGCGCTCGGCGGCGGCGGCGAGGTTCTCCTCGAGCGCCGGCGGGAGCGCTTCGCCGGTCTGGCTGGCGAGCGTCCTCGCGGTGTCGAGGAACCGATAGGCGCTCACGAGCGACTGCGCCGCGGTGTCGTGGATCTGGTGCCCCACCCGGGTGCGCTCCTCCTCCGTCGCCCGGATCTGGTCGCGCGCGAGCCGCTCGACCTGGCGCCGGCTCCGTTCGAGCGCGCGCCGGCGGCGCTCGGCCTCGCGATAGAGCTCCTGGAACTCGTCGCTCGTGGCGATCATCTGGGCGAGCGCCGCCGCGACCGTCCGGCCCCGATCCGCACCTCGCTGTCGCTGGGCGATTCGCCAGCCGAGCAGGCCGTCCGGGGTCCGGAGGGCTCGAGCGGCGGCGCGGGTCGCCCGGGGATCCGCGGGCGGCGCATTCCGAGCCGCCTGGCTTAGCGCGGCGGGCGTCACCCGGGTCGCGTCGGCGACGGCCGCCGCCTGGGGCGGCGAGGGCGGTGAGACGCGGAGGACGGCGACCTCCGCCGTGCCCCGCGGCGCCGGGAACGCGAGCAGCCGGACGCCCGCCGGACAGAGGCCGGAGGCGGCGCGCCGAGTCGCCGCGACCCGTCGCACCACGGGCATCGGACAGGCCCGGCAGAACGCGAGGCCGACGTCCGTCGTGCAGACGGCGGCACAGAAGGCGTAGCCGTCCTCCCAGCCATCGACGAGGACGGGCCGCCCACCCGGCGGCGTGAGCCAGCGCTCGGCGGCGTCGAGCTGCCGATCGAGGGCATCGGTCACGGGCCGAGTCTAGGGCGGCGCCGCCGCGATGGCCGCGGACCACGGTTCGGACGTCGGCGGAAACCGGCATCCCGCTACCATCGCTCGGTGGATTCGTCGGTGAGGGGAGAGTCCGCGCCGCTCGTCGCCCTCGAATCGCTGTCGAAGCGGTACGGCTCGGTCGTTGCGCTCAACGACGTCACGCTCTCGCTCGAGCCCGGGATCATCGGCCTCGTCGGGGCCAACGGGGCGGGCAAGACGACGCTCCTCCGGATCCTGCTCGGCCTGACCGAGCCGACCGGCGGGCGGGTGCGGGTGCTCGGTCTCGACGTCGGCCACGACGGGACGCGGGTCCGCGAGGCGGTCGGCTACATGCCGGAGCACGACGCCCTCCCGCCGGACATGACCGCGACCGACCTCGTCACGTTTCTCGGCGAGCTGTCGGGCCTGCCCCACGCGGCGTCCCGCGAGCGGACGGCCGAGGTCCTTCGCCACGTCGGCCTCTACGAGGAACGCTACCGCCCGATCGGCGGCTACTCGACGGGGATGCGCCAGCGGGTGAAGCTCGCCCAGGCGCTCGTCCACGACCCCCGCCTCCTGCTCCTCGACGAGCCGACGAACGGGCTCGACCCGGCCGGTCGGGACGAGATGCTGGCGCTCGTGCGGCGGACCGGGACCGAGTTCGGGATCGCCGTCATCCTCGCCAGCCACCTGCTCGGCGAGATCGAGCGGGTCTGCGACTACCTCGTCGCGATCGACGCCGGCCGCCTCCGTTCGGCGGCCCCGGTCGCGTCGTTCACGGCCGGCACGGGGGCCGTTCGGGTCGAGGTCGACGAGGGCGTCGACCGCCTGGCCGACCGGCTCGGCGACGCCGGTTTCACGGTCCGCCGCGATGGGCGGACGCTCCTCCTCGCGGTCGACCCAGCGGGCCGCGCCTACGACGCGATCCGGGACGCGGTCGTCGACCTCGGGCTCGCCCTCGTCCGACTCGAGCCCGAACGGGGCTCGCTCGAGGACCTCTTCCGCGACGAGGTCGCGGCGTGACCGCGGTCGTCGGCCAGGGCCCGGCTGGTGTCGGCGGGTCCGCCTCCGGCAGGTCCGCCTCCGGCAGCATCTACGACCTCGGCTATCGCGGCTACAACGGGCCCCGGCTCGGCCGACGCCATGCCGTGGCCGCGCTCGTCCGCGAGTCGCTCCGGACGACGTTCGGGATCGGCCGCGGCGGCCGGGCGAAGGTCATCCCGTTCGGCCTCGCGTTCCTCGTCCTGCTGCCGGCCCTCGTGGCCGTCGCGATCTCCGGCCTGCGCGGCCAGCTGCCACTCGGTCCGGAGGGGGAGGACATCTCGCCGGTTCGATACGCGAACTACTACGGCCTGGTGGCCCAGCTCCTGTTCATGTTCGCGGCCGCCCAGGCGCCGGAGCTCGTGGGCCGCGACCTCCGCTCCGCATTCCTGTCGCTCATCTTCGCCCGAGCCCTTCGCCGCACGGACTACGTGGCGGCGCGAGTCGCCGCCCTCGTGGTGGCGATCGCGGTGATCCTCCTCCTGCCCCAGGCGCTGATCCTCGCCGGCCACTCGCTCGCCTCGCCGGACGTCCTCGACGCCGTCGGGTCCGACCTGGGCGACGTCCCGGCCGTCGTCGGCCAGGCGCTGCTCGCGGCGCTTCTGCTCGCGACGGTCGCGCTCGCCGTCGCCTCGTTCACGCCGCGCCGGTCGTATGCGACGGCGGCGATCATCGTTGCGTTCGTGGTGCCGCCGCTCGTGAGCGGCCTGTTGCGCAGCCTCGCCGGCTCACCGACGGCGTCGCGGCTCGTCGCCCTCGCGAGCCCGTCGGACCTGCTCGACGCGACGAACCGATGGCTGTTCGGGCTGGGTGGCCCGGAGCGCGTGGCCGGGGGCGGGCCGGTCGCCGCGCTCGCCGCGGTCGCCATCGTCGTCGCCGGGCTCGCCGTCATGGTCGTTCGCTACCGGCGGCTGCCGGTATGAGCGCCGGGGCGCTGGACTCGATCGTCCTCGACCATGTCTCACGCTGGTTCGGCAACGTCGTCGCGGTCAACGACGTCTCGTTCACCGTCGGCCCCGGCGTCACCGGGCTCCTCGGACCGAACGGGGCGGGCAAGACGACGGTGCTCAGCATCCTCGCCGGGCTCCTCCGACCGTCGTCCGGACGGGCGACCGTCGAGGGGAGGTCGACGTGGCGCGATCCGGAGCTCTATCGCCGCCTGGGCCTCGTCCCCGAGCGCGAGGCCGTCCCGGCGTACCTGACCGGCGAGCAGTTCGTCCTCCTCCGGGCCCGGCTCGAGGGGCTCGATCCCGGGACCGCCCGGACCGCCGCGCAGCGAGCGCTCGAGACCGTCGAGCTCGCCGACGTCGGCGGCCGCGCGACGGGCACGTACTCCAAGGGGATGCGTCAGCGGGCCAAGCTCGCCGCGGCGCTCGTCCACGACCCACGGGTGCTCCTGCTCGACGAGCCGTTCAACGGGCTCGATCCCCGGCAGCGAATCCACATGATCGGCCTCCTCCGGCGGATGGCCGCCGAAGGCCGGACGATCCTCTTCAGCTCGCACATCCTCGAGGAGGTCGAGCGGCTGGCCGAGCGGATCCTCGTGATCTACGCCGGCCGGCTCGCCGCCGCGGGCGACTTCCGGGAGATCCGCCGGCTCATGACCGACCGGCCGCACACGGTCATCGTTCGCTCGACCGACGACCGGCGGCTGGCGGGCTCGCTCATCGTCGACCCGGCCATCCTCGGCACGGAGCTCGTCGACGGCCATCTGCGCGTACGCGCGGCGGACTACGGGACGCTGGCCCGACTGCTGCCCCGGGCCGCGCGGGACGCCGCCGTCTCGCTCCACGAGGTCCGCCCGATCGACGAGAGCCTCGAGAGCGTGTTCGCCTATCTCGTCCAGCCGGGGGCCGGCCGGTGATCGCCACGATCGCAGCGGCCGCCGCCCGGGCGCTCCTCGGCCGGCGCCGAACCGTGCTGATCGTCCTGTTCGCGGCCGTCCCCGTCCTCGTCGCGCTCCTCGCTCGGGACCGCGGCCCGAACGCGACCGAGACCGCCGCCCAGCTGATCGACCTGCTGGTGATCAGGGCCGTCCTCCCGATCACCGCCCTCGTGCTCGGAACGGCGGCCCTCGGCAGCGAGCTCGAGGACGGCACGGCGATCTTCCTGCTCACGAGCCCTGTCGCTCGCTGGCGGATCGTCGCCGCCAAGCTCGTCGTCGCGGCCGGCGGCAGCGCCCTGATCGCGGGCGGCTCGGCTCTCCTCGCGGGGCTCGTCGTGGCGGTCGACGATCCGAGCCGGGGGTTCGTGGCCGCGGCGGTCGTCGGGGTGATCGTCGGGGCGGTCGTCTACAGCGCGCTCTTCCTCGCGGCGAGCATCGTCACGAGCCGGGCACTCATCCTCGGGCTCATCTACACGCTCGTCTGGGAAGGCACCCTGGCATCGCTGTTCGCCGGCACGAGGCTCTTCTCGGTTCGCCAGTACGTGCTCTCGATCACCGATGCGATCGGCGGGGGGTCCGCGCACCCGTTCGGCGACACGCTCGATGGCGCGACGGCCGTCGTCCTCGCGGCCGTCGTCCTCGGCCTCGGCCTGGCGGTCGCGATCGACCGCCTCGCGAGCTGGGAGATCGGTCCGGCCGACTGAGGCGCGAAAAACTTCCCCGGATCGGCCAACCGGCCGACCCCGCCGCGCATCTATGGTTCGCCATGGAGCAACCGATGGCCGTCACCGCGGACCGCGCCGAACCGGCGGGCGACACCGTGCGCCGAGCACAGACGGGCGACGTCGCCGCGTTCGACCAGCTGGTTCGCACTCGGCTCGACCGATCGTTCCGCTTCGCCTGCGCCGTCCTCGGCAACGAGGCCGACGCGGCGGACGCGGTCCAGGACGCATACGTCACGGCCTGGCGCGAGCTGCCGCGACTGCGCGATCCCGATCGGTTCGACGGATGGCTCGGGCGGATCGTCCTCAACAGCTGCCGGCAGACCATGCGGCGGCGCGGCCGGGTCCGGGAGCTCAGCCTCGACGGGCTCGAGCCGACGGACACGGGGATCCATCCGCCAGGGCAACGGTCGGACCCGGTCCTCGTCGCCGAGCGGGACGCACTCGCCCGGGCGATCGGCCGGTTGACCCTCGACCAGCGCGCGATCCTGGCGCTCCATCACCTCGAGGAGCGCTCGGTCGGTGAGATCGCCGCCCGCCTCGGCATCCCGAGCGGGACGGTGAAGTGGCGGCTGCATGCGGCGAGGCGCGCGCTCGAGCGCGCCCTCGCGATCGAGGACGGATCGAAATGAGCGCGCGACGTTCCGACGACCAGCTTCGACAGGCGTTCGAGCGCCGTGCTCGCGCCACCGCTCCGGAGGACCTCCGAATGCGCATCCTCTCCGCCGCCGATCGGACGCCGCAGGTCGCGGCGCCGCGGCGCCTCTTCCCGAGTCCGGCGGGCCGGCCCGTGCTGCGGGTCGCCTACCTCGCGCTACTGCTCGCGGCGCTCGCCGCGCTCGCCGCGGCGGCGGTCTTCATCGGCAGCCGGCTCGATCGCGGCATCCTCACGAGCGAGGTGCCGCCGAGCCCGAGCGCGCTCGTCGTCGCGAGCGCCGGACCCTCCGCGAGCTCCGCGCCGAGCGTCGCACCTTCCGCGAGCTCCGCGCCGTCCGGCGTGCCGTCGCCGACGGCCGTGCCGTCGGAGCAACCCATCGGCGCCTGGACGGGCCTCCAGCTCAGCCGTGTCGAGGGCGGGCCGACCGACGTCCTCGCGTTCACCGCCTGGTCCGAGGGCTACTTCGCCATCGGCGCGCCGACCTCGGACGGCCAGGTCACCGCCTGGACCTCGCCCGACGGCCGCTCCTGGACGGCCCTGCCCTCCGGCATCTTCCCGGCGGCGTACCTGGCAGCGGCCGCGCCCTTCGGGGACGGCCTGATCGTCATCGCCGACGGCGACCTGGACACGACGCAGCTGCTCAGCTCAGCGGACGGCGTGACCTGGACGCAGGCCGGGGACACGTCGCCCGGGGTGGCGGCGCTGCCGATGGCGAGCACGGCGGCCGGTCTCGTGGCGATCCCGACTCGCGACGGCACTGGCCTTCTCTTCAAGGCTGCCGGCAGCGACCCCGCCGGCGCCTGGGAGCCGATCGCCCTGCCCAACCAGTCCCGCATCGAGCTCACGCGCGTCGCGGCGTTCGACGGCGAGTTCGTGGCCCTCGGCACCGAGCGGTCGGGCGGGGGCGCCGCGCCCGTCGTCTTCACCTCGACCGACGGCCGGACGTGGATGGCCGGGAGCGCGGCCTCCAGGCAGGCCGACGGGTTCACGATGCTGGCGCCGGGTGCGGACGGGCTCGCGGCCCTGTCGAGCACGGTCGACGTCACGCCAGGCACGACGCGGTTCTGGACGTCGACCGACGGCGCCAGGTGGACGCGGAGCGTGGCCGACCCGCTCGGGTCGATCGCGTCCGGCGAGGGCGACGGCGGCGCGGCCGGGCTCATCGTCGGTGACGGCAGCCACATCCTCGTCTTCGGCGACAGCGGCCGCGGCCGCTACGAGTTCTGGACCTCGACCGACGGCGCGGCGTGGACCCGGCTCCGCGTTTCGGGCGACACGTCCGGGGCGGTCGACGCGCAGGCGAACCCGCACCTCCTGCGCGACGGGATCCTCTTCGACACGCAGGACGGCACGTGGGTCGGAACGGCCGTCGGCGGCTGACCGCC
>DASTSC010000063.1:0-1645 GCA_035760905.1 Candidatus Limnocylindrales bacterium | reverse complement strand
GACGTGGCGAAGATCGTGACGTCCGACGGGAACGGGGCGACCGTCGTGACCGACGGACCGTTCGGTGAGTTCAAGGAGTGGTTCGCGGGCTTCCAGATCGTCGACGTCGCGTCCGAGGCGCGGGCGATCGAGATCGCCGCCCTCGTCTCGGCCGTGCCCGGCCCGGGCGGTGTGCCGACCCGCCAGCCGATTCACGTCCGCCGGATCATGGACGAGGGCCCGTCGAACGCGGCCGAGATGCTCGACTACGTCGAGGCGGCGAGCGGCGGCCGGACCGGAGACGGCGGCTGAACGTCCCGCAGGGTGTCGAGGACCTGCTCCGCGAGCTCGCCCCGCAGGTCCTCGGGCCCGTCGTCCGGCGCTTCGGTGACTTCGATGCCGCCGAGGACGCCGTCCAGGAGGCGCTCATCGCGGCGGCCGACCGCTGGCCGGCCGAGGGGCTTCCCGTCGATCCCCGCGGCTGGCTCATCCGCGCGGCGTCGTGGCGCCTCACCGATCTCCGGCGGAGCGAGCGCTCCCGCCGGGATCGGGAGGCGCGCTCCCGGGCGCTCGAGACTCCCACCGAACCGATCGAGGAGGACGACTCGCTCGTGGTCCTGTTCATGGCCAGCCATCCAGCGTTGACGGACGCGTCGGCCATCGCCCTCACGCTGCGGGCCGTCGGCGGGCTCACGACCGCGGAGATCGCCCGGGCGTTTCTCGTCCCCGAGGCGACGATGGCCCAGCGAATCTCGCGGGCGAAGGAGCGGATCCGCTGGTCCGGTGTGCCGTTCGAGCTGCCCTCGCCCGAGGAACGCCGGGATCGCCTCCGAACCGTCCTCCGCGTGCTCTACCTCATCTTCAACGAGGGCTACACCAGCACGACGGGCGCCGAGCTCCAGCGGGTCGATCTCGCGACCGAGGCGATCCGTCTGGCCCGCATGGCCCGCCGTCTCCTCCCCGACGAGCCCGAGCCGACCGGCCTCCTCGCGCTCATGCTCCTCCTCGATGCCCGGCGCGACGCGCGATCCGACGAGGCCGGCGAGCTCGTGCCGCTCGAGGCCCAGGATCGGGGGCGCTGGAACCGCGAACGGATCGCGGAGGGCCTCGTCCTGCTCGACGAGGCGATGGCCAGAGGCGCGGTGCGGGAGTACACGCTCCAGGCTGCGATCGCCGCGCTCCACGACCGCGCGCCGACCGCCGAGTCCACCGACTGGCCACAGATCGCCGCCCTCTACGAGCTGCTCGAGCGGTTGACCGGTAGCCCGATCGTCACGCTCAACCGCGCCGTGGCGGTCGGGATGGCGTCCGGTCCGCGGGCCGGCCTCGCCCTCCTCGAGACCGTCGGCGATCGCGTGCCGGCGCAGCGGGTCGCAGCCGTGCGCGCCCACCTCCTCGAGCGTGCGGGCGACATCGATGCCGCGGTGGCCGCCTACCGCGCCGCCGAGGCACGCTCGACGAACCTGCGCGAGCAGCGCTACCTCGCGAAGCGGGCCGCCCGGCTTCGGGCCTCGCTGTGACTGCTGGGCGTTACCGCCGGACGTACTCGGCGACGATGACTCCCTTCGTCGTCGGAACGCTTCGCAGGAGCTCGAGCTGCGTGAGCGGTCCCGGGCTTTCGAAGAGCCGCGCTCCGCTACCGAGGGTGAGCGGACAGATGATGAGC
>DASTSC010000062.1:0-4829 GCA_035760905.1 Candidatus Limnocylindrales bacterium | reverse complement strand
GACGAGCTCGCGCTCAACGAGATCGGTCGGATCCAGCTCCGGGTCACCCAGCCGCTGTTCGTCGACCCGTACCAGCAGAACCGCCAGACCGGCTCCTTCATCCTCGTCGACGAGGGCACGAACCGGACGGTCGCCGCGGGCATGATCGGCCACGGCGGAGCGGGACCGACGACCTGAGGCTGGGCTCCTAGCCCCGATCGAGCTCGCCGCGTATCTGGGCGACGCCGCGGGCGACGGCGACGCGCGTCGCCTCGCAGTCCCCGAACGGGCTCTCCCGGACCGCCGTGTCCGGGTCGAGGTGGCCGCGCGCGACGCGGCGGGCGAGGTCCGCGATCGAGAGGAGCGCGGTCAGCTGGTCCTCGACGAACGACCGGCCGGCCGGCTCGCCATGGCCCGGGACGACGGTCTCGCGCAGGTGGTCGAGCAGCCGGGCCACCGTCTCCGGCCAGTCGAGCGGATAGCCGTCGCCGAAGTAGGGCGGGGCGCCGTTCTCGACCAGGTCGCCGGCGAAGGCGACGCCGCTCTCCCGATCGATCACCACGACATCGTCGTCGGTGTGGCCGCGGCCGAGATGGCGCAGCTCGAGCCGGCGCCCGCCGACGTCGACGTAGGCGGTCTCCTCGAACACCCGGGTCGGCGGCACGACGACGAGATCGTCCCATTGGTCGACCATCTCCGGGTACTCCTCGAGCAACGCCTGGTGTCGGGCGGCCTCGCGACGGAACCCCGCCTCGACCCGGGCGTGGCCCCAGATCTCGGCGCCCGGGAAGGCCGCGTTGCCGTAGGCGTGGTCCCAGTGATGGTGGGTGTCGACCACGACCTCGACCGGCGGGACGCCGAGCGCCCGGACGTCATCGGCGAGCTCCACGCCGAACCGCTTCGACCCGCGGGTGTCCACGATCGCGCTCGCCCCGTCGCCCACGACCAGCCCGATCGACTGATCGAGGAACGCGAACCGGCCCACCTGGACCCCCGGAGCGAGCTCGTCCCATCGCGCGTGCACGGCTGCAGGCTACGCTGCGGGCGATGGTCTCGACGGTGGGCGAGGTCCGGGCGCGCGACGGGACGCCGTTGCGGACGCGGGCGTGGGCGCCGGCGGGCGAGGCCTGGGCGAGCGTGTTGCTCGTCCACGGCCTCGGCGAGCACTCGGGCCGCTACGAGCGCGTCGGCGAGCGGCTGGCCGCGGCCGGCCTCGACGTACGCGCCTACGACCAGCGCGGTTTCGGCGCGTCGGGTGGGCGGCGCGCCCATGTCGACCGATGGGACGAGTTCGGGGTCGACCTGGCCGACCGGCTTGCGGCGCTTCGGTCCGAGCGGCCGGATTTGCCGGTCGTGCTCTACGGCCACTCGCTCGGGGGTCTCATCGTCCTCGACGCGGTCACCCGCGACGTGGTCCGGCCGGACCTCCTCGTGCTCTCCGCGCCCGCGCTCGGCGACACGTTCCCGCGCTGGCTCCGGTCGGGCGCCCGGCTTCTGAGCGGGGTGTTGCCGCGGGTCGCGGTCGCGGATCGTCTGCCGCCGGACGCGCTGTCCCACGACCCGGCCGTCGCCGGCGAGGTCGCGGCGGATCCGCTCAATCAGACGAGCGCGACGATTCGCCTCGGCGCCGAGGCGTTCGCGGCCCAGGCCGCGCTCGCGGACCGGCTGGCCACCCTGGCCCACCTGCCATGTCCGACGTACGTGCTCCACGGCGGCGAGGACCGGATCGTCCCCGCGGCCGCGACGAACGTGCTCGAGCGGTTCCACGAGGTGACGCGGGTCGTCTACCCGGGGCTCCGCCACGAGTGCCACAACGAGCCCGAGGGCGAGGCGGTCGTCGACGCGATCGTCGATTGGCTCCGTGATTCCGCGGCCGCGCTACCATCGGACCAATCGAAGATCGCCTCCGGGGAGCGCACGAGCGCTGAGAGTGTGGCCTCGCCACAGACCCGCGGAACCTGATCTGGTTCGTACCAGCGAAGGAAGCAGGCCCTGACGCGGCTCCGCGCCACGCGCTCGACGCCGTCTCCCCGCCGGAGGCGGCGTTCGTCGTGTTCGAAAGGATCTTCGCCATGACCGCCATCACCCACGCGCCCGGTCCGGCCGCGGAGCCGACCTGGCGGACACGGGACATCGTCGTCGCCGCGATCATCGGCGTCGCGTTCGGGGTCGTCTTCATCGCCTGGAACGCCGTCTGGGAGGCCGTTGGCGCCGTCGTCCTGCCCGTCAGGAGCCTTATCTACGGTGTCTGGCTGATCCCGGCGGTGCTCGCGCCCCTCATCGTCCGCAAGCCCGGAGCTGCCCTGTTCGCCGAGATGGTCGCCGCCGGCCTGTCGGTCTTCCTCGGCGGGACGCCGTGGGGACCCGACGCGCTCCTGTCCGGGTTCGTCCAGGGCGCGGCGGCCGAGCTCGTGTTCGCGTTCACCCTCTACCGGAGCTACTCGCTGCCCGTCCTCGGTGTGGCCGCGGTGGCGAGCGCCGCCGGCGCGTGGGTCCACGACTGGGCGCTCTACTACGCCGACATCGACACCCAGACGATGCTTCTCGTCGGCCTGGCGATGGCGATCTCGGCGGTCGTGATCGTGGCCCTCGGTTCGGTCGCCCTCGCCCGGGCGCTCCGGCAGGCCGGCGTCCTCGAGGGCTTCCCGGCCTGAGCGCGGCGGGCGAGAGGGCCGCGATCCGGGCGGACGGCGTCGGGTTCACCTACCGCGGCCGCCCCGGACCCGCGATCCGCGACGTCTCGTTCGACCTGCCGGCGGGTGGCTGTCTCCTCGTCGTCGGGCCGTCGGGCTCGGGCAAGAGCACGCTCGCGCTGGCGATCGCCGGCCTCGTTCCCCGCGATGTCGCCGGCGACTGGGCCGGCTCGCTGACGGTCGGCGGCCTCGAGACGACGAGGGCGCCCGGCCCGGAGCTCGCCGCCCGGGTCGGCGTCGTGTTCCAGGACCCGGCCAGCCAGCTGGTGATGGAGCGGGTCGAGGACGACGTCGCGTTCGGCCTCGAGAGCCGGGCCTGGCCGGTCGATCGGATGCGCGCGCGCGTCCCGGAAGCACTCGGGGAGGTTGGGCTGCCCGGCCTCGGGCGACGACGGTCGACCACGCTGTCGGGCGGCCAGCAGCAACGGCTGGCCCTCGCGGGTGCCCTCGCGCCGCGGCCCGCGATCCTCGTCCTCGACGAGCCGACCGCGAACCTCGATCCGACCGGAACGAGCACGTTCTTCGACCGGCTGCGCGCCCTGCGCGAGGCCCGAGGGGCGACGATCGTCCTCGTCGAGCACCGCTCCGAGCAGGCGTGGCCCCTGGCCGACCTCGTCCTCGCCCTCGGCTCGGACGGCCGCCCGATCGAGCTCGGCGCGCCTGACGAGGTCCTGGCACGGGGCGCCGCGAGGCTCGCGGCGGAGGGCATCTGGCTCCCCGCGGCCGTCGATCCGGCGCCGCCCGCGGCGCTCCCGCCGGCGCCGATCCCGGGGCCGCCGCTCGTGACCGCCCTCGACGTCTCGTTCGCCTACGTCCCCGGGCGGCCGGTCCTCGATGCCGTCGGCCTCGTCGTCGGAGCGGCCGAGCGGGTGGCCCTGGTCGGCCCGAACGGGAGTGGCAAGTCGACGCTGGCGCGTCTCCTCGTCGGCCTTCTCCGACCGGACGGCGGCCTCGTCCGCCTCGGCAGCGTCGATCCGGCACGGCTCCCGGCGGCGGTCCTGGCCCGGCATGCCGGCTACGTCTTCCAGGAGCCGGAGGCCCAGTTCCTCACCGCCCGTGTCGCGGACGAGGTGACGCTCGGCCTGACGCCGGAGGAGCGGAGGCGGGTCGCCGAGGTGATGGACGCGCTCCGCCTGCCCCTCGCCGCCTTCGGCGATCGGAGCCCGTACACGCTGTCCGGTGGCGAGAAGCGCCGGCTGTCGCTCGCGCCGGCCCTCGTCCGGCGACCCGACCTGCTCGTCCTCGACGAGCCGACGTTCGGCCAGGACCGGCGGGGCTACCTGGGCCTGCTCGCGATCCTCGGCGAGCGCGTGGCGAGCGGCACCGCGCTCATCGCCGCGACCCACGACGAACGGCTCGTCCGGGACCTCGGCGGCCGGACGGTGGCGCTCGATGGCGGGCGAGTCGTCGCGGGCGCGATCGCATGATCGTTCGGGCCCCGGACGAACGCGCGCTCGCGAGCCCGCTCGGCCGGCTGGCGCCGGTCACGAAGCTCGGGATCTCGCTGCTCTGGCTGATCGGCCTCGCCCTCGTGGTCGATCCGCGGCCGCCGGTGGTCGTCGCCTTCGCCGCGGCGGCGAGCGGGATCGCGTTCGGCGGTCTCGACCCCGCGCGCCTCGCCCGGGGTGTCGCTCCGCTTCTCGTCGCGGCCGTCGGCGTCGGCGTGTTCAACGCCCTCTTCTCCGGCTCGAACGGCGATCCGCTCGCGCGCACGGTGCTCACGCTCGGCCCGCTTCGGCTGACCGAGCCCGCGGTGCTCGCCGGTCTGTCTCTCGGCCTCCGGATCCTCGCGATCGCGACGGTCGGCGTGGTCTTCGCCCTCACGACCGACTCGACCGCGCTCGTCGACTCGCTCGTCGTCCACGCCCGCGTCCCCGAGCGGTTCGCCTACGGCGCCCTCGCCGCGTACCAGGCCGTGCCGCGCCTCGCGGACGACCTCGCCACGCTTCGGCAGGCGCGCCGGATCCGCGGACTGCGCGGCTCGTGGCACCCGCGGCTGCTCGTCGGGCTGCTCGTGCTGGCGATCCGCCACGGCGACCGCCTGGCGCTGGCGATGGACGCCAGGGGCTTCGGCTCGGGGCCACGGACGAGGTACCGGGAGGTCCGCGTCGGGTGGCTCGACGCGGTGGCGGTCGTGGTCGCGGTCGTCGTCCTCGC
>DASTSC010000061.1:0-4021 GCA_035760905.1 Candidatus Limnocylindrales bacterium | reverse complement strand
CTCGTCGGCGAGCTGGGCGGCGAGCGTGTCGCGGTCGGCCTCGCTGTAGGCGACGACCGCCTCGATCCCGAGGGTCCGGCAGGCGCGAAGGATGCGGAGCGCGATCTCGCCGCGGTTGGCGATGAGGATCCGGTCGAACATCAGGCTCCCCTAGCCCTGCCCTGCGCCGGGAGGGGCGCTCCCCGCGGTCGAGCTGGCGCGCTCGAGCTCGACGAGCGGCTGACCGTACTCGACCGCCTGGTCGGGTTCGACGAGGATGGCCATCACGATGCCGTCGGCGGGGGACGCGACCTCCTGGGGGACGCCGAGGAGATCCACCGTCCCGAGCCTGTCCCCTTCGCGGACCCGCGCCCCGCGCCGCAGCTCCCTGTCCGCCCGGAACGGTCCGACCGATGGCGACGTGGCGACGACGCGGAAGCGGTCCTCGGGGGGATCCGCGTCGCGACGTGGCGATCGCGCCGAATGGGACGTCGCTCCGCTGCCGTTGGTCCGATCGTGGTGCGCGGTGGCGTCCACGTGCGCCGAGCGGTCGCGGTCGGCGCGCTCGGGCCGATCCTGGGACCGGCGCCGGCCGCCAGAACCCTCGGCTGCTGCGGCGGCGGCCACGGCGGACGCGGCCCGCCGGACCCGAACCCGCCAGCCGGGTCGGCGGACCTCCACCTCGGCCAGGCCGTCGGCGGCGATCGCCGCCGACAGGGCGGGCACGATCTCCTCGGCGAGGCGGGCGATCGTCGCCCGGTCCTCGGAGAAGACGTCGATCTCGGCCCCGGATGGCTCGGGCCGGCCGGTGGGTCGATCCGCCACGGCTCAGACGTCCCCCCGGGCGGGCGGCTCGTCGCGCCGGAACGACGGCAGCGGCACGGTCGGCCGCCGGGATTCGAGCAGCGCCCGGACCCGGTCCGCGAACCCGGTCCGCTCCGCCGGCGGCAGGGCCGACACGGGCACCTCCTCGAACGCGCCGAGCGAGCGGTAGCGACGGTAGCGCCGTTCGACGAGCTCGTCGGTCGGCAGCGCGGCGAGCGCCTCGAGCTGGCCGACGAGGACCGGCCGCAGTCGCGCGGCAGTGCCGGCATGGTCGGTATGCGCACCGCCGGCGGGTTCCTCGACGACGATGTCGACGACGCCGAGCGCCTGCTGCTCGGCTGCCGTGACCCGCATCGCGGCGGCCGCCTGCGGCGCCATCTCGCCGTTCCGCCACAGGATCGCGGCACATCCCTCCGGACTGATGACCGAGTAGATCGCGTTCTCGAGGGCGATGACGACGTCGCCGACCGCGACCGCGAGCGCGCCGCCGGAGCCGCCCTCGCCGGTGATGACCGCCACGATCGGCGTCCGGACACGGGTCATCAGGCCGATCGATCGGGCGATCGCCTCGGCGATCCCGCGCTCCTCGGATTCCGCGCCCGGATGAGCGCCGGGGACGTCGACGAACGTGACGATCGGCAGGCCGAACCGCTCGGCCAGCTCCATCGCCCGCATCGCCTTGCGATAGCCCTCGGGGTGTGGCATGCCGAAGTTCCGGCGCAGGTTCTCGTCCGTGTCGGCGCCCTTCTGCTGACCGACGGCGACGACGCGCTGGCTCCCGATCCGGGCGAGCCCGACGACGACCGCCGGATCGTCCCCGAAGAGGCGGTCGCCGTGCAGCTCGACCCACTCGTCGGCGAGCTCCGCGAGCAGGTCGAGGGTCCGGGGCCGGCGGAGGTTCCGCGCCAGCTGGACGTGCTGCCAGACGACCTCGACACGCTCGGGCGACGGCGGCGCGCCGAGGTCGGCAGCGTCGGTGCCGACGGCGCTCGAACGGACGGCACCGCTCGAACGGACGGCACCGCTCGGGTCGGTTCGATGGAGGAGGCGGTCAACCACGGACGGGCGTCTCCGTGCCAGCGCGGGCGTCGGCGGGAGTGGTGCCGTTTCCGTTGGGCTCCGCCTCCGGGATCATCCGGTCCGCGATCGCCGAGAGGATCCCGAGGGGGCGGAAGCCACCGGGCGCGACGGCGTCTCCCGGCTCGTCGGCGTCGAGCGGCACGGGCTCCAGGTAGCGGAGCAGGAGCGACAGCTCGTCGCGAAGCTCGGATCGCTGGACGACGCGGTCGACGAAGCCGTGGGCGAAGAGGAACTCCGCTCGCTGGAAGCCGGGCGGCAGCTGCTCACCGGTGGTGTTCGCCGAGACGCGAGCACCGGCGAAGCCGATCAGGGCGTGCGGCTCCGCGAGGTTGACGTCGCCGACCGCCGCGAACGAGGCGAAGACGCCGCCGGTCGTCGGGTCGCTCATCACGCTGAGGAAGGGGACCCGGGCCGCGCGGAGGCGCTCGATCGCCGCCATCGTCTTCGCGAGCTGCATGAGCGAGAGCGTCCCCTCCTGCATCCGGGCCCCGCCGGACGCGGCTACGATCACGAGCGGCAGTCGCTCGGCGAGCGCGGCCTCGGCTGCCCGCGTCACCTTCTCGCCGACGACCGAGCCCATCGAGCCGCCCATGAACCCGAAGTCCATGACGCAGATCGCGACCGCGTGGCCGCCGATCCGTCCAAGGCCCCAGACGGCGGCGTCTCGAAGCCCGGTCGACGATCGCGCCGCGGCGAGGCGGTCCGCGTAGGGCTTCTGGTCGACGAACCCGAGCGGGTCGAGCGACTGGACGCCCGCGTCGCGCTCCTCCCACGAGCCCGGGTCGAGGAGATGCGCCAGCCGCGCGTCGGCCGAGAGCCGGAAGTGGTGGCCGCAGGTCGGGCAGACGCGGAGCGCCTTGTCGAGCTGCTTGTTGAACAGCATCTCCTCGCACGACGGGCACTTCGTCCACAGGTCCGGCGGGTACGACTCCCGGCGGGATCGGAACGAGGGGAGCTTGATCGGCACGACGGAACCCTACGCGAGCGGGGCGCGCCGCGTCGCGCCGGAGCGCCGGCGGGACATCGTGGCGGCGGAGGACCGTCGGCCGGAGCGAACGGCCCGGGCGGCGCGGCTCATGGCGGGCACGGGTGGCCGCCCGCGGCGGCGGGCGACGACGAGGGCGGCGCCGGCGAGCGATACGGCCGCCGAGGCCACTGCGCCGCCGATGAGGAGCTGGCGCCGGCGGACGATGTCGCCGAGAGGGATGCGCATGGCCGCGGCGGGATCGACCTCCGGATCCCAGCCGAGCTCCGGGGCGGCGATGTCGTGGGCCGGCGTGAATCCGGGGGCTCCCCCTTCGATGGCCGCGGCCGCCTCCGCGAGACGGGCGGCCAGGCGCTCCTCGAACCGGAACGACGGATGGACGCGGACGAGGTCGCGCCGGAGCCGGTGGATCGCCCGCCGGACGCCCGGATCGAGGGCCGCGGGCGCCAGCGCACCGGACGCCCGTCGGTCGGCCGCGGCGAGCAGCGCGTCGAGATAGCGATCGGTCCGGAGCGCCTCGACCTCGGTCGCGTCGCGGGGCAGGCGACCGAACGCCGGCCGGGTCACGAGCGCTCGTCGCCGAGGTCGCGGGCGACGCTGCCGAGGGCGCGGTGGATGAGGACGCGGACGGCCCCCTCGGAACGACCGAGGACGGCCGCGATCTCCCGCGTCGTCATCTCGTGCAGGAAGCGGAGCGTGACGGCACGACGCCGATCGTCGGGCAGCCTGGCAACCGCGGCCCACGCGGCGTCCGCGTCGTCGCGGCGGATCGCCGCTTCGTCGAGGGCCGTGCCGTTCGTCGTCCCGAGGCCGGCGGCGTCCTCCGGATCGAGGGGCACGGCGGGATGACGGCGGACGCGCCGGCGCTCGTTCGCGATCACGTTGCGGGCGATCCGGAAGAGCCAGACCCGGAAGGTCGACGCGTCATCGCCGCCCCGGCGCCCGGGGCGCGGCCGCTCCTCGAACCGCGGCAGCGCGACGAGCGCGCGGAGGAACGTCGCCTCGGTCGCATCCTCGGCGGCGTGGTGATCGCGGAGCTCGTAGAACGCGAACGCGTACACCTGGGCGACGTACTTCCGGTAGAGGGCGTCGAACTCGCGGCGATCGCGACGGGCCGCCTCGACGAGCGGCCGATCGAGATCGAGCTGACGA
>DASTSC010000060.1:0-32245 GCA_035760905.1 Candidatus Limnocylindrales bacterium | reverse complement strand
TCCGGCCGAGCAGCTGGGACAGCCGGGCGGCGACCGGTCGGAGCCGGAGGCCGTCCTGGACCTTGCCGTCCGGCCGCCCGAGATGACTGGCGAGGATGACCCGCGCGCCCTCGGCGAGGAGATAGCGGATCGTCGGCAGGGCGGCCCGGATGCGCGAGTCGTCGGCCACCCGCCCGTCCTCGAGCGGGACGTTGAAGTCGACCCGGAGGAAGACCCGCTTGCCGGTGGGATCGAAGTCCCTGACGGTGAGCTTGTTCATCGACACGGCAATCAGGCCGCGGCCGCGGCCGGCATCCGGGCGGCGACGAAGGCGATGAGGTCGGCAACGCGGCAGCTGGAGCCCCACTCGTTGTCGTACCAGCTGATGACCTTCACCATCGTCCCGCCGAGGACCATCGTCGAGGCGGCGTCGATGATCGATGAGCGGCTGTCGCCCTTGAAGTCCATCGACACGAGCGGCTCGTCCGAAACCCCGAGGATCCCCTTCATGGGGCCCTCGGCGGCTCGGCGGAAGGCCTCGTTGATCTCGTCGGCGGTCGTCTCCCGGCGCACGTCGGCGGTGAAGTCGACGACGCTCACGGTCGGGGTCGGCACCCGCAGGCTGAAGCCGTCGAAGCGGCCCTTGAGCTCGGGGATGACGAGCGCGAGCGCCTTCGCGGCCCCGGTCGTGGTGGGGATGATGTTCTGGCCGGCGGAGCGGGCCCGGCGCGGGTCCTTGTGGGCGACGTCGAGGATCCGCTGGTCGTTCGTGTAGCTGTGGATCGTGTTCATGAGCCCGCGCTCGATGCCGAGCAGATCGTTGACGACCTTGGCCGCGGGCGCGAGACAGTTCGTCGTGCAGCTCGCGTTGCTGATGATCGTGTGCGCGGCGGGGTCGTAGCGGTCCTCGTTGACGCCGAGGACGATCGTGATGTCCTCGCCCTTCGCCGGCGCGCTGATGATCACCTTCTTCGCGCCCGCGTCGACGTGGGCGCGGGCCTTCGCGGCGTCGGTGAACAGGCCGGTCGACTCGAGGACGACCTCCACGCCGAGATCGCGCCACGGGAGCGCCGCCGGGTCCTTCTCCTTGAGGACCTTGATCTCGCGACCGTCGACGATGAGGGCGTCGTCGGTGTGCTCGACGGTTCCCGGATAGGCGCCGTACGTCGAGTCGTGCTTGAAGAGCAGCGCGTTGAGGGCTGTGTCGACGAGGTCGTTGACCGCGACCACCTCGACGTCGGGGGCACGCTCGATGAGCGCCTTGAGCGACTGGCGGCCGATCCGACCGAAGCCGTTGATGCCGACGCGGACTGTCATCGTCGAATTACCTCCTGAGGTGTGTCTTCATCGTCGAAGGGCCACGGATTCCGCGACGAGGGCCGGATGGACGGTTTCCGTCGCGGCTTCGTTCAGGCGGGACGTGACGAGCGGCAGGGCTCCCACGAGCGAGACGTCCGGCCCGAGCGAGGCCGCGATGACGCGGGCGCGCCGGGCAGGGGCACGGAACGCCTCGCGTTCGATCGCCTGGGAGGCCGGACCGAGGAGGCGGTCGCCCTCCGCCTCGGCGATCGAGCCGCCGATGACGAGCCGCTCGGGGTTGAACAGGTCGACCCACGACACGGCCGCGCGGCCGAAGGTGAGCCGGACGTTCTCCATCAGCTCGTGGGCGATCGCGTCGCCGGCGGCCTCGGCCGCGGTCACGTCGCGCGCGGTCAGGCCGGCCGGGCCGTCGGGCAGCGCCGCCGCGCGGGCGACCAGGGTGGGACTCCGACCGGACGCGGCGGCGGCGGCCGCATCCCGGGCGAGCGCGCGACCGGAAGCGACCGCCTCGAGGTGGCCGATCCCGCCGCAGCCGCACAGTGGCCCATCGGCGTCGACGGTGACGTGGCCGAGCTCGCCGGCGGTCCCGTCCGGTCCGCGCAGCAGTCGGCCATCGCTCACGACAGCCCCGCCAATCCCCGTCGACACGGTCACGTAGAGGAAGTCGGAGCAACCGCGGGCGGCGCCGAACGTCCATTCGGCGAGCGCTGCGACGACGGTGTCGCGATCGAGGACGGCCGGCAGCGCCAGCGCCTCTGCGGCCCGCGGTCCGAGCGGCACGTCGTGGAACGCCGGGCCGAGGTTCGGCGGGTCGACGAGCACGCCGGCGGCCGGGTCCACGGGACCCGGCGCGGAGATGCCGATGGCGGCGATCGTGTCGCGGACGCTCGGAGGCGCCGCGTCGAGCGCGGCGCGAAGCGCCTCGACGCAGCGCGCGACGATCGCATCCGGACCCTCGGCGATGCGCGTCTCGAGCGCGACCCGACCCTGGGTCGAGCCGTCGGGCAGGACGACGGCGGCTCGGATCTGGGTCCCGCCGAGGTCGAGTCCGAGAACGGGACGCTGTGTCAGGAGGACACCTCCGAAGGTCGGTCGGGGGCGTCCGAGTCTAGCAAACGGCCCCCTTCGGGCCGTTCGAGGGCGGCCTCGGCGGGGGAATGAAACGGCCCCCGCCTCGTCGACGGGGGCCGCTCCTCGAGCGCAGAGGGTCGGTCAGCCGCCGATCTTGAAGACCTTGTTGCCGCAGATCGGACACGTCCCCTGGAGGGCCGGCTTGCCGTTCTTCATCGTGATCTGCTGAGGGTTCTGGACTTCGACCTTCTGCTTGTCCTTCACGCAATACGCCTGGGCCATCTCGGCTCCTCCTCTCTACGCGGCACGGGACCCACGCCCGTGTCCGCCTGTCTATCCGCTGTGCCAGAGGGACGGCCGCCAGCGGTCCGTCCCCGCCGCTTCCTTCTGCCGGTCGAGCAGAGCGAGGATCCGCAGGCTCTCGAGCCCCGTCTCCACGCACGCCTGCTCGGCACGGTCCTTGTCGTCGCCTTCGACGAAGGCCCCGGTCGAGCGCTGGGCATAGACCGCGCAGACCACCCCGGCGCGGCAGCCGGCAAGGCCTGCGAGGACGAGCAGCGCCGATGCCTCCATCTCGAAGTTGAGGACGCGCTGGCGCGCCATCTCCTCCGCGAGGTCAGGGTAGCGGATGGGAAGCTGGGGGATCGGGCGGCCCTGCGCACCGAAGAAGCCGGGCGCGGTCGCCGTCAAGCCAACGTGGACCCGGTGGCCGAGCCCGCTCGCGGCCTCGACGAGGGCCAGCACCGCCTCGTAATCGGCGACGGCCGGGTAGCCGTCGTGGACGAAGAAGCTCGTCGTGGCCTCGAGCCGGACGGCGCCGCTCGAGATGATCAGCTCGCCCAGGCCGATGTCGGGCTGGAGGGAGCCGCAGGAGCCGACCCGGATGAACGTCGGGCGGCGGGTGATCGCGAGGATCTCGGCGACGACGATCTCGACGTTGTCCGTGCCGATCCCTGTCGAGACGACCGAGACTCGCTGGCCGCGGTAGGTGCCGGTGGTGCTCGCGAACTCGCGGTGGCGATGCTCGCGCTCGATCGCGTCGAAGTGGGTCGCGATCCTGGCGACCCGGTCCTGATCGCCGGGGAGGAGGACGTACTCGGCCAGCTCGCCCGGCCCGAGCCCGATGTGATACTGGCGCTCGCCGGTTGGAAGTGCCACCCGGGGGTCGGCGCTCGGCAAGCTCGCTCCTCGCTCCTCGCTCGTCGCCCGACGCTGGTTCGGCCGCACGCTCCGGCGAGGATAGGAGCGGCGATTCGCGAGCGTCAAGCACGGTCCGGCTCAGGGTTCGCCAGGCCGACGCGGGCGAGGCGCTCGCGGATCCGGGCGGTCAGCCGTCTCGCGCGGCGACGTCGGAGGACGAGGGTCGCGACCGTCGCGGCGAAGGCGAGGACGAGCCCGGCGATCCCGAGCGCGAGTGACGGCTCGGCCATCCCGGCGAGCCGGATCGGCGCCGTGGCCGTGGTGGGCGACGGGGCCGGACGCACATCCGGTGCGGACGAGGACGCGGCCGCGGTCGTCACGTCGCCCGGACGAATGAGGTCCGCGGCATCGCCGACGACGAGCTCGAGGCCATTCGTGCCCTCGCGCACGGTCCCGAGCGCGTTGAGGGCGTCGTCCACCTCGACGAGCGGCAGCATCGCCACCGCGTCGCCGGTCAGCACGACCCGGACGCGACCGGTTCCGTCGTCGATGTCGAATCCGTCGGCGGCGAGCCCGACCACGATCCCGCCGATCCGCACGCGCGCCCCGACGAGCGCCTTCAGCCCGCCGATGTCGGCATCGACGGCGGGATCGGCGACCGCCCCGAGTGACCCGCCCGCGGACGCCGGAGGCTCCGGGCCGGCGATCGAGCTCGCCGACGCCGACGGAGACACCGATCCCGACGAGACGTCGGCGGGCGAACGCGGCTCGACCGCGAAGCGTCGGTCCGACGCCGTCGGGTACGGCCTGCGGACGATGCCGACGACCGACGCCGACCGGCCGACGTCGAGTGCCGTCGAGGGGATCGCCGCGCCGGCGAGGCCGATGACCGGAACGAGGTCGCTCCCCACGCGGACCTCGGCGATCCAGCGGTCACCCAGCCGATGGAGCGACTCGACCGCACCCTCGACGCGCGCCAGGCGCCACTCGTCCGCGGGTCCCGGAGCTCGCGTGAGTCGGGTCACGGACACGTCGCGCCGTCCGGCTCGCTCCACGGAGGTCGCCGCGAGCCGGGGGGCGTCGTAGGCGCGCTTGACGGTCCCGGTCGCCGTCAGCCCGTCGCCGGGACGCCAGCTCGCGTCGGCGGCCGGCAGCAGGACCTCGATCCCGCCGCTGCGATCCTGGACGACGAGCCGCCGGCGGCTCGCGTCGAGGAGGCTCGTCGTCGCGACCACGACGCCCTCGATCGACACGATCTCTCCCGTTCGGGTCCGGGCGGTCGCGATCGGCAGGTGCTGCGGCTGGGCCTTCGGGCCCGGCTTCGAGCTCGCGCTCGGCGTGGGCGACCCCCTCGGGTCGGCGTGGGCGACGATCGAGACGTCCGCACGGTCGCGAAGCCACAGCCGGTAGCCATCGAGCGCACCCTTGCGGCTGGCCCGCTGACCGACGACACCGGTGAGCCGGACGCCGTCGCCGACGGCGACGAACGCGGCATCGAGGCCGGCGCTCGCGTCGGCCATGACCCGAAGTCTCGTGCCGGAATCCGACTCGATATCGAATGCGAGATCATCACTGATGGCCCGGGACGGCCGCGTGGCCACGGTGCCGGCAACCCGCGCGAGGACGGCCTCGTCCGACTCGCCGATCGAGCCGACCGCGAGTGGGATCGGCGATGGAAGCGGCGCCGAGCCGAGCGCGAGAAGGCCCGACCGATCGGGGCGGATCTCGAGCTGACCGTAGGGGTCGGCGAGCCGCCCGGTCACGTCGAGCAGGGCGCCACGCCCCGGCGCGGCAGCGTCGTCGGGCAGGCGCACGACGATCGCGCCGGACGCGTCCTGGATCGTGACGAGCGGCGGCGTTCCGAGCCGGCCGGGCTCCGCGGTGACGGCACCGGACACGTGAACGAGGCTTCCGACCGCCGCTCGTCGGGCGTCAGCGATCGCGGTCGGGCCGGTCGTTGGCGCGGGCGTGGCCGACGGGGCCGGGGTGGCCGACGGGACGGGCGTGGCCGTCGGCGCGGGGGTGGCCGTCGGCGTCGGAGCCGGCGAGGGCTCGAGCGACGGTGTCGGAGTCGCCGCCGGCGTGGGCGTCGGCTCCGCGACGCTGATCACGAGATCGGCCGCGAGAGTCACGAACACTCGATAGCCGGCGGTGCCGGTCCCGGTGCTGTCGCGCTGTCCGAACGGGCCGGTGACGCGAATCGACTGGCCGGTCGTCAGCACCCGTCCCTCGAGTGCGTCGGTCGTCACGATCACCCGAAGCGGCCCGCTCCCGTCGTCGATCGTCACCGCCTCGCCGTCGGCGACCGCATCGGGTGACCCGAGGAGCTGTCCGGCGGTCACGACGCGGAGGCCCTCGACCGTTTCGGAACCGGCGCCTGTCGCGAGCGTGAGCGGCCCCGGCAGGTCGCCAGATCCGGTCGGCAGGACGGCGTCGACGGCGACCCGGAGAACGCGTTGGGCGAAGCGCTCGCCGAGCGTGCCGCTGGCCCGGACGAGGCTCCCGACCGGGATGCCGGCAGCGAAGACGTCGTCCGCGTAGATCGCGATCCCGCCCGACTCGTCCTGGATGAATCCGCCGTGGCCGGATTCGACGCTACCCAGACCAGCGGTGACGACGCCCTCGATCGTGGCGGCCGCTCCGTCGGGTAGCGCTCGCGCCTCGGCGATGGGGAGCGCGGTGAGCGTGGGCGTCGGGGTGGGCGTCGCGCTCGCCGTCGGCGTCGGGGTGGCGGTCGGCGTGCGGCTCGGGCTTGGGGTCGCAGTGGGATTCGGCGTCGGCGTCGGGGTGGCGGTCGGCGTCGGAGTCGGAGTCGGCGTCGGCGTCGGGGTGGCTGTCGGCGTCGGGCTCGGGGTCGCAGTGGGCGTCGGCATCGGCACGGGCGTCGGCGTCGGAACGCCGCCGGGAGCAGGAGCCGGGGGCGCCGACAGGTTCTGGGCGACCGGCGCCACGTTGGCCGCGACGTCGGCGGCATTGTCGTTCGTGTCGGCGAGGTTGCCGGCGGCCCCGCCGGGCAGACGCTCGATGCTCGAGCCTGCGGCTGGCGGGGGCGCGGCCGTCCCTTCGACGAACGCGTTCGCCGCATCGCCCCAGGCGAGGGCGTCGATCGGCGTTCCACCGACCGGACGCAGGACGACCGCCCCGCCGGTCGCCGCGAACCCCCCGGAGTAGGTCGCATCCGCGAGTCCGGCGAACGCCCCCGACGAGTTCGCGACGAGCAGGTGGCGGCCGGGTCCGAGGGGTGTCGGGTCCGTCCAGCTCGCCTTCCTGGTCACCGTGCCGCCCGACGAGGTGACGTAGACGAGCTCGAGCCCGGCGAGATCGACCCCGTTCGGCGCGGCGTTCGTGACCTCCACGTATTCGTCGGACGCGGAGGCGGGGCCGCCGGTCACGACCTCCGCGACGAGAAGCGTCGTCGAGACCGGCCAGGCGACCGCAGCCGCGCGGTCCGTCGGCGGGAGCGAGTCCGGAGGCGCGGCGCTGAGCGCGACGAACAGGGCGATGGCCGGGAGCGCGACGAACCGCCGAAGGGCGAGCATGACGACCTCCAGGCGGGTCCGAACTCGGGCGGATGCGTCCTGTGTAGCGGCCGGCGGTTGGCCGGCCCTTATCAGTCACTCAACCGTGGCTTACCCGCTCGCGACGGCCACCGGTCGAGCCGGGCTCGACTACGATGAGACGCCCGTCCGGCCCGTTACCTCGTCCGGCGTGCCCATGCAGACAGGAGGACCCGTGGCCCGAGCGAAGCGAACCGCCCGCGCCGAGGCTCGTCGCCGCTACCGGACCGAGGCCGCCGCGCGCGAGGCCGACGCCGCCGACGGCGAGGAGATCGCGCCGGACGCGCGGGCGCGCAAGCAGCCGGCGACAGCGACCGCACGCCCGGCAGCAAGGCCCTCGTTCCTGGATGGGTTCCGGACGTCCCTCCAGCCGGCGAACGTCCGGGCGGACGTGGTCACGGCCCCGGCCGTCCTCCGCTCGAGCCGGTTGCTCTGGATTCCGTTCGCCCTCGAGATCGCCGCGGGGCTGATCGCGCTCGTGCCAGGCCTGGTGAAGGATCAGGAGCTTGTCGCCGTCGCGTTCTCGTCGCTCGTGGCGCAGCCGTTCATCGCCCCATTGCTCGCCGGGCTGCTGGCGCCGCGGGGCGCCTGGCTGTTCGGGCTTCTTTCCGGGCTGCTCGGCGGGATCCTCTATGCCATCTTCCTGTTCTCGCCCGCTTTCGACGCCGTTGCGACACGACAGCTCACCGTCGGGGACAAGAGCCAGGAGATCCTGCTCAACGTCGTCGTCGGGTCGGTGTACGGGCTGCTGCTCGGCGCCTTTGCCGGTTTCTACCGCCGCTTCCTGCGGGCGACAACGCCGGCGCGCTCGCAGCCGCGCAACCGCCGCCCGGCTCCACGCCGCCGCTGACCGTTCCTACCCGAGACGTCGCAATCCTCGGGCCGAGGGCACGCAGGGCTTTCCTCGGCCCTCGGAGGGTTCCTACCCGAGACGTCGCATCCCGGCGTAGCCGAGTGCCTTGATGCCTTCGGGGGCGGCCGGGCCGCCCGAAGCGTTCGCGGCCTCGACGAGCGGCCTCACCTCCCGGGCCACGACGTTCACGACGTTCGCCTCCCGCTGGAGGACCCCGTCGACGAGCAGGAGGGCATGCCGCCGGACGACGCCGCGGAGCCGCTCCCACGTCTTCGGCCAGAGCGTGACGTTGACCATGCCGGTCTCGTCCTCGAGGGCGAGGAAGACCGTGCCCCGCGCGGTCATCGGGTGCTGACGGGTGACGACGAGCCCGCCGAGACGGACCGGGCCCGGCGGTCGCGACGCGAGAGCGGCGTTCGGGACCGCGCCGAGTCGCTCGAGGGCCGGCCGGAAGAGCTCGATCACCTGCCTCCGGCCGTCGAGCCCGATGACCGCGTAGGCGTCGCCGATCCGCTCGGATTCGGTCAGCGGTGGCAGTCCCGGCGCCTCCGTCGCCGGGAGACGCAGATCCATCGGCCTCCCTGCCGCCCGCTTCGCGGCTCGATCGACCGATCGAAGGCGTCGCCCGTCCATCCGGCCGCGTGACGCGCCCGTCACCTCGCGGAGCTGCCAGAGGAGCGCGCGGCGTGATGCGCCGAGCGAATCGAGGGCTCCCGCCCGGATGAGCCGTTCGATGACCTCCTCGCCGAGTCCCGTCCGTTCGACGACGTCGGCGAGGCTCCGATACGGCTCGCGCTCGAGCTCGGCGTCGAGGCGCGCCTCGTGCTCCTCGCCGATCCCCTTCACGAGGCGAAGGCCGAGCCGGATCCCCCAGCCGGTCGCCGATTCGGCCGCCCAGCGCGATCGAACCTCCTCGTTCGGCACGACGCACGCGGGGGAATCGACCGGCGGGAGCGCGCCCTCGGGCCCGACCCACTCGGTCTGGGTCCGGTACGTGCTCCGGTTGACGTCCACGGGCAGGACCGCGACCCCGTGGCGCTTCGCGTCGTTGACGAGGACCTCGACCGGGTAGAAGCCCATCGGCTGGGCGTTGATGAGCCCGACGACGAACTGGGCCGGGTAGAAGAGCTTGAGGAACGCCGATTCGTAGGCCGTTCGGGCGAACGCCGCGGCGTGCGACTTCGCGAATCCGAAGCTGGCGAACGCGGAGCACTGGCGGAACAGCTCCTCCGCCGGCTCGCGGTCCATCCCGGCCCGCCTCACGCAGCCGTCGACGAACGCCTCGTGGAGCTTCTCCATCTCGCGCGTCGACCGCCATGTCCCCATCGCCCGCCGGAAGGCGTCGGACCCGGCCGGCGTGAAGCCCGCGACGTCGATCGCGATCTTCATCACCTGCTCCTGGTAGAGGATCACGCCGAGGGTCTCGGCGAGGATCGGCTCGAGGCTCGGGTGGAGATAGGTCACCGGCTCGATGCCCTGCCTCCGGCGGAGGTAGGGGTGGACGGCGTTGCCCTGGATCGGCCCCGGCCGGATGATCGCGACCTCGACCACGAGGTCGTCGAGCGTCGTCGGGTTCGACTTCGGGAGCGTCTGCATCTGGGCCCGGCTCTCGACCTGGAAGACGCCGACCGTGTCCGCGGCCTGGAGCATCCGGAAGACCTCCGGGATCTCCTCGGGGATCCGGTCGAGGTCGAGGCAGACGGAGCAGTCGTGCTCGATGAGCTGGAGCGTCTCGTCGATCGCGGCGAGCATGCCCAGCCCGAGCAGGTCGAGCTTGATGAGCTTGATCGTCTCGATGTCGCGCTTGTCGTACTGGACGACGACACGGCCGGGCATTGTCGCCCGCTCGAGCGGTGCGATGTCGATGAGCGGCGCCGCGGTGATGAGCATGCCGCCGGTGTGGATCGAGAGGTGGCGCGGAAAGCCGTCGAGCCGGGCGCACATCTCGAGCCAGCGCTCCCAATCCGACAGCCCGATCGTGCTGCCCGATCGGCGTTCGAGGACGGGCTGGGGCTCGATCCTGGCGACCTTCGAGCCGGCACCCGAGTCGGCGACTCGCTCGCCGAGGTCCGAGGCGAAGCTCCGCGACGCCATCGGCCCGAGGCTTCCCCAATGGAACGGCCGTCCGAGCCGGTCGACCTCCTCGCGCAGCCGCCGCACGCTCGCCGGCGAGTCGCCCGGACCCCCCTTGTCGTCGCTCGTGCCGCCACCCCGGATCGATGGGCCCGAAGCGGGAAACGGCGAGAGCCCGGTCTCCGGCGCGCCTCCCGCCGCGTCCCCGGCATCGCCCCGGTTGTCCGCCGTCCGGACATGGCCGCCGCGGGCGTGGTTGAGCTGGCCCATCCGGTCGGTCAAGCCGCGCTCCTCCGCCTGCGACGCGACCGCCGCGACCTCCTCGGGCGCCACTCCCGCCTCCCCCGGCCGGGCGAAGAACTGGGCGAACCCGCCTTCGGCCTCGAGGTCGCGGCGGACCATGACCGAGTCGTAGGTCTCGAGCGCCTTCGCGACGCGATCGACGAGCGGCCTCGGGAAGCCGAGCGCGGAGCCGACCTCCCGGACGGCCGACCGCGCCCGGTAGGTCACGACGTTGCAGACCATCCCGGTGTGCTCGGCGCCGTAGCGCTCGTAGACGTACTGGATGACCTCCTCGCGCCGCTCCGAGCTGAAGTCGATGTCGACGTCCGGATAGCTCGTCCGACCCTCGTTGATGAAGCGCTCGAAGAGCAGGTCGTGGCGGATCGGATCGACCCGGGTGATCCCGAGGACGTAGGCGACGATCGAATCGGCGGCGCTGCCGCGGCCCTGGGCCGGGATTCCCTTCGACTTGGCGAAGCGCATCAAGTCCCAGCAGATGAGGAAGAACTCGGCCAGGCCCGTCTGCTCGATGACGTCGAGCTCGTGGGCGAGCTGGCGCACGACCGCGGACGTGAGCGGGTGATAGCGCCGGCGGGCTCCCTCCCAGCAGAGCTGCGACAGGTGGCTGAACGGTGTCTCGCCGGACGGGACCTCGAAGCCCGGAAACCGGTAGCGCTCGAAGCCGAGGTCGACCGAGCACGACTGGGCGAGCCAGGCCGTCGCCTCCACGCCTTCCCGCCAGCGGGCGGCGATCCGCTCCCCGAGCGAACCGTCGCCGGGCGGCAGCGCCAGCATCGCGGCCTCCGACTTCAGGTACGACTCGGCATCGGGCCGACGGAGATCGGCGAGCGTGTCGAGCGTCCGGCCGTGCCGGATCGCGGTGAGGACATCGTGGAGCTCCCGACCGGCCGGCTCGGCGTAGTGGACGTCGTTCGTCACGACGACCGGCAACCCGAGCTCGTCGGCCAGGCCGACCATCTCGGCGACGAGCCAGTCGTCCTCGGGCAGGAGGTGGTGCTCGAGCTCGAGATGGAAGCCCCCGGCCCGTCTGTCCGTGGCGAAGAGCTTCGCGTAGCATCGCGCCGCGGCGCGCGCGCCCGCCCGGTCACCGGCCGCGAGACGACGCGCGATCTCCCCGTCGCGGCACGCGGAGAGCGCGATCAGCCCCTCGACGTGCGCGGCGAGCAGCTCGTGGCTGAACCGCGGGACCGCCTTCGTCCCGGCGAGATTCGCTCGCGAGACGAGCCGGCACAGGCTCCGGTAGCCGGCGTCGTTCCGGGCGAGCAGGACGAGGTGGGGGCCGCGCTGCGCCTCGCCCACGCCGCGGTAGTCCTCCTTGACCGGGCGGCGGTGGCCCGGTAGCCGCGTCCTCGCGGGGGTGGGCCGGACCGGGAGACCCTCGGCGGGGACGCCGCGCTCGGGCACGAGCGGTCCTCGCTCTCGGGACGGGCGGCGAGAACGGGGAACGACGATCGAACCGGGGTCGGCCACGGCCGGGTCGAGCAGCTCGATCTCGACCCCGACGACCGGGCGCAGGTCGCGCTCGCGGACGGCCTCGGCGAACCGGACGACGCCGTAGAGCCCCTGGTGGTCGGCGATCGCGACGCCGGCCAGCCCGAGGGTGGCCGCGCGGTCCGCCAGCTCGTCGGCCGGCGAGGCACCGTCGAGGAACGAGAAGTTCGTGTGGCAGTGAAGCTCGGCGTACGCCATCAGGACCGGCTAGGATAGAACAAATGTTCGGATCCTTCGCGCCGTTGCGGCGCCGTCGCCGCTTGTCCGTGTCGATGATCCATCTCGTCGCCTTCCCGCCGCCCGCTTGTCGGGACCGAAGCGCGAGGCCTGATCATGCTCGCCCCCGCTCGGAGGCGAGGGAGTCGGGGACCCTTATCGGCTCGCTACCCCCGATTCCTGCACTCCCGGTGGAATCGAGGGCGACAAGTCCTACGACGAGTGGCGACACACGGCCTGATCAAGCTCGCCCTCGGTTCCCATCGGCCACCAGGACGATCGGATGGCCGAGAAATGGCGGTGGGCGGCGAAACAACATCGACCCACGTGACGTCACAGAGCCGAGATGACGACGCTTCCGGCAGCGTTCCGCAGCTTCGCGGTTCGGATCGCGCTCGTGGCGCTCGCCATCCTGCTCATCGAGGTCGTCTTTCCGGCGGCGATCGCCGCCCAGATCGGCCTCTAGCACTTCAGACCGTTCCGCGCCTGGGGGCACGGGACGCTCGGGCGGCGAACCGGCTGCGACGGCTGTGATCGCCGACCTCGCCGCCGGCCTGGTGAGCGGGCCGACCGGCCGCAGGGCCCCGTCGTACGCGGCGACGGGGCCCTGCCATTTCCCGAAGGCGGCGGCCCGGCCGCTACGATGAGGCCCGTGGAACCCCGGACGCGTGACATCGTCGGCGCCGCCCTGCTCGCGCTCGTCCTCATCGGCCTCGTCGTCATCCTCGTCGCCGCGAACGTGCCCCGGCACTGAGCTCCGGGCGCACGGGATTCGCTACGCGACGTTCATGAAGATTCGTGAAGATCGACGTGCCGCGCCAGCTGCGCCCGTCTATCATCCGCCCGTGGCCGCGCGGGGACTTCGGCCACTGAGCGCGCGGGGGGAACCGCGATGCAGACCGCCCATCCACGCGACCTCGGGCTCCTGCTGCTGGTCGTCGGCCTGTTCCTGATCCTCTTCATCGTCGCCATCGTCGTGCCGGGCTCGACGCAGCTGCGCTGACGGCGAGCGAGCGCACTTCATGGCGCGTGAGCGAGCGTCGCAGGGGCGAACGCCGCGCCGGCGGTGCATGGGCGGCGAGACTCAGTCGTAGAGGCGTTCGAGGTGCCAGGTGCCGTCACCGCGGTCGCGGTAGACGAGGGCGAGCCAGCGCTCGCCGACGACCTTGAAGTAGTCGCGGGCGATCGGCTCGCGCCACCAGTCCTCCTCGACGTGCCAGCGGTTGCAGACCTCGACCGGCTCGCGCCGGCCGTTCCAGCGGATCGCCACCACCCGCTCGCCGTCGAGCTCGACGTCGATCGCCGGGTGGCCGTGGAGGAGACGGGTCATCGACCGTCGAGGACCCGCGAGCCGGAGCCGACCGTCCCCCACGTCGCCCGCCGTTCCGCGAGCGGCGCCTCGGGATCCGCCACCTCCGCCCGGCGGACGCGATCCTCCCCGAAGGCGAGCGCGAGCCGCGCCAGCTGCCAGTCGAGACGGGCGCGGCGGATGACCGCCGGGACGCCGCCCGCGGCACGCGGCGCGAACAGCGCGAGCTGCTGACCGGCCGCCGGGGCGACGTCGAACAGCTCGAGCTCGAGCCGCTCGACCGGGGCCGGCGGTGGGGTCCGTTCGAGCCGGACGAGGAAGAGCCGCTCGATCGCCTCACCCTCGGCCGTCGGCTCGGGGAAGCGCTGCTCGAATGCGATCCGCTCCGGGACGTCGGCGCGGGCGAAGGCGCGGTCGAGGGTCAGCCGCAGCTCGGCGCGACCCGTCGCCCCGCCACGGGCCACCAGCTGCTCGCCAAGGGCGACCGCGACCCGGTGGAGGACGAAGCGGAGCGGCTCGAGGTCGCCGACCGGGGGGTCGATCGGCAGCGCGAGCCGGAGCCGCTCGGGGGCGCGCCGGGGCCGGAACGGCTCGGTCTCCTCGCCGATCGCGCGGGCGTGGATCCGCTCGCCCTCGGCGCCGAACCGGGCGACGAGCGCGCTCCGCGGCAGTGCGGCGACCGCCCCGACCTGGCGGAGCCCGAAGCGTCGAAGGCGGGCCCGGATGTCGAGATCCGGGGTCAGGAGCGCGGACGGAAGCGGGGCGAGGAAGCCGGCCTCGCCGCCGGCGGGGACGACGAGGGGGCGGGGCGACCCGGCGGGGCCGATCGGATCCGCGTGGGCCGCGGCGACCGTGGCCGCGAAGCGGGTCCCGGCGATCCCCGCCCGGGGCATCCCGGGAAGCAGGCCCCGGACGGCGTCGGCGAGCCGCGCGACGAGGACGTCGTCGGGGCCCCACAGCGGCCCGAGCCCGTCGACCTGGACCTCGATCCGACCGAACGACGGGTCGGCAATGTCGGAAGTCCCGGCGAGACCCGGGCTGAACGCGGCCAGACGATCGAACGCGGCCTCGACCGCCGCCCGATCGGCGTCAGGCGCCGGATCGACGAACGTCGCCTCCGGGCAGAGCCGGTGGGCGGTTCCGAGCGGCATCCCGCGCCGGACGCCGAGGGCCTGCGCCTCCCGGCTCGCGTCGAGGACGGTCCCCGCCGTCCACGGCTGGCCGCCCAGGACGAGCGGGCCGCTCGGGGACGACCCGGAGGACGGGTCCGGCACTCGGCGCGCGGCGGCGAGGCGCAGCGGCAGGTGCGGCCAGAGGAGATGGAGGAGGCGCATCGGTCGATAGGAGCTCCGGGAGCTGGAGGCAGGAGTCGCGCCGCCCGCCGTCGGCGTAGAGGATCCGAAAACCGGCCCGTTTCCCCGGCGGACCGAACCGGCTCCGGCCGACGGTCGCCTCGGTCTCCTGGCCGACGACATCGCGCCCGAGCCGAACCCACGCTCGACGGGCGAGCACGAGCCGCAGCGCGGCGGCCTCCGAGACCGCGGCATCGAGGTCGCCGGCGCCGTCGGGCGGCTCGAGGACGACGAGCAGCGCAGCGGATCGGCGGGCGACCGCGGCGAGCCGGCGGAACCGCTCGACGCTCGCCCGAGCCGGCCGCGCGCCCCGGGAGCCGCCGCCCGGACCGAGGTCGAGCACGACGACGTCGACCGCCCGGCCCTGGAGGAGCGTCCCGGCCATCGACAGCGCCTCGTCGAGCGAGGCCGGAGCGAGGATCGCGAGATCCTCGAGCCGGACGCCGCGAGCGACCGCCTCGACCGGGTCGAGCGTCCCGGCGACGTCGACCCAGGCGGCGAGCGTGCCCGCGGCCTGGGCCTCCGCGACGAGCCGGAGCGCGAGCGTCAGCGCGCCGCTCGACCCGCTGCCGCGGAGCGCGACCGTCGAGGCGAGCGGGACCCCGCCCGTCCCGAGGATCTCGTCGAGCGCGGCGAAGCCCGTCGAGACGACCTCCCGCGACGTGCCGGGGGGTCGGACGGGGGCCGCCGCCGGCAGCGCCTCGACCGGCTCGACGGGGGCGGGCGCGATCGCGAGGGCGCCGTCCGTCTCGGCCTCGCTCGGCCGCAGGTCGCCCTCGCGGCCCCGCCGCGGAGCTGCCGCGCCCCACCGCGACCGGAGGGTCGCGAGAGCGGCGGTGACATCCCCGCGTGGCAGCGCCATCAGCGACCAAGATAGAACAAATGTTCGAGTCAGCCAAGTGGGTCGATCGGGGTCGCGTGCTACACTTCGCGGCCGTCGCCGCGGCGGCGACAGGCGTGGGGATGTAGCTCAGCTGGGAGAGCACCGCGTTCGCATCGCGGGGGTCAGGGGTTCGAGTCCCCTCATCTCCACCACTACCCCGGCCGTCGTGACCTCGTCCGCTGCCGCTACGCCGGCGACCCCGCTGAGCAGCTGTTCGGCGATCCCGGCTGCCCACGACCGGATCTCGGGCCATGGCCGGAAGTCGCCCGCCGGCGCGTGCACGACGCGGGCCATCAGCCGCTCGCCGACACCGAGGTCGTCGCGCTCGAGTCGCCCGGCGAACACGCGATCCTCCCGAGCGCCGACGAACTCGCGCATCGTCTCGCCGTCCGCCGGCTCGCCGCCGGGAAACGGCGGATCACCGAGGGGACCGCTCGAGAAGAGCCAGACGGGCCGTCGGCGCAGCTCACCGGCATGGCGGCCGAGGAGGTCCTTCGCCGGACCGAGCCAGCGACCCGCGTAGATCCCGCTGCCGATCACGGCCGCGTCGATCCCCTCGAGGCTCACGACGGCCGACGGCTCGAGGACGACCGGCTCGATCCCGGCCTCGGCCAGCGTCTCCGCGATGGCCTCGACGATCCCTTCGGTTGCACCGTGCTTCGAGGCGGCGCTGACCAGGACGCGCATCGCGCACCCCCTTTCGCGCCTCGAGGGTCGCGGATGGCACGTGGACGTGACAGGGCCGTTCGGCGCTCGTGCACGGGCCGGTCGGTCACGAAGCGGTGGATGGCACGACCGGGCGCCGCTCGGGTACCATCCCGGCTCGCCGCGACCGGGCCTCGGGCCGACGGCGCGCGGCGTGCCGGTGGGTCGGTTGGGCAGGTGGTGAGCCCAAGGGTCTGTAAAACCCTCGCCTTCGGCTGTGGCAGTTCGATTCTGCCCCGGCCCACCATTTCTCGGGACGTGAGGATCGACCGGGTCAGTCCCCGAGGGCCTCGCCGAGGAGGCGTTCGACGATGACGCAGTCGCGCCACTCCCCGTCGAGCCGGGCGTGCCGGCGATACGTTCCGACCTCCCGGAAGCCGACCGCGCGGAGGAGTGCACGGCTCGACTCGTTCTCCGGGAAGACGCGGGAGACGAGCTTCCAGAACCCGGCCTCGGTGGCTGCCTCGATGAGCGACTCCATCGCCAGCCGCCCGGCACCCTCGCGCCGGTGGTCCGGGTCGGCGTAGACCGAGAACTCGGCGACGCCCGCGTAGGCGGCGCGCGGCCGGTACTCGAACGTGGCCGCGAAGGCGAGGACGTCCTCGCCGCGCGTCACGACGACCACGGGATGGCGCCCGTCGAGCCAGCCCAGGACGTCGCCCCGGGACCGCGGCTCGGTCTCGAAGGTGGCCTCCCGCGACTCGATCCCGGCGTTGTAGATGCGGACGATCGCGGCGGCGTCGGCCGGGCGCGCGGCGCGTGCCGCGAGCGGCGGCGGCACCTCCTTCCGCGCCTTCGGCGGCCGGGCTCGCTCCATTCGGTGGGCGCGCGACGACTGAGCCGGTTTCGACCCCGCTCGCTCCTTCAAGCGCTCCGCGAGCGGCGAGGGTGAGGCAGGTGCGTCGCGCGCGGCAGCGACGGCGGCCTTCGCCGCAGCGAGGGTCGCGAACGGACCGCGCACGAGCGGCAGGCCGAGCTCGTTCGTCTGCTCGGAGTCGACGAGGACCCACGACCCGGCCGATTCCTGCTCGACCGTGAAGCGGCCGTCGCCGGTCTCGTAGCGCCCGGCCGCCGTTCGCTTCAGGGCGCTCGGATCGGGCGCGGGCTTCGCCTTCGGCACACGCGAAGCGTAGGCGCCCGCCACGGCCGCGTCCGCGTGACCCGCCTGATCTGCTCGACTTTCCAATGACATCGGCGACGTCGCCCCGGTCGCCGGGGTGTTGGTCCGGCGAGCCATCCGGGATGCCAACCACGTTGACGTTCCGTGGGGCTGGCGGCCGCGGCGACGGCGCCCATGGGCCGATTCCGCGATTGGACGCCAACTCCATTGGAATTCCCGACGGATCGGAACAACCGCCGCGGGCACGCAGACGCGCTGCAGCGCGCCACACGGGGCTTGCCAAGGAATTCACCAGGCGTAGAATTCAACGAGTGTTGAACGCGCAGACGTCTCCATCCGCCGCGATCGAGGCGGTCGACCTCGCGAAGCACTTCGGGCCGATCCGGGCGGTCGACGGCGTGAGCTTCCGGCTCGAGCCGGGACGGATCTACGGCCTGCTCGGGCCGAACGGCTCGGGCAAGACCACGCTGATCCGGCTCCTCACCGGGCTCGCCCGGCCGAGCTCCGGGCACGCGATCGTGCTCGGCCGGCCGATGCCGTCGCGGCCGAACCTCGAGCGGATCGGGTACATGACCCAGGCCGACGGCGTCTACCCCGCGCTCACCGTCGGCGAGAACCTCGAGTTCTTTCGCGCGCTCTACGGCGCCGACCGGGCGGCGGGCGATCGGGACGTCCTCGCGCTCGTCGACCTCGCCGACCGTCGCGACATGGTGACCGAGACGCTCTCCGGTGGGCAGCGTCGACGGCTGTCGCTCGCCTGCGCCCTCGTCCACGCACCCAGCGTGCTCTTCCTCGACGAGCCGACGGTCGGCGTCGATCCTCTCCTTCGGGTCGAGTTCTGGCGCCACTTCCGGGCGCTCGCCGACGGGGGCACGACGATCGTCGTCTCGAGCCACGTGATGGACGAGGCCGACCGCTGCGACGAGCTCCTGTTCGTCCGCGCCGGCAAGGTGATCGCGCGTGGCACCGGCGGCGAGCTGCGAGCACGCGCGGGCACGGACGATCTCGAACAGGCCTTCCTCCGGTTCGCCGGCGAGGGGGTCCCGGCGTGAGCGCGCGACGAGTCCGCGCGATCGTTCGCCGGATCGTGGAAGAGGTCCGACGCGACCGCCCCTCGCTCGGCCTCCTCTTCGTCGCCCCCGTTCTCATCACCGGGCTCGTCGCGTTCATCCTGCGAGGCGCAGGTACGCCCTCCGTCAACGCGGTCGTCGTCGCTCCGGGCGGCGGTCCGGTTCCCCTCGCCGCGGCCCTGGCGACGTCGCTGACGCGGGCCGGCGCGACCGTGACCAGCACGACCGACGAGGCGGCAGCCCGCGCCGCCGTCGACGACGGGAGTGCCAGCCTCGCCGTCGTCCTCCCCGCGGTCCCCGGCCCGGGCGCCACGATCACAATGATCACGCGCGGCCTCGACCCCACCGCCGAGAACGCCCAGGTCGGCGCGGTCACGAGGGCACTCATCGCCGCCGCGCCGCAGTCCCTCGGGGTCGCCGCGCCGGCGATCGACCACGTGACCCTCCACGGCGTGGCCTCGGACGACCCGCTCGCCGCGTACGCCCCGGCGGTCGTCGGCTTCTTCGCCTACTTCTTCGTCTACATCCTCACCGGGGTGAGCTTCCTGCGGGAGCGAACCGGCGGCACCCTGGAGCGGCTGCTCGCGACGCCCGTCGCCCGGAGCGAGATCGTCGCCGGCTACACGATCGGCTTCGGGCTGTTCGCGACGGTTCAGGTCGTCGTGCTCCTGCTGTGGGCCCTCGGCAGCGCGCGTCTCGGACCGCTTGGGCCGGTGCCCGCCTTCTCGCTCGGCCTCGGGATCGACGTCGCCGGCAGCGCCGGCTACGCGTTCCTCGTGGTCCTCCTCCTCGCCCTCGGCGCAGTCAGCCTCGGGATCTTCCTCTCGACGTTCGCCCGGACCGAGCTCCAGGTCATCCAGTTCATCCCGATCGTCCTCGCGCCGCAGTTCCTCCTCTCGGGCGTGCTCTTCCCCGTCTCGAGCCTGCCCGAGGTCCTCCGGCCGCTCACCGCGATCATGCCGCTGACGTACGCCGTGGACGGGCTCCGCCAGGTCTTCGCGGCGGGCGCCGACCTGACCGCGCAGGCGCTCCAGGTCGATCTCGCCGTCCTGCTCGGGTTCGTCCTGTTCTTCGCCTTCGTCGCCTCGCTCACGATCCGCCGCGAGGTCGCCTGAGCCGTGCCCCGGACGGGACGCCGACCGGGCGCCTCCGCGACCCGGGACCGGATCCTCGGCGCGGCCCGGGCCAGCTTCGCCGAGCGGGGCTTCGACGCGGCGTCGATCCGGGACGTCGCTGCCCGAGCCGCTGTGGACCCCGCCCTCGTCCACCACTACTTCGGCTCGAAACAGCGGCTCTTCGTCGCGGCGATGGAGTGGCCGATCGATCCGGCCGTGGCCATCCCGCGCGTTGCCGCGGGCGACATCGCGGGTCTCGGCGAGCGGCTCGCCCGGTTCGTCGTCGAGCTCTGGGAGGATCCCGGGTTCCAGCCCGTGATCGTCGGGTTGATCCGGTCCGCCGCCTCCGACCCGGTCGCGGCGCGGATGCTCCGCGAGCTCGTCGAGGCCGGGCCGCTGGCGGCCCTGTCGGGCGTCGTCGGCGGGCCCGAGGCCGAGCTTCGGGCCGAGCTCGTCGGGTCGCAGCTGATCGGGTTCGCGATGGCCCGCTACATCCTGCGGGTCGAACCCCTCGCCTCGGCCGAGCGCGAGACCGTGGTCGCGCTCCTCGCGCCGACGATCCAGCGCTACCTGGCGGCGTCGAGCGGCTCGGAGTCGTCCGCCCCGATCGCGAGACCGGTTCGCCGCCAGACCGCGTAGCTCGCGACGAGGCCGTCCTCGTCGACGACGAGCTCGGCCTCGAACGACCCGCTCGCGTAGCGCCAGGTGAACTCGTCGATCCGGGTGTACGCCTGGGTCGCCTTCTCGACCGTCAGCTCCGGGAACCGGACCCAGGCGGCCTTGATCCTGGCCGTCGCGCCAGCGGCGAGTCGGAGCCGACGGATCGGGAGGGTGTTCGTCGAGGGGCTGATCCCGAGATCGACGTCGGTGCAGCCCTTGAGCTTGCGGTCGGTCTTCCCGTCGCGGGTCCAGTTGCCCTTCGCATCTTGGCCGAGCGTGAGCGCCCGCTGCTCGAACCCGTGCCACTGCCGGACGTGGACCGCGGTCGTGACACCGGTCGGATCGGCAAGGACGCGGTACTCCACGCGGAGCGGCAGGTTGTCGACCGCGCCGACCACCGTTCCCACGAGGCTCAGCCCGTTGTCCCGGACCGAGAGCGTGGACCACTCGTCGGCCTCGACCTCGTCGGTCCGCCGCCACGACACCCGCCGTGTCGTCACGCCGACGGCTCCTGGGGGACGAGCTCGGCCGCCGGCGGCGCGAACGCCACGTGGAGCTCGTAGCTGTGGTCGCGGAGCCAGCGCCGCCAGACGGCATGATCCGGGCGACGCGACGCGACGAGGGCCCAGAACCCGGGACCGTGCCCGAACACGCGCAGGTGGGCGAGCTCGTGGACGACGACCGTCTCGAGGACCTCGGGCGGGGCGAGGACGAGCCGCCAGCTGAACGACAGCCGGCCCCGCCGCGACGCGCTGCCCCAGCGCGACCGCGTGTCGCGGACCATGACCGCGGTCGGACGGACGCCGAGCGCGGGCGCGTGACGGGCGATCTCGCGCTCGATGGCGGCGCGGGCACGAGCGCGCAGGGCGATCGCCAGGATCTCGGACAGGCTGCGCCGATCGGCCGACCCGACGCGGACGACGAGCTCGTCGGGACCGTCGCCGTCGGCGGCCTCTCTGCTGATCCGCGAGCGGGCACCGGACGCCGGCGCGAGCACCCGGAGCCGATGGAGCTCGCCCCGGTACCGAACGAGGGCGCCGTGGCCGAGCGGACCACGGGCCGCGACGATGGCGCGCTCGCGCGCCTGCCGGTCGAGGTGCCGCCGGATCCATGCTTCGCGCTCGAGCAGGAAGCGTTCGACCGCCCGCTCGGGACGGGCCCAGCCGCGCCGCGTCGGGAGGGGCACGCTGACCACCACCCCGAGACGCCGGTCGATCGTGACGCGGAGGGTCCGACTGCGCGCCGACCGACGTAGCAGGTAGTGAATCGGGCCGGCTGTGCCGCGTGCGACCCGCTCCTCGGCCTCCACGTGCCCATCCTGCCAGAGGCGGCAGGCCATCACAGGCGCCGTACGATCGGCGTCCTTCGGTCGCTTCCGCCGCGAGGTGCGCGTTGTCGAGTCCCGAGGTCGAGATCGAGACCGGACCCGTCGGCGGACCGCGCCGGCCGTCGTCCGTTCGGTCGACCGTGATGGTCCTCGCGGTGCCGCTCGTCGTCGTCGGTATCGCCGCCGTCGCCGTTCTCGGCGGCCGTCCGGACCCGGCGACGGGACCCCGGACGAACGCGTCGCCATCGGCACCAAAGGCGGCCACCACCCCGGCGCCGACACCCCGGTCCGTGCCCGACCTCGCGATCCCGGTGCCACGCGGGCAGGTCCCGCTCGACTTCACCCACCGTCCGCTCGCCGGTGTCGAACCGGGACTCACCGGAACGGCCCGGGCGGAGCTCGCGCGTGGCCACGCGTACACGCTCCTCGTCCGGTGTGCAGGCGCGGGCGAGATCCGGTGGCCGGAGACGCAGGGCGCGACAACGGCTTCCGGCGCCCTGCCGTGCGACGGCGCGGTCCATTCGGCCGACCTCGCCACCATTTCCGTCGACGCGCGTTCGGCGGCGATCGACTTCTCGTTCGACCTCGCCGCCGACACCCACATCGTCGTGGTCGAGACGCCGCGCCTGGCGTCCGGGCCGGACGTCGTCGCGGTGCCGCTCGCGCCCGACGGTTCGCGACCGGCGGTCCTCGGCGCGTCGACGGACGCGATCACGGTCGAGGCCATCCTCGAGGACGACGTCTACACGGGTCTCGCCGTCCGGAGGCTGTCGCTCGATGGGACCGTCGTGACCCTCGCGTTCGTTCCGGCCTCGGCGTTCCCGTCGGATGCGAGACCGACCCTCTACAACGGCTCGGCGACGGTCAGCCGAAACGGCTTTCTCGCCGTGCCGTTCGAGACCGAGGACGGGTCCGAGGAGGTCGCGGTCTTCGACCTGACCGACCCGCTCTCCGAGGCTGCGGTCGTGGGCGACCGGGCGACCGGCTTCGGGTGGGGCCCCGACGGCCAGCTGGCGGTCGGACGGGCCGGCGGGATCGGCGTCTACGACCCGATCACCCGGCGGGTCGACGCCGTCACGATCGCGCCCGACCTCGACCTCGGCGACCGGTTCACCTGGACGACCGACGCGCGCTTCGCCGCGACTCGGACGAACGGGGATTCGAGCGACCTCGGCGAGATCCGGGGCGATGGGACGTTCCTTCCCGGGGAGCGGCCGCTGTTCGATCCGCTGGGGGTCGAGCGGCCGCGCTCGGCGGACGGGCGGACGCTCGGCGAGGCCTGCGACGACGGGCCGACCGGCGGCGGCTGCTTCGTGATCGTGTCGGACGCGAATGGTCGAGTCCTCGGACCCTGGACCGGCAGCCTCGATATCCACGCTGCGCCGACCGGCTACTGGGGATCGGACGGACAGTCGGTCTGGTTGTTCGCGAGGGACGGGAAGGGCCGAGCGAGGCTGGTCCACTCGGGGACGCCGACGACCGGCCGCATCGTGGCCCGGTTCGCGCTTCGCAATCTGGCCGACGAGTCGACGCAGATCGTCGGTGCGAGCGCGGACGACGCGGCGGTCGCGATCGGGATCGAGTCGCGGGAGGTCGTCGTCGTCGACGCACGGAGCGGGGCGACACATCGCATCGCCGGATCGTTCGCCGGCTGGGCCGACACGCGCGGCTCGGTCTACCCGCTGCCGCCGGCGCGCTGATCCGTCTCGGGGGCTTGCGCGGCGCGTGACAATGTCGCCGCCGCGGCGTCGTCGGCGAGGGGCCGGCGGCGGACTCCGGCGATCGCGGAGACGGCCATGGACGTCGCCCTCGTTGGCTTCATCGGCGGCTTCATCTACGGCGGCTGGAACAGCGGGTTCCTCAAGCGCCTCATCGGGATCGGCTTCATGGCGATCTCGTTCGTCGCCAGCGCCTACTTCCGCTACCCCGTCGGGGCGATCGCGAGCGCGCTCTTCCCGAGCATTCCCGCGGACTACGCCGACCTCGTCGGCTACACGATCGCGTTCCCGGCGATCCTCGCGGGGCTCCATCTCGCCTCGCGGGCCACGCTCGGCCGGGTCCACATGGAAGGGATGACCCAGGAGACCGACCGGGCGCTCGGAGCCGTCTTCGGGGGGATCGAGGCGGTCCTCATCCTGTCCGCGGTCGTCGTCATCCTCGACGCCTACTTCGGGACCGGCTCGACGCTGCCGAAGGACCTCGGCTTCGGACCGCTGCGCGACCTGACGGCGGCCTTCAACGGCTCCGAGACCGTCAAGCTCCTGCGCGGCTCGAGCGTCCCGGTCGTCCTCGCCGTCGTCGGGCCGTTCCTGCCCCACGACGTGACGACGCTGCTCCCGACCGGCCTTCCCGGCCGGCTGCCGTTCCCGACCCCGAAGCACTGAGCGTCGGTCCCGGGCAGGCCCGCTGATATACTCCGCGCTCCGGCGTGGGGCTATAGCTCAGCTGGGAGAGCGTCTGAATGGCATTCAGAAGGTCAGGGGTTCGAATCCCCTTAGCTCCACCAACGCTCTAGACGCCGACCACCCACGACCCCCTGCCGGTGCGGCGGGGGGTCGAACGTTTATCCGGGGCGAGACGAGAGAACGAACGTGACGACGACCTCAGAGCCAGGAACGAAGGCAGGCGGCCGGGGACGCTCGCGGATCGACCGCTACGAGCCGACGGTCATCGAGCCGAAGTGGCAGCAGCGCTGGGACGAGCTCGGCCTGTACGAGACGGACCTCGAAGACACCTCGCGCCCGAAGTCGTACATCCTCACGATGTACCCGTACCCGTCCGGCGACCTCCACATCGGTCACTGGTACATCGTCACCCCGACGGACGCGCTCGCCCGGTTCCATCGGATGCACGGCGAGAACGTCTTCTTCCCGATCGGCTTCGATGCGTTCGGGCTGCCGGCCGAGAACGCCGCCATCAAGAACGGCATCAATCCGCTCGACTGGACGATGCGGAACATCGAGCACGAGCGGACCCAGTTCCGGTCGATGGGCGCCGTGTTCGACTGGCGGTACGAGGTCGTCACGTGCGAGCCCGAGTTCTACCGCTGGAACCAGTGGTTCTTCCTGCGGCTCCTCGAGCACGGCCTCGCCTACCGTCGAAGGTCGCCGGTCGACTGGTGCCCGAACGACGGCACGCTCGCCCGGGAACAGGTCGAGGGCGCCGACCGCCACTGCTGGCGGTGCGGGATGCCCGTCGAGAAGCGCGACCTCGAGCAGTGGTACCTCCGGACCACCAACTACGCGGACGAGCTCCTCGACTTCAGCGGGATCGATTGGCCCGAGCCGATCAAGGTCCAGCAGACGAACTGGATCGGACGGTCGGAGGGCGCCGAGGTCGTGTTCACGACGGCGCCGGACGACGCACAGCCCGGCGGCGACGAGCTGCGCGTCTTCACGACGCGGCCGGACACGCTCTTCGGGGCTACCTTCATGGTCCTCGCGCCGGAGCACCCGCTCGTCGCGACGCTGACGCATCCCGACCGTCGCGCCGAGGTCGACGCATACGTGGCGGCTGCGGCCCGCCGAACCGAGATCGAGCGGCTCTCGACCGAGCGGGAGAAGACGGGCGTCTTCACCGGCTCGTACGCGATCAACCCCGTCGACGACGAGCGCATCCCGATCTGGATCGCGGATTACGTGTTGGGCGGCTACGGGACGGGCGCGATCATGGCCGTCCCGGCTCACGACGAGCGCGACTTCGCCTTCGCCCAGCGCTTCGGCCTGGCCATCCGGCGTGTCGTCGCGGCTCCGGGCACCGACGACGAGCCCCTCGACGCCGCGTTCGTCTCGCACGCCGACGACGAGCACCTGGTCAACTCCGGCGAATTCAGCGGCCTGCCGGCCGACGAGGGCGGGCGACGGATCGTCAACGCGCTCTCGAAGCGCGGCCTGGCGAAGGCCACCGTCACCTACCGCCTCCGCGACTGGACGTTCAGCCGGCAGCGCTACTGGGGGACGCCGATCCCAATCATCTACTGCGATCGCGACGGCGTCGTGCCGGTTCCCGACGCGGACCTGCCAGTGCGATTGCCGGACACCGTCGACTACGGCGGCCGCGGTGAGAACCCGCTCAACCACGACGAATCGTTCCTGCGGGTGGAGTGCCCGCGCTGCGGCGGCCCGGCGCGGCGCGAGACCGACACGATGGACACCTTCGTCGACTCGTCCTGGTACTGGTTCCGCTACCTGTCGCCGCACAAGGACGACGGGCCGATCGATCGCGAGCTGGTCGCCCGCTGGACGCCCGTCGACCAGTACACGGGCGGCGCCGAGCACGCGGTCATGCATCTGCTCTACAGCCGGTTCTGGACGAAGGCGATGCGCGACCTCGGGCTCGTCGACCAGGACGAGCCGTTCAAGCGGCTGTTCAACCAGGGCCAGATCCTCGGCGCCGACGGCGAGCGCATGAGCAAGTCGCGCGGCAACGTCCAGGACCCGGACGACCTCGTCGCGAAGTACGGCGCCGACAGCGTCCGCCTGTTCCTCATGTTCATGGGCCCGTGGGACCAGGGCGGCCCGTGGAGCGAGACCGGTATCGAGGGCGTCTACCGGTTCGTCCGGCGAGTCTGGGCGCTCGCGCTCGACCCGCACGGTCGCGAGCCCGGCGAGGGCTCGGCCGGACCGCTTCCCGACGGCCAGGACGAGTCCGCGGCGAGAGCGGCGATCCGGTCGGCGGCGCATCGAACGCTCCGTGACGTCACGCAGGACTACGAGGGCTTCCGCTTCAACACGATGGTCGCGAAGCTCATGGAGCTCGTGAACGTGCTCCAGCGCTACCGTGGCACGAGCGTTGCCGGCCTCTCCGAATGGGACGAGGCGATCTCGCTCCTGCTGCTCATGCTCGCGCCGGCCGCGCCGCACGTCAGCGAGGAGCTGTGGGCTCGCCGGCTCGACGCCCGCGGCGAGGAGTGGCGCTCGATCCACACCGAGCCGTGGCCGGTCGTCGACGAGCGGGCCGCGGCGGCCGAGACGTACGAGGTCCCGATCCAGGTCAACGGCAAGCTGCGCGACCGGATCGAGGTCCCGACCGGCATCAGCGAGATCGAACTCGAGCAGCTCGTCCTCGCCCGCGAGCGCGTCCGCGAGCTGCTCGCGGGACGGACGCCGGACCGGGTGATCGTGGCCGGAGGCCGAAGGCTCGTGAACGTCGTCGTTCGCGGCTGACGCCGTGAGCGGCGACCCAACCGCGCCCGAGCCGAGGGGTGTCAGCGTGACGGTCCTCGGGACGGTCGACCTCGGGCCCGAGCTCGAGGGCATGGCCGGGCGCCAGCTCCGGATGCGGATGGTCACGATCGAGCCCGGCGGCGTCTTCGGGCCGCTCCACGACCATGTCGGCCGGCCCGGCCTCGTCTACGTCCTCGAGGGAACGATCACCGACCATCGCAACGGGATCGCCACGGACTACGGCCCGGGCGTTGGTTGGCCCGAGGACCGGACCACGGTCCACTGGCTCGAGAACCGCGGGACGACGCCGGCGGTCGAGATCTCCGTCGACGTCGTCAGCGAGACGTGAACCCTCGGGAGCACGTGGAGATCGGAGCGTGAGTTGAGCGAGCTCAAATTCGGAGCCCTGTGCTGGAACCAGTACACCGACTGGCCGGCGCTGCTCGAGGCCGGCCTGCGGGTGGAGCGCGACGGATACGACACCCTCTGGACGTGGGACCACCTCTACCCGATCGTCGGCGATCCGCACGGCCCGAACTACGAGGGCTGGCTGACGATCACGGCCTGGGCGGCGCGGACGGAACGCGTCCGCATCGGGCTCATGGTCGGCGCGAACCCGTATCGCGAGCCGAGCCTCGTGGCGAAGATGGCGACGACCCTCGACCACGTCAGCGACGGCCGGGCGATCCTCGGGATCGGCGCGGCCTGGTTCGCTGGCGAGGCGCACGACTTCGGCTTCGAGTTCGGGTCAGGCCCCGGCGAACGGCTGCGCTGGCTCCGCGACGCGCTGCCGATCATGCGGGGCATGCTCGACGGGACCGAGCCGTCGGCGCGAGCGGGATCGCGCTATCGGGCCTCCCACGTTCGAAACGATCCGCCGCCACTCCAGCCGCACCTCCCGATCTGCGTCGGAGGCGGCGGCGAGAAGGTGACCCTCCGCCTCGTCGCCGAGTACGCCGACATGAACAACGTCGGCGGCGGGCTCGAGATCGTCCGCCGCAAGGAGGAGGTCCTGCGCCGGCACTGCGAGGAGATCGGACGGGATCCGGCGGAGATCGAACGGACGTCGAACATCGGCAGCGTCGTCATTCGGGACAGCGCCGCCGAAGCGGAGCGCGTCGGCCGGGTCGCGTACGAGCAGAACCGCGTCGCCCGCTTCCCGACGGACCATCCTCGCGGCACGCCCGAGCAGGTCGCCGAGCAGCTGGCGCCGTATCTCGAGCTCGGCTACTTCCACCTCATCTCGGGCTTCCCCGCGCCCTATGACGAGGAGTCGATGACGCGCTACGTGACCGAGGTCAAGCCGCTCCTCGCGCGATACGCGGGGATCGCTGTCGGCGGCGCCGCGGGGATGTGAGGCGCCCTCTTCGGGCCTAGCGGGCGCCGGCTCTTGCTCAGTCCGATTCCGGTGGGACCGGCAAAACCAGGCCAGGCAGGGCCCAAGCGGTGGATTCGCCCGGTTCTCGTGTATGACGCGCGCCCGGACGAGTTGGCGTCGAGCCTCGAGGTGCCTTTAGCCCGGGCCTAAGCCCGAATATGCCGGTGGGAGCGGAAACGTGGTCGATAGGCGCTGCTCTCGAGGCCTGCCGGTCCGGGGCGGCGCCTAGGCCGTTTCGCCCTTCGTCCGCGCGCGGTGCCGGGCGGCCTTCGCCCGGTTGCCGCACGTCGCCATGTCGCACCAGCGGCGGCGGCCGGTCCGGGACGTGTCGTAGAAGACCCAGCGGCAGCGATCGTTCGCGCAGATCCGCAGCCGGCCGATGTCGCCCTCGGCGACGAGCCCGACGAGCGGGTCGGCGAGCCGGGCGAGCGCACCGTCGACGGGATCGCCGACATGGCGGTGGCCGACGCGCGCGCCTTCCGGCGCCGGCACGAGCTCGACCGCGTCGCGGCGGGCGAGGGTGCGGTTGACGGTCGCCAGCGCGGCCGGATCCGCGACGCGGTCCTCGGCCAGCGCGTCGACGACCGTGCGGAGCGCCTCGCGGACCGCGCGAACACGCTCGAGGATCCGATGGTCGTCGTCGGCGCACAGCTCCGGATGGACGAGGCCGTGCGCCGCGAGCCACGCGATCGCCGCATTCGAGTTGGACAGGTGGTCGACGGGCTCGCCGCCCTCGAGCTCGAGCGTGTTGACGAAGTCGAGCGCCGTCTCGAGCTCGACCTCGTGGCCGTGAGGATGTGCCTGCGCTGTCATTCCGTAACCACCCTATACCGGTTGACAGGTTACGGGCAAGAGGATAGGCTTCGGTAACTGCATTAAGTAGTCGAAACGGTTACCCACGGAGGTCGGGATGGAAGCCCTCGTCGCCATCGTCGTCGCCATCGCCCTGCTCGTCCTCGTCGATGTGGCCGCCGACCGGTGGGGCGCCGAAAGCCGGCCGGGGTTCCTCGACGACCGACAGAGCTAGAAGGGAGGCGCCATCATGTGGCAGCTGCAGTACCTGCGCGCCCTCGAGATCGGCGCCCAGCTGGTCGCGGAGAGCGAGCGGAATCGGCTCGCCGGCGCCGCGCGAGCGGCGGAGCACGAGAGCCCGGGCGCCCTCAGGCGTGGGATCGCCCGCCTCGCTCGGCTCGTCGCCGACGCGGCTGAAACGGTCGAGTGCTGGGCCTCCCCGGAGGCGGCCTGACAGGGAGGCGCGATGAGCGGACCGGACGGCGTGGCGGCGGTCTCGTGGGGTACCGACCGAATCGACCTCTTCCGACTCGACGCCGACGGATCGCTCGTCCACCGCGCCTGGACGCCGGCGGGCTGGACCCGCGAGGAGAACCTCGGGGGTCATCTCGTCTCTCCGCCCGCCGTGACCGCCTGGGCGCCGGACCGGCTCGAGGTGTTCGCGATCTTCGCAGACGGCGAGCTCTGGGACCGCTACTGGGACGGGGAATCGTGGCATGCGTGGGAGTCGCTCGGCGGGGAGCTGACGGGAACGCCCGCGGCCTCGAGCTGGGGCCCGGATCGCCTCGACGTGTTCGCGCCGGGTCGAGACGGTGCGACCTGGCACCGCTTCTGGAACGGGGAGCGCTGGGTCGAATGGGAGCGGCTGCCGGGATAAGTCGCAGCTAAGCGGCCACCCGTACGTTCACGGTCGACGCCCCGCCGCCCAGGTAGTGCCCCCTGGGCCGCGGGGCGTTTGGATTCGCCCGCCCGATTTCCCGCCGGGGAGGTCGCGTGGACCCGTTGCCGCCCCGCTGGTCGACGCTCCAGGCGCCCGATTCGGAGCCCGATCCGCCGCCGATCACCGCCGGTTCGTCACGCCAACTGCCGGTTCTCGCCGCCCTCGGCGTCGCGCTCCTCGGCGCCGTCGTCGTTGCGACCGCGGTCCTCGGCGCGGCGCCACCGGGCTCGGGGAGCGTGTCGCTGCCGAGCGGCGGGCCCGAGGCGCTCGCGGCGGAGACCGAGATCGTCGTCGAGGTCGACGGCGCGGTCCGTCATCCCGGCCTCGTCCGGATCCCGCCGGGCAGCCGGGTCGCCGACGCGATTGCCGCAGCCGGTGGCTACAGCGCGGCGGTCGACGCCACGGCCGTCGCCCGCGACGTCCACCTCGCGCGAAGCGTGGCCGACGGAGATCGGGTCACGATTCCTGCTCGGGGAGAGCCGCCGCCGACGTCGGGCGAGGCGGGCTCGGGCGCGCCCGCGGGCCCGATCGACGTGAACACGGCGAGCGAGTCGGAGCTCGACACGCTGCCCGGCATCGGACCGGTGACCGCGGCGAAGATCGTCGAGGCCCGGACCGAACGGCCGTTCGCGTCGGTCGACGACCTCGCCACGCGCAGGGTCGTCGGACCGGCGACGCTCGCGAAGATCCGCGACCTCGTCGTGGTCCACTGACGTGCCGCGGGCGGCGTCGATCGCGCTCGGAGTCATCGCCGCGGCCGTCGGGGCACAGGCGGCGGTCGCCGTTTCGGCAGATCCGATGGCCGGTCTCGCCGGGGCCGGTGCCGTCGTCGTCGCGATCGGCTCCGTCGCCGCCCTGGCCGGCGGCGGCCGAGCGGGAGGCTGGTTGCTCGCGGCGGTGGGCGCCGCCGTCCTCGCGCTCCGGATCGCCGCGACACCCGCTCCGCCCGACAGCGACCTCCCGGACGGCAGCGGACCGTGGGCCGCCACGGTGGAGTCGGTCTTCTCCGCGCGCGACGGCGGCGTGCCCGCGATCGCGCGGCTCGACGACACGGGCGGCGTCGACGTCGCGATGACCCTTCCCGCGTACCCGGTCCTCGGTCCGGGCGACCGGGTCGAGGTCGGCGGCGACCTTCGGCCGCCGCGCACGCGCGGCGATCCTCCGCGGATCTTCGTCCGGTCGATCGAGCGCCTCGACGGCACGTCGCCGATCGAGTCGATCCGGCGCGCTGTCGGCGACGCCATCGGGGTCGCGCTACCGGAGCCGGCCGCGGGGCTCGCGGCCGGCATGCTCGTCGGCCTCCGGGAGCGGGTCGACCGCGACCTCGCGGCCGATTTCACGGCCGCCGGGGTGAGCCACGTCGTGGCGATCTCGGGCTGGAACGTCTCGCTCGTGATCGCGTTCCTCGCTCCCCTCGCCTTCCGAGTGCCGTCCCGTCTTCGAGCCGCGGCGCTCGTCGCGGCGATCAGCGCGTTTGTGCTCTTCGCTGGCGCATCCGCGTCCGTCGTTCGGGCCGGAGCGATGACGGGTCTCGCGATCCTCATCCGATCGACGGGTCGGGCGAGCTCCGCCTCGACGGCGCTGGCATGGGCGCTCGCTGGCCTCGTGATCGTCGATCCCGCCTCGGTCGCCGACCCGGGCCTGCAGCTCTCGGCCGCGGCCACGGCCGGCCTCCTCGCATGGGCGAGTCCCTTCCAGGCGCAGCTCCGGCTGCGGGTGCCGGCCCTCGTTCCCGACCTCCTCGTCGAATCGCTGGCGCTCTCGCTCGCCGCCGAAGCGGCCACGCTGCCCCTCGTCCTGGCCGACTTCGGGCGACTCTCGCTCGTCGCGCCCGCCGCGAACCTCGCCGTCGTGCCGTTCGTCGCGCCGGCGATGGGTGCAGCCGCGTTCGCCGCCCTGGGCGGGCTGCTCGCGGGAGCCGGTCTGCCCGACGTCCTCGCCCCGATCGCCGGACTCCCGGCCGGAGCCGTCCTGGCCGCCCTCATCGCGATCGTGCGTGCCGCGGCGGCGGTGCCGTTCGCGTCGGTCACGCTCCCGCCACCCGTCGGCCCGCTGGCGGGTCTCCTTGCGGCCGCCCCAATGGGCTGGATTCTGCTCCGACGAACTCGGGCCGGCGCGGGCGGTGACCGGGCACGGCTGGACGTCGGCATCCGCCCGATCCCGGTCGCGGGAGGCCGCCGCCGGAAGGGGCCGGCCCGCCTCTCGCCGCGCGCGGCAACCGCACTCGGCATCGTCGGCCTCGTCGTGGTCTCGCTCGGCGTCACCGCGGCGCGCGTCGCGGCGCGTCCGCCCGGCATCGTCCGGGTGACGGTCCTCGACGTCGGCCAGGGCGACGCGATCCTCGTCGAAGGGGACCGCGGCTCACGACTCCTCGTCGACGGCGGCCCGGCCGCCGGACCGTTGCTCAACGCGCTCGACGCGCGGGT
>DASTSC010000059.1:0-23828 GCA_035760905.1 Candidatus Limnocylindrales bacterium | reverse complement strand
GAGGCCCGCGTACAGCTGCTCGACATCGCCGCTCGTTCCTACGTTCCGCACGAGATCGCGGTTGACGCGCGAAACGCTCGGATCCTCGAACTGTCGAAGGCTCAGACCTGGGATGAGACCTGGGCCGCGGCGAACGCGGCCCGAGCCTGGATGCTCGAGGCGTGGTTCGAGCTCGCGGAACCCAGTGATGCAGCCAGCTACTGGGTTCGCAAGGCCGGAGCTGAGCACTACGGCGAGCATCTGACCCGGCTTCGCGACTGGGTAGCGGAGCTCCTCGCGCTCCGGACGCGTGCCGTGGTCGACGAGGGGGAGGGCTAGGGCATCGCGAGCTCTGCCCGCACGAATCCGACAGATCTGCGTCAGGATGGGAAAGTGGAGCGGGAGACGGGATTCGAACCCGCGACATTCTGCTTGGGAAGCAGACACTCTGCCAACTGAGTTACTCCCGCTCGGAGCGGCCGAATTCTACCGCACGGGCGGCCGCGGTCGACCCGACGCCGACCCAGGATTGCCCCTGGCTCCCCGCCGCTGCGCCCGCGTCGGCCGATGCTTCGACGACGACCGCGAGCCCACCGGTTCGGCCGACATCGGGCCGGTCCGGCCCTCCCCGCGTTGCAGCACGAGCGCTAGCGCCAGGGCGAACGCCACCGCGGCGACCGCGACGAGCGACAGGCTGACCGAGAAGCCGCCGGTCGCGTCGCGGACGGCCCCGAGACCGGCCGGGCTGACGGCCGCGAGCGTGTAGCCGATGCCGAGCATCGTCGACGAGAGCCGCGCCACGGCGGGCGGATCCGAGGCGACGCGCGGCGGCAGCGCGAGGAGGAGCGGGAAGAGTGCCCCGTTCGTGTACCCGGCGAGCACCGCCCAGGCCGGCGCCGCCCCGGGCAGCAGGACGAAGCCGATCGCCGCGACCGCGAGCCCGCTCGCGAGGATCGTCCCGCTGACGGCCGTCGAGGCGATCCGCCCGGCGAAGCCGCCGACGGTCAGGACGCCGACGAGCGACGCGAGGTTGAGCAGTCCGACGACCGCGCCGCCGGTCGCCGCAGTGGAGCCGTGCTCGACGAGCGAGTCGGGCAGCCAGGCGATGAGTCCGTAATAGACGACGCCGAAGAGCGCGAACACGGCGCCGAGCGCGAGCGCCTGCCGGTCCCTGAAGCCGATGCCCGACACGGCCAGTCGTGGCCGCGAGTGCGCTCGCCCGCCGAGCAACCGTCCCCACGGCGCGAGGACGAGGAGCGTCGCCGCCGAGAAGACGACCAGCGACATCCGCCAGCCGCCGAGCGCTGCCGCGACGGGGACGGCGAGCGCGGCCGACGCAGCCGACCCGAGCTGAAGGCCGGCCGAGTAGGCCACGGTCGCACCGAGCGGGCGGGAGGCGAGCCGTTCCTTGACGACGACCGGCATGAGCGCCCCGGCGACGCCCATCCCGACCCCGATGGCGATCGTCGCCGCGACGAGGCTGGCGGCATCCCACGCGGCCGATCGCAGCAGCCCTGCGACGCCGATGAGCGCGACCGAGGCCGCGACCGCGAGCGAGGTCCCGAGCCGCGCGGCAACGAGCGGGGCCACGGGCGCGAAGAGGCCCATGCACAGCACCGGGATCGTCCCGAGGAGGCCGGCGACGAGGTGGGAGATGCCGAGATCGGCCTGGATCTCTGGCACGAGCGGCGCCGCCCCGACCAGCTGCGGCCGCAGCGAGAGCGAGGCGAGGAAGAGCGCGACGGCCGTGGCCGCGAACCGGGGATCGAGCGCGGCGACGGCGCGCTCGCGGCCGACGCCCGCGGGCGCGGCCACCCTCAGGCGACGGGGGGCAGAGAGCCGCGGGGGTGGAGCCCGTCTCCCGGCGCTGGTCTTGTGAGGATCACTTCGTATACATTACACAAGAAGATCTCGACCTCTCCCCATTCCGACCGCTCACCAGCAGGGGAAGCGTAGTGAAGCCACCCGACTTCGAGTACGCCCGGCCCGCCACGGTCGCCGACGCCGTCTCGCTTCTCGCGTCTGCCGGCGGCGACGCGAAGGTCCTCGCCGGCGGCCAGAGCCTCGTCCCGCTCCTCAACTTCCGGCTCGCGGCGCCGTCGCTGCTCGTCGACGTCAACCGCGTCGACGGCCTGGCCCACCTGACCGTCGACGGCTCGACCCTTCGGATCGGGGCGACGACGCGGATGCGGGTCCTCGAGCTCGATCCGCTCGTCCGGGACCTCGTGCCGGTGCTCGCGGCCGCCGCCCGCTGGGTCGGCCACGTCCAGATCCGCAACCGCGGCACGGTCGGCGGCAGCGTCGCCCATGCCGACCCGGCGGCCGAGGTCCCGGCCGTCTGCCTCCTGCTCGACGCCGAGCTCGTCGCGACGGGGCCGTCGGGCGAGCGGCGGATCCCCGCCCGCGACTTCTTCGCCGGCTTCCTGACGACGACGCTCGCCGAGGACGAGCTCCTGACCGAGATCCGGATCCCCGCCCAGACCGCTCGCCGCTGGGGCTTCCGCGAATACGCCCAGCGGCGCGGCGACTTCGCCCTCGCGGGCGCGGCGACGACCGTCGGAATCGACGCTGCCGGCCGGATCGACGAGGCCCGGATCGTGGTCTTCGGAACGTCGGATCGGCCGATCCGTGCCCGCTCGGCCGAGGCCGCTCTCGCGGGGGCGGAGCCGAGCGCGGACGGGCTCGATGCGGCCGCGACCGCGGCGGCGGACGAGGCGGCGGCCGACGACCCGCGGCCGGACGCGGCCTACCGACGGGTCCTGACGCGGACGATGGTCCGGCGTGCGCTCGAGGACGCGTTCGGCGGGTCGAGCGACGGTCACGGGGAGGTGAGGTGATGCCGGTCGCACCCATCGAGGTCCGGATGACGGTCAACGGCGTCGAACGTCGGGCTGCCGTCCCGCCCCGCCTGCTGCTCTCGGACTTCCTCCGTCACGAGCTCGGGCTGACCGGCACCCACGTCGGCTGCGAGCACGGCGTCTGCGGGGCCTGCACGGTCCTCCTCGACGGCGCGGCCGTCCGCTCCTGCCTCCTCTTCGCGGTCCAGGCCGAGGGCGCGGACGTTCGGACCGTCGAGAGCCTCACCGGGCCGAACGACGAGCTGACCGCGATCCCGGCGGCCTTCCGCGACGAGCACGGCCTCCAGTGCGGCTTCTGCACGCCGGGGATCATGATGTCGCTCGCCGCGCTCGAGGGCGACGCGCCGGTCGAGCACGAGGCGCTCGTCGACGCGATCGGCGGCCACCTCTGCCGCTGCACCGGCTACCGCAACATCGTCCGGGCCGCGGAGCGCGCGATCGGCGTGGCGGCCGGCACAGGCGAGGAGGCGCGCGATGGCTGAGGGCCTCGCCCGCTACGTCGGGCGCTCCGTGCCACGAGTCGAGGACGAGCGGCTCGTCCGCGGCCGCGGCCGGTACGTCGACGACATCGACCTGCCCGGCCAGCTCCACGGCGCGTTCCTCCGGAGCGTTCTCGCCAACGCCCGGATCCGCTCGATCGACGCGACGGCCGCCCGCGAGGCGCCCGGGGTCCGGCTCGTCCTCACCGGCGCCGACCTCGGGGAGCTCAACGCGCCGCTGCCGCCGTTCGTGCCGGACCCGAACATGCGCAACCCCCGGACGCAGCTGCCGCTCGCCGTCGACCGCGTCCGCTACGTCGGCGAGGCGATCGCCTTCGTCGTCGCCGCCGATCGCTACCTCGCCGAGGACGCCGCCGCGCTCATCGAGGTCGACTACGAGCCGCTGCCCGCGGTCGTCGACCTCGCGACCGCGACGGCCGCCGAGGGACGCGTCCACGACGAGGTCCCCGACAACGTCGCCGGCGACGTCCACGATTCCACCGGCGATCCGGACGCGGTCTTCGCGGCGGCGCCGTTCGTCGAGCGCGTCCACGTCTCGATCGAGCGGAGCACGGCCAGCCCGATCGAGGGCCGGGGGATCAACGCCGCTTGGGATCCGGACGCCGGCCGGCTGACGATGTACGCCTCGACCCAGGCGCCCGTGCCGCTCAAGGGCGGCCTCAGCCGCCTGCTCGGCCTCGATCCCGACCGCGTCCACGTCGAGGCGCCCGACGTCGGCGGCGGGTTCGGCTCGAAGATCATGGTCTTCTACCCCGAGGAGATCGTCGTCCCGTACGCCGCGACGCGGGTCGGCGCTCCGGTGAAGTGGACCGAGGACCGCTGGGAGTACTTCGTCGCGGCGAACCAGGAGCGCCGCCAGATCCACGACGCGGAGATCGCCTTCGACGCCGAGGGCACGATCCTCGGCGTCCGGACACGCTTCCTCCACGACGGCGGCGCGTACACCCCCTACGGCAGCGACGTCACCCACAACACGGCGACCCACGTCCTCGGCCAGTACCGGATCCCGGCCTTCGAGATCAGCGGCCAGGTCGTCTTCACGAACAAGGTCCCGGTGAGCCCGTACCGTGGCGCCGGCCGGCCGCAGGCGGTCTTCGTCATGGAGCGCCTCGTCGGCGCGATGGCCCGCCGTCTCGGGCGCGACCCGAACGAGATCCGCCGCCGCAACCTCATCCCGAAGGACGCCTTCCCGTACGAGACCGGCCTCCACATCAAGGCGCCGGTCACCTACGACAGCGGCAACTACGAGGAGGCGTTCGACGAGGCCCTCGAGCTCGTCGAGGCCCGGACGTTCCGGTCCGAGCAGGCCGCGGCCCGCGAGGCCGGCCGCTATCTCGGCCTCGGCGTCGCGCCCTACATCGAGGCGACCGCGCCCGCCCGCAACGAGGCCTGCGGAGCGCGGCTCGACGAGGGCGGCCGGCTCGTCCTCGCCATGGGGCTCGCCTCGCAGGGTCAGGGCCACGAGACCGTCTTCGCCCAGATCGCCGCCGACACGCTCGGCTGCGGGTTCGAGGACGTCGCCGTCCGGACCGGCAACACCGCCGGCGAGGACGCGGGCATCGGGACCTTCGGCAGCCGGGGGGTGGTCATGGGCGGCAACGCCGTCGCGCTCGCCGTCCGCGAGCTCCGTGAGCAGCTCGTTCGGTTCGCGGCCGACCTGTTCGAGGCCACCCCGGCCGACATCGGGATCGCCGACGGCTGGGTTTCGGTGGCGGGGTCGCCGCAACGCCGCCTTCGGATCGCGACGCTCGTCGCGCTCGCGGGCTCGGGCGGCGCGGACGCGACGGCCGAGCCGGGGGACGACCCCGCGACCTTCGAGGCGGCGCGGCGTCGCGCGGCCGTGCAAGGCGGCCCGACCACGTTCGAGGCCCATGGCCAGGCTGACCTGCCGGCGATGACGTTCGCGAGCGGCGTCCACGCCGCGATCGTCGAGGTCGACCCGGGAACCGGCGGCGTCCGGATCCTCCGCTACGTCCTCGTCCACGACTGCGGCCGGATCGTGAACCCGACGATCGTCGAGGGCCAGGTCCTCGGCGGGCTCGCCCAGGGGATCGGCGGGGCGCTGCTCGAGCGTCTCGTGTTCGACGAGGACGGCCAGCCCCAGACGACGAGCTTCATGGACTTCCGGCTGCCGACCGTCGACGACATCCCCGAGGTTCGGCTGGCCCACTTCGAGACCCCGTCGACGCTCAACCCGCTCGGGGTGAAGGGGACGGGCGAGGCCGGCGTGATCCCGGTCTCGGCGGTCATCGCCGAGGCGATCGAGGACGCCCTCGCCCCGTTCGCCGTCCGGGTCGACTCGATGCCGCTCTTCCCCGACGAGATCGTCGGGCTCATCGAACGGGCGAGGCAGGCGACCGCCGCCTGACCGCGTCCAACCCGGGAGGACCCTGTGCAGCTCGACCATGCCTTCGCCGTCCGTGCCGACCCCGACGCGACGTTCGCCTTCCTCCTCGACGTCAACCGCGTCGCCGGCTGCATCCCGGGCGTGACCGGCGTCGAGGAGCGCGATCCGGACACGTTCGTCGGGACCCTGAAGGTCAAGGTCGGGCCGGTCGGGATCACGTATCGCGGCACGGCCACGATCGTCTCCCGGGACGCGTCCGCCCGACAGGCCACCCTCGCCGCGGAAGGGATCGAGGGCGTCGGCGCGGGTCGGGTGAAGGCGACCGCGGTGATGGCGGTCGAGCCGACTGCCGACGGCTCGAGCGTCACGATCTCGACGGACCTCGCCATCGCCGGACGACTCGCGGGGTTCGGGCGGGGGATCATCGACGGCGTCGCGAAGCGGATCGTCGGGGAGATGGCAGACTGCATCCGCACGAAGCTCGAGTCCCCGGAGGCGGCGACGTCAGGCCGCCCGGACTGAGCCATCCGGCGGCGCCTCGCCGCCCGACAGCCAGGTGAGCGCCGAGATGAAGCCAGGGATCGCCGAACCGCCGACAGCCACGGCCGCCTCCGTCCTCCAGGTCCGCGACGGCCGCACCGGCCGTGAGCACGAGCTCGCGATCGCCGACGGTGCGATCCGGGCCACCGACCTGCTCGGGATCGGTGAGCCACACACGGACCACCCGGGTCTCATGAGCTACGACCCGGCGTTCATGAACACGGCTTCGTGCCGGAGCGCGATCACGTACATCGACGGCGACGCCGGGATCCTCCGCTATCGCGGCTACCCGATCGAGCAGCTCGCGGAACGACTGAACCACCTCGACGTCGCCTGGCTGCTCATCAACGGCGAGCTGCCCGACGCGGCGACGTCGGCGGACTGGGCTGCCGACGTGGCGGGCGCCTCAGAGCTGCCGCGCGAGATCGTCAACCTCGTCGCGACGTTCCCGGCCGATGCCCATCCGATGGCCGTGCTCCTGGCCGCCTGGTCGGCCCTCGGCGCGTTCCACCCCGAGGCGAAGTCGGTGGACGATGCCGCCGCCCGCGACCGCGAGGTCCCGCGCTTCCTCGGCTCGATCGCGTCGCTCGTCGCCCTCGTCTTCCGGCACCGGACGGGCCGGCCGCTCGATGCTCCCGACACCGAGGCCGACGCCGACTACGCCGCTCGCCTCCTCGGGGCGATGTTCCCGGAATCGCCGAACCGATCGAACAGGGCCCTGGCGCGGGCGGTCGACGTCCTGCTGATCCTCCAGGCCGATCACGAGCAGAACGCGAGCACGAACGCCGTCCGGGCGGTCGGGTCGACACGGGTCGACCCGTACTCGGCGACCGCCGCCGGCATCGCCGCGCTCTACGGGCCGCTCCACGGCGGCGCGAACGAGGCGGTCGTCCGAATGCTCCACGACATCGGCTCGGTCGACCGCGTCCCGGCCTACATCGAGTCGGTCAAACACGGCGAGCGCAAGCTCATGGGGTTCGGCCACCGGGTCTACAAGAGCTACGACCCGCGGGCGAAGATCATCCGCCGCACCGCCGAGGAGGTCTTCGCGGTCACCGGCACGAACCCGCTCCTCGACGTCGCCCTCGCGGTCGAACGGGTCGCCCTCGAGGACGACTACTTCGTGTCGCGCAAGCTCTACCCGAACGTCGACTTCTACTCGGGTCTCATCTACGAGGCGATGGGTCTGCCGCCGGACACGTACACGACGATCTTCGCCGTCGCCCGGATGGCCGGCTGGGTCGCCCAGTGGCTCGAGCTCATCGTCGACCCTGAGCAGAAGATCGCCCGGCCGCGCCAGATCTACACGGGACCCGGAGAGCGGCCCCTGGCCGAGCCGTAGCGGCTCCGGCCACTGACACACGTCCATCGCCGAAAGCGACAGATGGCCCATGTCCACGGGTGCCGCGGGCACGTACGGTGTTCTCGAAACGGACCGCCAACACTCGCATCGAGCCTGGCGGCGCGTCGATCGAACGGCGGGATGCCGAACGACGGCGGAGCCGGGCACCGTGATCGACCGACGGTCCGTTTCCGATTCCTGCCCCGCATTCGAGCGGAGGAGAGGCGGCATCCGGTCGCGGCGACCGTCCGTAGGGATTCGTGACGTTCCCCGCACCGGAGATTCTCATGATCGACCGACTCGTCGCGAACCGACGCACGCTCGGCGCGCGCATCGCCTGGATCGCCGCGCTGGCGCTTCCGCTCGTCCTCGCCGCCTGCAACAACGGCGGCTCCGGCGGCCCGGGCTACTGAGCCAGGGCCCGCCGGCGCACGAGGGACGTATCCTCGCGCGCACACGTCGCGAGTGAGAGGGACGAGATGCCGCGGACACGCTTCCTGCTGGGCGAGGACCAGATCCCGAAGGCCTGGTACAACATCGTCCCCGACCTCCCGGCGCCGCCGCCGCCGGTCCTCCATCCAGGGACCGGCCAGCCGATCGGGCCCGCCGACCTCGCGCCGCTCTTCCCGATGGCCCTCATCGGGCAGGAGGTGAGCGCCGAGCCCGAGATCGAGATCCCGGGTCCGGTCCGCGACGCGTACGCGCTCTACCGGCCGGCGCCGCTGCACCGCGCGCTCCGCCTCGAGCAGGCGCTCGATACGCCCGCCCACATCTACTACAAGTACGAGGGCGGCAGCCCGGCCGGCAGCCACAAGCCGAACACCGCGATCGCCCAGGCCTTCTACAACCAGCAGGAGGGCACGAAGCGGATCGCGACCGAAACCGGCGCGGGCCAGTGGGGGAGCGCCCTCGCCTTCGCCGGCGCGCTCTTCGGCCTCGAGGTCAAGGTCTACATGGTCCGGGCCTCGTACGACCAGAAGCCGTACCGGCGGATCCTCATGGAGACGTACGGGGCGGAGGTCGTCGCCAGTCCCTCCCCGACGACGAACTACGGCCGGGCCGTGCTCGAGTCCGATCCCGAGAACCCGGGCTCGCTGGGGATCGCGATCAGCGAGGCCGTCGAGGATGCCGCGACCCGCGACGACACGAAGTACTCGCTCGGCTCGGTGCTCAACCACGTCCTGCTCCACCAGACGGTGATCGGCCAGGAGGCGCTCGTCCAGATGGAGATGGCCGGCGAGGAGCCGGACGTCATCATCGGCTGCGCCGGCGGCGGCTCGAACTTCTCCGGGCTCACGTTCCCGTTCGTCGGCCGCAAGCTCCGCGGCCAGGCGTCCTACCGGGTGGTCGCCGTCGAGCCCGCGGCCGCGCCGTCGCTCACGCGTGGCACCTACGCCTACGACTTCGGCGACACCGGCCACCTCACGCCGCTCGTCAAGATGCACACGCTCGGCTCGGCGTTCATCCCGGAGCCGATCCACGCCGGCGGCCTCCGCTACCACGGCATGGCGCCGCTCGTGTCGCTCCTCAAGGAGCAGGGCGTCATCGACGCGAAGGCCGTCCCCCAGCGGGCGACCTTCGACGCCGGGGTCAGGTTCGCCCGGACCGAGGGCATCGTCCCGGCGCCCGAGTCCGCGCACGCGATCCGCGTCGCCATCGACGAGGCGCTCGAGGCGAAGGAGGCCGGCCAGCCACGGGTCATCCTCTTCGGGCTCTCGGGCCACGGCCACTTCGACCTCGCCGCCTACGAGCGGTATCTCCAGGGCTCGCTCGAGGACTACGAGCTCGCCGAGTCCGCGATCGACGAGGCGCTCGAGGCGCTGCCGCGGCCGGAGGAGGCGGTCACCGCGTAGGCGGCGACCGGGCCTGCCGCCGCCCGCCTTGGCCGCCGGATTTCCACTCCGAGTGGCAAAACCGCGGTTAGGCGGGGCACAAGCGGCCGTCACCGGGCGCGACTCCGCACGCGCCGTGCTCGAGCGGCGGCTCCTCGAGGGTCTTGGCACCTCGCTAGCGCCGATTCGTGCACTCCCAGCGGAATCGGGCGCGATAAGGGCGGCGCGGGCCGCGTGATCAGCCGACGTCGACCTCGATCGTGTGGTGGCCGCGCGCCCCGTCTGGCGCCGGCGGCGTGACGTCGGAGGTCTGCACGGCCCCCGTTCCGTCGGTCGCCCGAACCTCGATCTGGTGGTGGCCCGCGGTCGGCGTCCACGAGAGCTGCCACTGGACCCAGGTCGCCTTCGAGATCGCGGCGGACAGCGTGCACGCCTGCCACGGCCCGCCGTCGATGCTCACCTCGACCCTGGAGATGCCGCGGTCGGGGGCCCAGGCGACGCCGGCGATCGTCACCGGCGCCGCGGGCAGGGAAGCCCCCGCGCGCGGGACGTCGATTCGTGACTGGGTGAGGATCGGCCCCTCCTTCGCCCAGCCGAGCGGCACCCAGTAGGCGTCGAACGCCTCGAGCGTCGTGAGCTCGATCTCGGCCAACCACTTCGTCGCGCTCACGTAGCCGAACAGGCCCGGCACGATGAGCCGGGCGGGAAAGCCGTGCTCGAGCGGCAGCGGCGAGCCGTTCATCCCGATCGCGATCATCGGCTCCCGCGAGGGGTCCATCGCCCATTCGGTCGGGAAGCCGACGGTGAAGTCGTCGACCGAACGGCCGACGATCTGCGTCGCCCCCTCCTGGACGCCGGCCATCGCGAGCACCTCCCGCAGCCGGACCCCCTGCCAGAGCGCGTTGCCGACGAGGTTGTCGCCGACTTTGTTCGAGACGCAGGCGATCGTCACGTACTGCTCGAGCTGCGGCATCGCCCGCAGGTCGTCGTACGACAGGACGACCCGGCGGTCGACCATGCCGTCCACCGTGAGCCGCCACGCCGAGGCGTCGACGCGGGGCACGATGAGCGCGGTGTCGATCCGGTAGAAGCGGTCGTTCGGGACGACGAGCGGCGTGATCCCGGGCACGTCGAGCGACGCACCGGCCGGCAGCGTCGGCGCGGTCTCGGGGTGGGGAAGCGGCGGGATCGTGCCGGTTCCCGATTCGCCACCCGGACGTGTCTCGAGCATCCGGCGACCCGCCGCGGCGACGACGAGCGAGCCGAAGGCCAGGCCGCCGGCGCGGATGAGGAAGCCGCGCCGGTTCCAGTCCGGCATCGACCCGACCCGGCCGCGGTCCGTTCGGGCCCCCCCACGAGCCGTCGACGCCGAGGCGCCGATCCGGCCGAGGAGCCAGCGGAGCGTCTGGACGGACGCCCCGATCGCAAGGGCTGCGCTGACGACGGCGAGGATCGGATCGACGAGCGGTTCGGCGAGCGCCGCGAGCAGCCCGGCCACCCCGAACGCCGCGAACGCCGTCTCGGCGACCGCCCGGCGGGTCCTGGCGACGACACCGAGCCCGGCCGCGATCGACAACGCGACGACCACGATCAACAGGTTGAGGGCGAGCTTGTCGTTCGCCCCGAACAGGTCGACGACGAGGTCCTTCGCGCCGGGCGGCTGGTGGTCGATGACGAACGCGCCGATCGCGACCACGAGCGACGGCGCGCCGGGCACGAGACCCGCGATCAGCTCGGGCAGGGCGATCCCGACGCCCGCCGCCACCGCGCCGGCGAGCGCGGCCGCGAGCATCCGCGCGTCCGGCGGCGTGAGCGCGGATGGTCGGGATCGGAGCGTGTCGGGGGTAGCCATCGAAGGGATCGAACCGCAGGTCTGTGACAACCGTGCGTCGAAACGGGGCGGTCAACTAAGGCTGGTATCGTCGCCGCGTGGAGGCGACGCTCAGCCGAGGGTACGCGTTCGGGCCGAACACGGATGCCGGGGCGGATGCGGATGCCGCGGCGCCGGCCGCGACGGACGCTCCGGCGCTCGGGTCGCACTGGCTCGGGCGCGTTCCGTATCGGCGCGCCTGGGAGCTCCAGCGACGGCTCGCTGCGGCCCGCGCCGACGGCCGGATCGATGACCAGCTGCTGCTCCTCGAGCACCCCGCCGTCCTGACCCTCGGGCGGGCTGCCGACGAGGACCACGTCCGGGCGCCCGCGGCGGAGCTCGCCCGGCGGGGCATCGAGGTCCTGAGGGTGGAGCGCGGGGGCGAGGTCACCTACCACGGGCCGGGCCAGCTCGTCGCCTACCCGATCCTCGCGCTGTCGCGTCGGAGCCTGCTGCTTCGGCCGCTCGTGCGGGCGCTCGAGGCAGCCCTCGCCGACACCTGCGCGACCTTCGGAGTCGACGCCGGGCGACGCGAGGGTCAGCCCGGGTGCTGGTGCGACCCCGAGGGCGCCCGGCCGCGCAAGATCGGCGCGCTCGGGCTCCGCGTCGAACGCGGGGTGACCTACCACGGCATCGCCCTCAACGTCTCGGTCGACCTCGCCGACTTCGAGCTCATCGACGCCTGTGGGCTGCCCGGCACGATCTCGACGTCGATCGACCGGGAGCTCGGCCGGGTGAGCGAACCCTCGACGGCGGCGGTCCGGGAGGCGGCGATCGCCTTCGATCGAGCGCTTCGGGCCGCGCTCGGCATGGCGACCGCGGACGTTCCCGTCGGCCTCGACGACCCGCGGAGCGCGCTCTCGACGCTCGAGCGGCTGGCGACGGGCTGATGCCCGCCGGGCTGTTCGAGCTGCGCAAGGACGCGATCACCGGCTGGTGGGTCGCGACGATCGTCGACCGCGAGTTCGACCCGGCACGTTTTCGGCGGCGGGCCGAACCGGTGGACGACGGCGGCGACTGCCGCAACTGCCGCGAGCCCGCCGGCGCGGGCGTCCGGACGCGGATGCTCAAGGACTTCGCGTTCGACGTCGTCGGCACCGAGGACGACGCCCGCGACCGAACCGACAGCCTCGCCCACCTCACCCTCGGCGAGGCGCGCGCCGCCGGCAGCTGGAGCACCGTCCTCGCTCCGCCCGGCGAGCACCGACCGCTCGACGCGGTCCCGGCCGAGATCGTCCGCGGACTGCTCGCGGGCGCCCGGGCCGCGATCGCCACGGCCGCGGAGGCCGGCCAGACCGAGTACCTGACCGTCGTCCAGAACTGGGGCGCCCAGGCCGGCGCAAGGACGAACCATCTCTGTCTCGATCTGTACGACCTGCCCCAGGTCCCGCACCGGATCGGCGAGGAGATCGGCGGCTCGGCCCGGTTCGTCATCCGCGACGGCGAGTGCCCGTTCTGTCGGCTCGTGCGCGAGGAGGTCCGTCGTCCCGGCCGGCTCGTCTGGGAGGACGCCTCGTCGGTCGCCTTCGCGCCGTACGCGTCTCGCTCGCCGTTCGAGGTCTGGATCGTGCCCCGTCGTCACGCGGCGGACTTCGGGGCGGCCTCCGACGCCGATCTCGCCTCCACCGCGGACGCGCTCCAGGCCGTCGTCGCCCGCCTCGCCCCGCTCGACGGTCCGCCCTACAACCTCGTCCTCCACACGGCGCCGCTCCGCGAGCGCGTCGACCAGACCTATCACTGGCACTGGGAGATCCACCCCCGGCTCCGCGAGATCGCCGGCCTCGAGCTCGGTACCGGCCTGCCGGTGAACCCCGTGTCGCCCGAGGACGCGGTCGAGGAGCTGCGCCGCATGAACGCAACCCCCGTAGCGGCGGAGGCTGACGCCGTCTCCTGATGACACCCAACGGGGGACAGGCTGCCCGTCACATCGACGCCGACTGCCGCGTCTGTGCCTTCCGGAGCGCGCGACGCCCAATGACCGTGGCTCTTCCCCCACGTCGCGCGGTTCGACAGGGGCACGCATGGCAATCGATCTCGCCGCCGGCTCGGCCGGTCTGCTCGGGCGGAGGGGCGCCGTGAGCGGCTGGGATCAGACCGCGGCCGGCACGTTCGTCGAGGACCTCTTCAGCCGTCATCACGGCGAGATCTACGCCTATCTGCTGCGAATGGTGCGCGACGCTGACCTCGCCGCGGACCTGACCCAGGACGCGTTCGTCAAGGCCTACCGCAACTACGACACGCTCGAGAAGGCCGAGAACGCGCGCGCCTGGCTCTACCGGATCGCCCACCGTGTCGCGCTCGACGAGCTTCGCCGGCGGAAGATCATCCGGTTCATCCCGTGGACCGGCGAGCATCGCGGCGCCGCTCCGTCAGCCGAGCACCTGGCGATGGACCTCCGGCTGTCGGGCGATCTCGCCCGGGCGCTCGAGCGGATCCCCGAGCGCCAGCGGGCAGCGCTCCTCCTCGCCGAGCTCCACGATCTGACGGGCCTCGAGCTGGCGGCAGTCCTCGGCGTCAGCCACGTCGCCGCCCGGGCCCTCCTCACCCGCGCCCGCGAGAGCCTGAGACACGCGCTCGCCGAGGAGCGGTCGGCCGAGGACGCCGACGGAGTCCTGATCAGCGCCCTCCCGGCTGAACCGTCTCGGCCCGAAGCCACGCGGGTCAGGCGAACGCGTCGCCACGGGACGGAGCATCGATGACGGACCTCCGGCGACGCCGCGACCACGACGGCGACGCGCACGCCCTCGCGCGAGCCTTCGCGGCCGGTCGAGTCGACGAGCCGCTCGAGGCCCCGGACGAGTCATGGCTCGACGAGCACCTCGCGGCCTGTGAAAAATGTGCCTCGATTGCCCGCGGCTACGAGGCGGACCGCGCGCTCTTCCGATCTGCCGCGGCGCCCGTCCCGCCACGCGACCTCTGGGCCCGGACCGCGGCCCGTCTCGATCGCGAGACGACGCGTGAGCGATTCGTCCGCCGCCGCCTCGACCCCCAGCGGCTCCCCGTCGGAGCGCTCGCCGGCGCGCTCGTCCTCGCGGTCGTCCTCGGGGCAGCCACGCTTCAGCGGGGCGTGCTGCCGACCGGTCCCCGGCCCCTGCCGAGCACGGCCGCCAGCGCCTCGGCCGCCGTTCCCTCGACGCTGAGCGCGGACGCGCCGCTCTCGGTCGATCGCGAGGTGCGACTGCTTCGCCCCGGTGCCGACGGGACGCTCGGCCTCCTCACCGCGACGGTCGACCGCGTCTGCAGCGGAGCCACGAGCGGCGGCTGCCAGGCCCAGACGGAGCAGTCAGGCGGCGCGATCGAGGTCAGGCAGCATCCGAAGAGCGTCGTCCAGTCGCCGCAGGGCAACCAGCTGGCGGTCGTCGTGACCGACCCGAACGGCGACTCGAACGTCGTGATCGTCTCGACGCCGACCAGCGTGCCCGCGACTCCCACACCAACCCCGACGCCGGCGCCGACGCCGACGGCGGCCCCGACCGTCTCGCCGACCGTGCTCCCGTCGAGCCCGGGATCGCCGCACCCATCGAGGTCGCCCCGCCCGAGCCCGACTCCGACCGGGCCGCCAGCCTCGTCGACGCCCAGCCCGACACCGACCCTCGTTGCGACGCCCAGCCCGACGCCGCCGCTCGTGTCGCCGACCCCGACGTCCACGGGTGGCACTCCGATCGCGATCGCGCCGAACCTCACGGTCACCGGCCAGGCCGCGTCCTACTCGCCGAGCGGCGACTGGTTCGCCTTCTCGGCCCGGCCCGCCAACGGCCACCAGGGCCCGGACATCTACGTCTGGCACACCGGCGATGCCCGTGCCCGCGCGGTCACGAACGACCATCGCTCGGTCTTCTCGGCCTGGGTCGGCGAGAACGTCCTCGGCAGCCGCGCCGAGCCGCTCACCGCCGCCGCGGCAGCTGCCGACGACAGCACGTCGCTCGATCTCGCGGGGCCCGAGGCGAACGGCGCCGCGCTCGCCCAGCTCGCGTCGGCGCCCGGGTTCGAGGCGCGATCAGTCTCGTTCCTCCTCGACCCGGCGACCGCGGCGAGCCGCGACCTCGCCGGTGACGGGATCTGGCGCCCCGTCGTCGACCCGTCCGGACGCTACGCCGTCTACTGGTCCGGGACGATCGAGGTCGACGCGAGCGGCCTCGACTGGCGGCCGGCGAACGGGACCCTCGTGCTGGCGCGCTGGGATCCATCGATCCTCGTGGCACCGGACGCGGCGGGCACGAGCGCGGGCGACGGCTCGGACGACGAGCCGGATGCGTCGGCCTCTGCGATCGCCTCACCCTCGCCGGCGACCGCCGTGGCGCTCCTCGCCTCGGCTCCGGTCGGCGACTGGGACGCCCGCTGGGACGAGACGGGGACCCATCTCGCGGTCTGGGTCGCGGACGCGCCGCGGGCCGAGCTCGGCCGGCTGACCCTCCACACGGTGGACCTCGCCACGGGCACGCTCGACGCGGCGGGCGCGCTCATCACCGACGAGGTCGCAGGGCCGGGTTACGCGATCGGCGAGGGTCGCGTCGCGTGGGTCGCGCCGCAGGACGCCGACTCGTCCGTCGTCAAGGTCTACGCCTGGACGGGGGCGAAGGGTGGCACGGCCGAGACGACGATCCAGCCCGAGGACACGCTCGTCGTCCACTGACCGGCGCCGTTCGCCGTTGCGCCCGGACACCGCTGGCGTGCACACGGTCGAGATCCCGGTTACTGTGGCGGTCTCATGCGACCGCGACCGCTGGTCGCGAGCGTGGCGCTCACCGCCTCGCTCGCGCTGGTGGCGCTGCCGGGCCTCGCCGGATCGCGTACACCGAGCCCAATCCCGTCCGCCGAGGCCGCAGCCTTCCAGGCCGTACTCGTCCGCGCGACCGACCGAACGCTGATGCCCATCGGTCGGCTCGACCCTGCCCATCGGTCCGAGGCCGCGATCGGCGCCACGTCGGTCCTCATCGAGCCGGGGACGGGCGCGCCGAAGACACCGACCGTCGACCGACCGGACGTCGCCCAGCCGGCCGGCCACGTCGGGGTCTCGATCAAGCCGCCCCGCTACACGCTCAGCGGCTACGCCTCGTTCTACGACAACGGGACGACCGCGATGCGCCTGCCGCGCGGCACGATCGTCCGGATCTGCGGTGACGGCGGCTGCATCGTCCGGACCGTCAACGACTACGGTCCGTCGTCCACGTTCCGGCCCGTGCGCATCGTCGATCTCTACCGGCCCGACTTCTTCCAGGTCTGCGGCTGCGGCTCGTGGTCGGGCACGACCTGGGTCACGATCGGCGTCTACTGACCGCCGGTCGCGCCGGACCCTGATCGGCGTTCCCGCCCGGTAGACTGGGGCACGGTTCCTTTAACGACCGGGCCCGTGAGCCCGGGAAGGAGGCGTCGTGCGAGCCGGCCGTGGTCCGCGTTCGCTCGCGCCCCGTCCGTGCGGAGCGTGTCGATGAACGGTCGCCAGATCCTCACCCCCGACGAGCTCCGGCGGGCGATCGTCCGGATCAGCCACGAGATCGTCGAGAAGCAGTCGGGGACGGCCGATCTCGTCCTCGTCGGGATCCAGCGCCGCGGCGTTCCGCTCGCCGCGCGGATCGCCGACGCGATCGCGGCCAACGAGGGCCCGCGGCCGCCCACCGCCGCGCTCGACATCACCTTCCATCGCGACGACCTCGCGCTGCGGGAGGGGACGCCGCTGGTCAAGGGGACCGACATCCCGTTCGACCTCGCCGACCGGACCGTCGTCCTCGTCGACGACGTCCTGTTCACGGGTCGAACGGTGCGCGCCGCGATGGACGCGCTCGTCGAGCATGGTCGGCCGCGGGCGATCCGCCTCGCCGTCCTCGTCGACCGGGGCCACCGCGAGCTTCCGATCCGGGCGGATCACGTCGGCAAGAACGTGCCGACGTCGCGCGAGGAGGTCGTTCGGGTCCGCCTCAGCGAGACCGACGGCGAGGACGGCGTCTGGATCGAGCGGTTGTCGCCGGTTCCGGCCGGGGCATGACGCGCCTCGCGGTCGTGCCATGAGCGTCGAGATCCGTTCGAGCGTGCTCTCCGACGCCGGGGCCGTCGACACCGGCGACGCCGCGGACGCGCGCGCTCGATCCGCCGAGCCCTACACCTGGCGCCACCGGCACCTGCTCGACGTCGACAACCTCGACTGGGCGGACCTCGTCCACGTGCTCCGGACCGCGCACCGGATGCGCCCGGCGCTCGAGCACCCGCCGTCGACGCGGCTGCCGCTCCTGCGGGGCCGGACGGTCACGCTCCTGTTCCACGAGGCGTCGACGCGGACGCGGGTCAGCTTCGAGGTCGCGGCGAAGGCACTCGCCGCGGACGTCGTGAACGTCGCGGTCGCGGCGTCGTCCGTGTCGAAGGGCGAGTCGCTCGTCGACACGGTCCGGACGCTCGGCGCGCTCGGGACGGACCTGCTCGTCATGCGTCACGCGGCATCGGGGGCGCCGTGGCGGGTCACCGAGGCGTGGGATGGCAGCGTCGTCAACGCGGGCGACGGCTGGCACGCCCATCCGACCCAGGCCCTGCTCGACCTGTACACGATCGTCGAGCGGCTCGTGCCGGCCGTGCTCGACGCGCCGGCGTCGGCGCCCGCGCGACGCCCCGCGCTCGACGGGCGCAGGGTCGCGATCGTCGGCGACGTCCTCCATTCGCGGGTCGCCCGCTCGAACCTCTGGTCGCTGACGGCGGCGGGAGCCGACGTCTGGGTCGCCGGACCGGCCACGCTCCTGCGGGGCTTCGACGCCTGGGCCCGGAACGGTGTCGGGGGCAGGCGACCCTTCACGGTGACGACCGACGTCGGCGCCGCGCTCCGAGACGCGGACGTCGTCATGACCCTGAGGCTCCAGCGCGAGCGGATGACGGGCGGGCTGCTGCCGTCGCTCGGCGAGTACGCCGCGCGCTACGCGATCACGCGGGAGCGGCTCGCGCTCGCCCGCCCGGGGGCGCTCGTGATGCACCCGGGACCGATGAACGAGGGTGTCGAGATCCCGCCCGAGGTGGCTGTCGACGAGCGCTCCGTCGTCCTCGACCAGGTGGCGAACGGCGTGGCGGTCCGGATGGCCGTCCTCTCGCTGATCGCCGAGGCGAACGGCTGGCGGCCGGAGGCGCGCTGATGGAGGCGCTCGCCGCGGCCCCGGCCGAGATCGGTGCCGTCGTCGTCGACCTCGAGATCGCCGGTGCCTGGGCGGTCGACCCGGTTTCGGGCCGTGCCGGTCCGGCCGACGTCGTCGTTCGCGACGGAATCCTCGAGGCGCTCACCTGGCTCGCCCGCGCCGAGGCGGACGGCGTCGACGACCGGGGCGTCGTCGTCGCGCCGGGGTTCGTCGATCTCCATGCGCATCTCCGCGAGCCCGGGGGCGAGGCGTCCGAGACGGTCGCCAGCGGCCTGGCCGCTGCCGCCCATGGCGGCTTCACCGCCGTCTGCGGGATGCCGAACACGCTGCCACCCGCCGACGACCCCGGCGTGCTCGCGACGGTCCTCGGCGCCGGGGCCCGGTCAGGGTCGCCCGTCCGTCTCCTGCCCTACGGCTGCATCTCCGCGGGCCGGAAGGGCGAGACGCTCGCGCCGCTCGGGGCGCTCGCCGACGCGGGCGCGGCCGCGTTCTCGGACGACGGGTCGCCGGTACGGTCGCCGACGCTGCTCCGAAGCGCCCTCCTCTACGCCGCCGAGCTGGGCCGCGTCGTCGTCGATCATCCCGAGGACCAGTCGCTGACCGCGGGTGCGGAGGCGAACGAGGGACTCGTCGCGACGGTGCTCGGGCTGCCGGGTTGGCCGGTTGCCGGAGAAGTCGCGGCGGTCGAGCGGGACCTGGCGATCCTCGCCGACGTCGTTCGTGACGCGCCGGGCGCTCGGCTCCACCTGACCCACCTCTCGACCGCGGCGGCCCTCGACGCGGTTCGTCGGGCGAAGGGTCGCGGTCTCCCCGTGACCTGCGACGTGACGCCGCACCACCTGGCGCTGTCGGACGAGTGGCTCGCCGGCGCCCGGCGGTGGGCCTGGGAGGCCGTCGATCCCGAGGGCCGGGCGCGCGATCCCTGGCGCGACGGAGCGCTGGTCGCCGAGCCGTACGACACCGCGCTCCGGGTGAACCCGCCGCTGCGTTCGCCGACGGATGCACTTGCGTGCCTCGAGGCAGTCGCGGACGGGACCGCCGACGCGATCGCGACCGACCACGCGCCCCACAGCTCCGTCGACAAGGAGGTCGAGTTCGGGGCCGCCGCGAACGGGATCGCGGGGCTCGAGACCGCGCTCGGCCAGGTCCTCGCCGCCGTCGACGCCGGGCGGTTGCCGCTCGGCCGCGCGATCGAGGCACTCACCGCCGGTCCCGCCCGCGTGCTCGGCAGCCTCCTCGGTCGCTCGGCCGCTCTCGTCGAGGGCGAGCCGGCCGACCTCGTCGTGTTCGATCGATCCGCCACATGGCGGGTCGAGCCGGGCGTCCTCGCCTCGCGCTCGCGCAACACGCCGCTCCTCGGACGCGAGCTCGCGGGTCGGGTCGTCCTGACGGTCGCCGGCGGCCGCGTCGCGTACGCCGACCCCGGCGAGTAGCGGGCCGGTCGCCCGGCTACCCTCGGGCGCGATGGCGTCGCGAGGGGCGATCGAGACCGCGTTGGCCGACTTCGAGCGGCGGCCGTACTGGTGGGCGTCGATGCCGGCGCTGCCGGATCGGCGGGCGACGGAGCTCCCGGCGAAGGCCGACGTCGTCGTCGTTGGGGGCGGCTACACGGGGCTCGCGGCGGCGCGGGCGCTGACGAAGGCCGGTCGGTCGGTCGCAGTCCTCGAGGCGGAGCGGCTCGGCTGGGGGGCGAGCGCGCGGAACGGGGGAATCGTCCACCCGGGCTACCAGTTCGGGCCGCGCGAGCTGGGGCGCAGGTACGGGCTCGGGCGCGGCCACGAGCTCTGGTCGGACGCCCTCGAGGCCTATGCCCACCTGCGCGACCTCATCGCCGCGGAGGCGATCGACTGCGACTGGGATGAACGGGGCCACCTCGAGCTCGCCTGGTCGAAGGGGCACGCCACGGGGCTCGAGGAGCACGTCGAGGAGCTGCGCGAGGGCGGCGTCGAGGCGCGCTGGGTCCCGAAGGGCGAGCTTCGCGCGGAGATCGGCACCGACTTCTACGCGGGCGCTGCGGCGATCGAGGGCTCGGCCGGCGTTCACCCCGGCAAGCTCTTCGTGGCGATCGCTCGCCTTGCGGAGCGCGATGGTGCCGGGCTGCACGAAGGCGCGCGGGTCCGCCGCCTCGACGTCCGGGGGCCGCGGCTCGTCCGCGTCGAGACCGAGCGCGGCACGATCGAGGCCGGTGCGGTCGTCGTCGCGACGAACGGCTACACCGACGGGGCCGTGCCGTTCCTCCGCCGGCGGATCCTCCCGATCGGCTCGTACATCGTCGCGACCGAGCCGCTGTCGGCGGAGCTCGCCGCCTCGATCGCCCCGACCGGCCGCGTGTTCTTCGATTCGAAGCACTTCCTCTACTACTGGCGGCTGACGGCGGACCGCCGGCTCGTCTTCGGCGGCCGGATCTCGTTCCTGCCGACGAACACGACCCGGACGTCGCGGGCGCTCGTGAAAGGGATGCTCGCCGTCCACCCGCAGCTCGAGGGCGTCCGCGTCGAGTACGCCTGGGGCGGCAAGGTCGGCTTCACGTTCGACCGGATGCCCCATGCCGGGCGCAGGCCGCCGATCTGGTACGCCCTCGGCTACTGCGGCACCGGCGTCTGCCTCTCGACGTACCTCGGGATGAGGGTCGGCGAGTGGCTCGCCGGCACGCGCGACGCGCCGGCCCTCGCCAACCTCTCCTTCCCGCTCGTGCCGGCACCGTATGAGGGCCGGCCGTGGTTCCTGCCGTTCGTCGGCGAGTGGTACCGGATGCGCGACCGGGTCGACCGGTTGCGAGGCTGAGCGTCACGGAACGCCGGAGGGGCAGATGGAACACGACGAGGCGGTTGGCATGCTCCGGGAGATCGCGGCCGCGTTCGACCGGCACGACCTCGAGGCGATCATGCGGCACTTCGCCGAGGACGCCGTGTTCGAGGCGCCGCGAGGACCGGAGCCGTGGGGTCAGCGATTCGTCGGACGCGACGCCGTACGGCGGGCGTTCGAGGGACGGTTCACCGGCATTCCGGACGTCCGGTACACGGATGACCGGCATTTCGTCGACGGCGATCGAGGAGCCTCCGAGTGGACGCTCTCCGGCACGACCGCCGACGGCCAGCGGATCGAGGTTCGCGGGTGTGACCTGTGGACGCTGCGCGACGGCACGGTCGTGCGGAAGGATTCGTACTGGAAGATTCGGACGGCGCCGTAGACGGCGAGACACATGAGCGCGCGATGGGCGACGATGCACGCCGCAATCGGTCGCTTGGCCGAGGGGAGTGGCAGATGACGAACGATCGAGGGTCTGGGGACCGCGGGTCGCAGACGACCGCGGAGGCGCTGGCCGAGTGGCGCGCCGCCGAGCAGGCAGCCGCCGTCGCCCGTCGCGGGCGGCTCGCTGCGGAGCAGGCCGCGGTCGCGGCAGCGGAAGCCGCGGAGGCGGCCAAGGCGACGGCCGAGGCCGCGAGGTCGGCGCTCGAGGCCGCCTCGCTCGCGGAGGCGTCGGCGACGAAGACCGCGTCCGCGGCGAAGGCCAGCGCGCTCGCGAGCCGGGCGGATCTCGCCGACGCGACCGCGGAGTCGTCGCTCGCGGACGTGGACGAGGCCGCGGCCAGGACGAACTACCAGAACGCCGCGGACCGAGCCCGGAGCCGGTCGACGGGCGATCGCCGCTGAGACCCGGGAACGGGGCAGGCTCAGGGCTCGATCGGCAGGCTCCGCAGGGTCTCGAGCAGCAGGTCGACGTCGGCCTCGGTCGCGAGGTAGTTCACGTTCCCCGCCCGGAGCCACGTCCGGTCGCGCAGCGTCGTCGTCGACAGCCAGCCCTCGCCGGACGCCTCGAGCGCGAGCGCGAGGCGATCCTGGTGGGCGTCGAGCTGTTCGGGCGTCAGCCGGGCGGCCGTTTCGGCCCCGAACGGCAGGTGGCGCAGGCAGACGACCGACAGCTCGGGCGCTGACGGCGCGACCTCGAAGTCGTCGGCCTCGCGGCAGCGGCGCGCGAGGTGCTCGGCGACCTCCACGGTCATCTCGACGAGCCGCGCCAGGCCGGAGGTGCCGAGGTGCTTCCAGCCGAGCCACAGCTTGAGCGCCCGGAACCGCCGCGAGCCCTCCATCCCGTAGCGGTAGAAGTGGAGCGGCTCGGTCGGCTCGGCCTCGTGCGGCCCACGACCCGCTTCGCGGTAGTACTCGGGCGAGCGGTGGAACGTCCGGAGCAGGTCGTCGCGGCGGCGGACGACGAGCGCGCCGACGTCGTAGGGCTGGAAGAGCCACTTGTGCGGATCGACGGTCACGCTGTCGGCGAGCTCGAGGCCGGGCATGCGGCCCGCCAGCCGCGGCGACAGGCGGGCGGGCGCCCCGTAGGCGGCGTCGACGTGGAGCCACAGGTGCTCGCGCCGGGCGACCGCGCCGAGTGCCGGGACGTCGTCGACCGAGCCCGTGTTCGTCGAGCCCGCGACCGCCGCGATCGCGAGCGGGGTCAGGCCGGCCGAGCGGTCACGGGCGATCGCGTCGGCCACGACGGGCGCGCGAAGCCGGAACGCGTCGTCGGTCTGGAGGACGGCGAGGGTCTCGTCCGGGAAGCCGAGCTCGGCGAGGCCACGGGCGATCGAGAAGTGGGCCTGGTCGCCGACGTAGACGCGAACGCCTTCGAGCTCGCGCCCGCGGGCCGGATGGTCGAGGCCGAGGAGCGTCGCGAGATGGACGTCGCGGGCGAGGGTGAGCGCCAGGAAGTTCGCCATGACGCCACCGGAGGTGAGGACGCCGAACGGGCCGCTCGGGCGGCCGAACTCCGGAGACGGGAAGCCGACGAGGTCGGACAGCCAGCGCAGGACCTCTTCCTCGACGAAGGCCCCGACCGGGCCGCAGTTCCAGACGTCGACGCCCTGGTTCGTCCACTGGGCGAGGGTCTCGCCGGCGATCGAGGCGAGCAGGGGCGGCGGCGTGAAGTAGCTGAACTGGCGGGGATGCCACGGGTTGAGCATGTGCGGCGCGAGACGGGTCCGGAACTCGTCGAGGACGTCGATCAGGGGTCGTGGGTCGGCCGGGGCGGGCGGCGGTCCGCCGATCGGCCCAAAGAAGCGGGTCCGGAGCGCTTCGTAGCCGATTGGCTGGCCCGTCGAGCGGCGAAGGCCGTGGTCGAAGAGGTAGTCGAGGGCCGCCGACCAGATCGCCTCACCGGCGGCCGCGAGGGATTCGCGGCTCCCGGGAGCGTCGCGGATCCCGACGAGCTCGGGCTCCGGGTGCCAGGCGAATCGGTCGCGGAAGACGTCGGCAGAGCCGTCGGGTCGGGCGTGAGAGTGGTTCGTCGTTCTGGCCATCGCGGCGCAGCGTACGGGTCCGGCGCCCCCCTTGCGGCCGTCCGTACGCTGCTGGCATGGCGGCCGGAGGTTTGCCGCTCCGCGGTGCGGCGATCCCGCCGCCGTGGCTGGCGCTGCTCGCGCTGCCGGTGGTCGGGCTCGGGCTGCTCCTGCTGCG
>DASTSC010000058.1:0-6271 GCA_035760905.1 Candidatus Limnocylindrales bacterium | reverse complement strand
GATCCGATCGAGGACGACGGCCTCGCGCAGGGCGGCGTGCGCGGCGACCACCGTCTCACCCTCGCCCTCGCTCGTCGCCTCGACCGAGCCGAGGCGGTAGCGCAGGCGCAGGACGCAGCCCTCGGCGGAGTCGTCGCGGTCCAGCGCCTCGACGACGACCCCGGGACCGAGGAGCGGCTCGACGTCGCTCAGGAGGGCCTCGAGGAAACGGGCGTCCGCTTCGACCATCCGGAGGATTGTGCGCCACGGCCGCAAGGGGTCGCGGAGCGGGCATGGGCGAGCGATCGTTGTCGACGGCCGTTTCAACCGGATGAGAAGGCCACGCCCAATCGCGGCACACAAGCGCGGGGTCCGGGCAACGGCGTCGCACGGCGCCTGCGCGCGCGTGGATGCGGGAACGCCAGCCGCACGTCAAGGTCGCAAACCGCACGTCGGGTTCGCAACGGCCGCCGCTTCCCGAGGGGCTTGTGCTTGCGGTTATCACCGGGTTGAAACGGGGAGCGGCAACGAGCGCCGGAGCGGAATTCCGGCGCTCCAGCCTCACGTCCACTTCCGCGACTAATTGAGACCGAGTATCATCTGCTGCGGCATGCACATCGCGGACCGGCACGACCGGGAATGAACGTCGCGGACCGGCTCGACCGGGAATGAACGTCGCGGACCGGCTCGACCAGGCAGGAGCGAGGCTGACCGAACCACGCCGCCGCCTCGGCGCGCTCGTCGACCGGCAGGCCGGCCCGTTCACCGCATCGGACCTCCTCGAATCGGCGCGCCGCGAGGGTCTGCGCGTCGGCCGCGCGACCGTCTTCCGGACGCTCGCCCTCCTCGACGAGCAGGGCGTCGTCGAGCGGGTCGACCTGCCGTCGGGCGAGCACGCGTACGTCGCCTGCGCCCGCGGCCACCATCACCACGCGATCTGCGTCGACTGCGGCCGCGTGGCGGACCTGCCGGAGATCGAGATCGGCCTCGACCTCGTGGATCTCGAGCGGCGGTCGGGCTTCGAGATCGATGCGCATCGAATCGAGCTGTTCGGTCGGTGCGCGGCGTGCCGCAGCCCGTCCGCGAGGGCGCAATGAGGCTGCGCGCCCTGGCGACCGCGGCGTCGGCGAGCCTCCTGCTGGCGGCGTGCGCCGGTGTCGCCCCGAGCTCGTCGCCGGGCGGACCCCTCCCGGTCGTCGCCTCCACGACCGTGTTCGCCGACCTCGTGGCGAATGTCGGCGGCCACCTCGTCAGCGTCAGCAGCATCGTCCCCCGCAACGGCGACGTTCACACCTATTCGCCGACGCCGAACGACGCCCGGCTCATCGCCTCGGCCAGGATCGCGTTCATGAACGGGCTCGGCCTCGACGACTGGCTCGACGAGCGCGTCCGCGACATCGGCTCGTCCGCCGAGATCGTCAAGCTCGCCCCCGGGCTGCCGGGCGTCGACCTGATCGGTGGAGAGGACGAGGCCAACCCCAACCCGCACCTCTGGCTGGACGTCTCGTACGCCGAGGGCTACGTCGATCGAATCGGGAACGCGCTCGCCGCCGTCGACCCGCGCCACGCGGCTGCCTACCGGGCGAATGCGGATGCGTACGGGCGACGCCTGGCCGACCTCGACACGGAGACCGCGGGCCGGCTCGCCTCGATCCCCGCGGCCGACAGGCGGATCGTGTCGTTCCATGACTCCCTGCCCTACTTCGCCCGGCGCTACGGTCTCACGATCGTCGGCGTCGCGGTCGAGGCACCCGGCCAGGACCCGAGCGCGGCCGAGATCGGCCGTCTCGTCGACGCGATCCGGGCCACTCACGTCCGGGCGATCTTCGCCGAGGCCCAGTTCCCGCCTCGCCTGCTCGAGCAGATCGCGACGGAGACCGGGGCCGCGGTCGTCGCCACGCTCTACGACGACAGTCTCGGCGACCCGCCGGTCACGAGCTACGAGTCCCTCGTTCGCTGGGACACCGGCCAGATCGTGCAGGCGCTCGGATGACGGGCGTTCCGGTCGTGGCGCCGGTCGACGGCGCCCTCGCCACCGCGTCCGTCCCCGCGGTCGAGATCGAGCACGCGGTCGTCGGCTACGGCGATCGGGTCGCGCTCGAGGACGTCAGCCTCGTCGTCGAGGCGGGCGCCCTCGTCGCGATCGTCGGGCCGAACGGTGGCGGCAAGAGCACGCTCCTCAAGCTCGTCGCCGGGCTCCTCCGGCCGTGGGCGGGGACGGTCCGGGTCTTCGGCCGATCGCCCCATGAATCGGCCCGCCGGATCGCCTACGTCACCCAGGCCGAGCTCGTCGACTGGGCCTTTCCGGTCTGCGTCTGGGACGTCGCGATGATGGGCCGGACGACGCGGATCGGGCCGCTCCGACGGCCGGCCGAGGCCGATCGCCGAGCGGTGGCGGCGGCGCTCGAACGAGTCGGGATGGCCGGTCATGCCGGGACGGCGATCGGCGCGCTGTCGGGCGGCCAGCGGCGACGCGCGTTCCTGGCGCGAGCCCTCGCCGCGGAGCCCGACCTCTACCTGCTCGATGAGCCGGTCACGGGGGTCGACGTGCCGACCCAGGAGGCGCTCACCGAGGTCCTCGCCGCCGAAGCCGAACGGGGTCGGACGGTCATCTCCACGACCCACGACCTCGGCGCCGCCCAGCAGCACTTCCCGACGGTGGTCGCGATCAACCGGCATGTCGTGGCCGCTGGCGCCCCGGCAGACGTGTTGCGGCCCGAGACGCTCGCCGCCGCCTACGGCGGGCACCTGATCTCGCTCGGCGATGGCTCGACGATCCTCGACGACGCCCACCATCACGACGCGGCACCGGGGGGCGAGGTCCACCACCACGACTCGGGGACCGAGCGTCGATGAGCTACCTGCTCGACCCGCTCGCCTTCGGCTTCTTCGAGCGGGCCGTCGTCGCGTCCGTCCTCGTCGGGCTCGTCTGCGCGGTCGTCGGCGCGTTCGTCGTCCTGCGCGGGCTGGCGTTCCTCGGCGACGCCCTCAGTCACGCGGCCTTCCCGGGCGTCGTGATCGCCTACCTGGCGGGATTGCCGCTCTACCTCGGGGCGGCCGTCGCCGCGGTCGCGACGGCGCTCGGTGTCGGCTGGGTCCAGCGCCGCGGCCCGACCCGCAGCGATACCGCGATCGGCGTCCTCTTCGCCGGGATGTTCGCCCTCGGCGTCTTTCTCTTCAGCCGGATCCCGAGCTACGTCGGCGACCTGTTCGGGTTCCTGTTCGGCGACGTCCTCGCGATCGGCTTCGGCGACCTCGTCGCGCTGTCGGCCCTCGCGGTCGTCGTCCTCGCGCTCGTCGCGGTCTTCCGCAAGGAGCTCCTGTTCGCGACGTTCGACCCGCTGGGCGCGGCCGCGGCGGGCCTTCCCGTCCGGCTCCTCGACGACCTCTTCCTCGCCCTCGTCGCGGTCGCGATCGTCGTGAGCCTCCAGGCCGTCGGGATCATCCTCGTCGTGGCGATGCTCGTGACCCCGGCCGCGACCGCCCAGCTGCTGACGATCCGGTTCGGTCGCCTGATCGGGATCGCCGCCGCGATCGGCGTCGTGGCGCCGCTCGCCGGCCTCTACGTCTCCTACTGGCTCAACGCGGCCAGCGGCGCCACGATCGTCATCGTCGAGACGCTGCTGTTCGGCGCCGCGCTCGGCTGGCGGGCCGCGCGGCGGGGGGCTCGAACCGCCGGCCCGAACCCCGCTAACGAGAGGGTCGGCGACCAGTCGGCCTAGCCGAGGGGCCCCCGAGGCCTACTCTCCGAGCTCGTCGGAGCGGGCCGTGGCGGGTCGCATCTCGTCCTCGCCCTCGGCCGCGGTCCCGGACGGCGAGGGTGTCGTCATCGCCGCGACGTCGGCCGAGAGCCGGCGTGGCGCCGTCGGCGTCCCCTGGGTTCCCCAGCCGACCGCGTCGAGATCCTCCGCCGGCTGATCGGCGGGAAGGGTCCCGCCCGGAGCCACGCCGGGCTCCGTCGATCCGAGCGTCTCGACCATGAGGATCTCGTCGACCTCGACGTCGCCGGCGCCCGGGTCGCTCCAGACGCTCTCGCTCGAGGGGAGCCCGCTGCCCATGCTGCCGATACCGCGCTCGGCCGCCATGTCGGTCATTCGATCGCGGGCGTCCTCGATGGCGCGTCGGACCCGGTCGCGGTTGACGATCACGAACCCGACCGCGGCCGCGGCGATCGAGAGCAGCCCGAGGCGCCCGAGGATCGCGAGCGGTCCGGGACGTCGCCGGACGGCCGGATGGTCTCGGAGCGGGGTCTGGCGGGCCGCCTCGAGCGCGGTGTCGCGGGCGGCGGCCCGAACCTCGGCGGCCGCGGACCGGACCTCGCGGAGGGACGGAACGCGTCGGGCCACCTCGACCGCACCGGGAACGCCGGCGAGGATGTCGGCCGGCCTCGGAAGGCGAGCGGCGATGGACGCCGGCTCCGGCGCCTCGTCGGCCGCCCGCTCGATCGAGCGACGGGCGCGGTCGAGCGCGTCGCGCGCCGCGTCGAGAGCCTCCTTCGCGCTCTCGCTCGGGCGGATCTCGGACATGCGGTCCGCCACCTTGTCGGACATCTTGTCGGGCGTCAGCAGACGGGCCATGGCTCTCCTCTCGCCGGCCGTTCGGGCGCGGGCAGTCTCGTGGGCATCCACCCTCGCCCCTGCGCGATCAGGCGCGCTCCGGCCTCGCTCCAGACGGCCTTGCAGGGTCGTCGCAACCCGCGCGGAGAGAAATCCCGCCGTGCCCCGAAACCTGACAGCTCGCGACGCGCGCGGCGCCTACGATCGGGCAGTGCCCGTCTCGCCCACCTCCCTGCCGGCGCCGCGAACGATCTCGGCCGCGGCCGCGCGCCGGTTCCTCGTCGCCCGGCATCTCCTCGCCCCGCCCCGGTCGCTGCCGGGCACGCTCGACGGGGTGCGGGCCGCGATCGCCCGGCTCGGCTCGCTCCAGTTCGATCCGCTCGAGGTGGCCGGCCGGAACCACGACCTCGTGCTCCTCGCCCGCGTCGCCGACTACCGGCGCGAGCTGACCGACGAGCTGCTGTACGGCAGCCGCGAGCTCTACGAGGCCTACAACAAGGGCCTCTCGCTCCTGCCGACCGCCGAGCTGCCGTGGCATCGTCTCGGATGGGACCGGATGCACGCCCACCACACGACCGGCGCGTTCGACGAGCACGCCCCGGTCGTCGAGGAGCTGCTCGAGCGGATAGGGCGCGACGGTCCGCTCTCGTCCACGGACGTCGAGCCGCGCGGGGCGATCGACTGGTACTGGCGGCCGACGAACCAGGTCCGGGCGATCCTCGAGGCGCTCGCCGAGGCCGGGGTCCTCGGCATCGCTCGGCGGGAAGGCAACCGCCGGATCTACGACCTCGCCGAGCGGCTCTTCCCGGCCGAGCTGCTCGCGCAGCGGGTCACCGCCCGCGAGCAGCAGCTCCACAAGCTGCTGTCGCGCTATCGCGGGCACGGACTCCTCGGCACCGGCGGCCAGGCCGAGCTCTGGCACGGCATGGGCGGCACGCAGGCGCGCGAGCGGGCCGAGCTGCGGGCGGAGCTCGTGGCCCAGGGCGCGATCGTCCCGGTCGAGGTCGAGGGCGTGCGAGGGCTTCGGTTCGTCCTCGCCGAGGAGGCGCCGATCCTCGACGCGGCCGAGCGGGAGATCGAGGCCGGGAGACCGGGCGTGGGTGGGCCGACGGAGGGCGGGCAGACCGGGGTCGCCCTCCTCGCGCCGCTCGATCCCCTCGTCTGGGACCGCGACCTGCTCCGACGGCTGTGGGGCTTCGACTACATCTGGGAGGTCTACGTCCCGGAGCGCAAGCGGCGCTGGGGCTACTACGTCCTGCCGATTCTCTTTGGCGACCGTCTGGTCGGTCGCATCGAGCCCCGAATCGACCGCCCGAACGACCGGCTGGCTGTCCTGGGGCTCTGGTTCGAGCCGTGGTTCGACCCGGCCGAGCCGGGGTTCGCCGCCGCGCTCGCCGACGCGCTCGACGCGCACCGCCGGTTCGCGGGCGTCCGGTCGGTGGACCTGCCGAGGACCCGCGCGCTCGGGTGGATCAGGGCCGAGCTGCGGGCAGCGCTCGGCCCGAACCCGAGACCCGTCCGGCGCCGGGTTCGGCCGGCCCGGCCGGCCGTCCGCGCCGCCTGACCGGGGGCGCTCAGGAGAGCGTCCCGGCGGCGTGTGTGAAAGGATTCGTCCGACCCACACGCAGATCGAGGAGAGCCCGCATGGCGGCAGTTCGAACGGCGGAAGTCAGCTGGTCCGGAGACCTCGCGTCCGGGAGCGGGACGATCCTCTACGTCTCCAGCGGCGCGATCAC
>DASTSC010000057.1:0-4545 GCA_035760905.1 Candidatus Limnocylindrales bacterium | reverse complement strand
GGCGCTCGCCGGCTCGCACATCGCGACGATCCCGTTCAAGGTCCTCCAGCAGATGGTCCGCCACCCGCTCACGGACAAGGGCATCGTCCAGTTCCGCAGCGACTGGGACAAGGCCCGCAAGGCGGCCGCCGAGAAGAGCGGTCAGTCGGCGCCGGCGCAGTCCGGCGCGCCCGCCGGAGCTCGCCCGACCGCCTGATCACGTCGCGGTGTAGCCCGGGCCCCGGTTCGCGCGTGAGAAGAGCGAGCCACGGTCGTCGAGCGCGAGGTCGTTGGGGATCGCCCTGTTGAGTTGAAGAGCAGGCGAAGCACGAGCAGAGCTCCCCGGCTTGTCGGTCGAGATTCCTGGGGGAGTGGCAAATGCGGGGTTAGCGACGTGCCGAGGCGGTCCGGATCCGCCTCGTCGCGCACCGCGACATCGGACACACGCACGAATCCAACGCACGGGCACCGCTTGAGCCGGCCCTTACCCCGGATCAGACGCTCCCAGTGGAATCGGAGCCAACAAGGCCGGACCAGTGGCGCGGACCAGTGGCGCGGGCCACTGGCGCCGACCACTGGCGCGCCGGACGAGCGGCGCGGACGAGCGGCGCTCGCTATGGGCGAGGGCCACGGCAACGGGCCACGGCCGACGAGGCCCGGGCTCCGGGAGCGAGCCGCCGGCCACGCGCTCACGGTAGACTGATCGATGATCGATCGTGCAGGCGACGGCCGGCGCGACTGGTGATCAGGGGAGGGCTCGGCGTGGCCGACGGCGAGGAGATCCTGGGCCAGTTCCTGGGTGACGAGACCTTTCCGATCCGGTGGGACTCGGACGTCGAGAAGGACTTCTTCTGGGTCTACGACGACCTCCACATCCCGCACCCGGTCAGCCCGATGTTCTTCGACATCGGCGGCTGGTGGCTCAGCTGCGACCACATGTTCCGGCGCTTCGGGACGCCGTTCGCGGTCGACTGGCTGGCGAAGAATGTCAACGGCTACGTCTACACGACGGCCGTCCCGGCCGACCCGGACCTCCGCATCGAAGGCACCGAGTACAGCGCCCGCTACGGCGCGCGGGTCCCGCGCGACGCGAACTTCGCGGCGAACATGGGCGCCTACCTCGACACCGTCCTGCCGGTCTACGGCGAGCACTTCGCCGACTGGTGGCGCGACCGGCTGGTGCCGGAGATGCAGCGCAACTTCGCCTACCTCGAGGATCGTCTCGACGAGGCCGACGGGATGACGCTCCCGGAGCTCGCCACGCTGCTCGAGGACGCGATCGACATCCACGATCGCCACTGGAAGATCCACTGGATGCTCAACTTCGCCCAGCTGTCGGCGACCCTCAAGCTTCGGGCGGTGATGGAGCGGATCCGCGGCACGATCGACGAGGAGCTGCTCGGGCGGCTCCAGAACTCGGCGTCGGACCGCAACTGGGACTCGATCGAGGCGCTCTGGCGGCTGAAGAACGAGGTCCGCGACGACCCCGAGCTGGCCGCCGCCTTCGCGTCCGAGGATGCCGCCGAGATCCGGGCCGCGCTCGAGGCCACGGACCGCGGCCGCCGCTTCATCGCCGAGCGGATCGAGCCGTACCAGCGCGAATTCGGCTGGCATGCGGTCTGGAGCCACGAGTTCATCTTCCCGACGGTCCGGGAGGAGATCGAGCCCGTCCTCGACCTCATCCGCGACTACCTCGCGACCGACTACGACTACCCGTCGGCGATCGCGGCGATGCGCGACGACATCGAGGCCGCCTCGCGCGAGATTCTCGAGGGCCTCGAGGGCGACGAGCTCGAGGAGATGCGGACGGCGAACGCGATCAACCTGCGGATGGCGCCGCTCACCCCCGACCACCACTTCTACATCGACCAGGGCGCGAACGCCCATGTCCGGCTCGTGCTCATCGCGATCGGCCGCAAGCTCGTCGAGGAGGGCCGGCTCGATCGACCGGACGACGTGCTCTTCCTCCACTACAACGAGCTCCGGATGCTCATCGGCGCCGCCGCCGCCATCGATGCCCGGGCGATCGTCGCCGAGCGACGGGCCGAGCGGGAGGCCGCGACCAAGGTCCACCCGCGGAACTGGATCGGGACCGCGACGCCGTCCCAGCTGGCCTTCCCCTACCTCGTGAACTGGGGCTACCCGGAGCGCTTCTGGCAGGAGCAGGCGGCCGAGGGCGGCCGGATCACGGGGATCGCCGGCTCGCCGGGCACGGTCGAGGGGATCGCCCGCGTCGTCCGGACGATCGACGAGTTCGACGACGTCACCGACGGCGACATCCTCGTCTGCCAGATGACGAACCCGGCCTGGGTCGTCCTCTTCACGAAGATCGCGGGCCTCGTCACCGACACCGGCGGGACGACCTCGCACCCGGCGGTCCTGTCGCGCGAGTTCGGGATCCCGGCGGTCGTGGGAACGTCCTCCGCCACCCGCCGGATCGCGACCGGCGACCGGATCCGGGTCGATGGCACGAACGGCGTCGTCGAGGTCCTCGCGACGGCGGCCCGCTCGTCGGCCGCGGCCGCATCCGCAGTCGGCGCGTAACGGTGGCGACCGTCAGCGGCGGGCTCGCGCGGAGCGTCCTCGCCGACCAGGTCAAGGAGCGGCTCCTCGCCGCGATCCTGCGCGGGGAGTACGGCCCGGACTCCCGGATCGTGGAGACGCAGGTCGCCCGCGAGCTCGGCACGAGCCAGGCGCCCGTCCGCGAGGCCCTGCGCGGTCTCGAGGCGCTCGGCGTCGTGGTGATCGCGCCGTTCCGCGGCGCGCGCGTCCGGCGGCCGTCCAGGAGCGAGATCCTCGAGGCCTATGCGGTCCGTTCGGCGCTCGAGACGCTCGCGGCCTCGCTCGCCGTCCCGCGCCTTGCGCCCGCGAACGTCGAGGAGCTCGCCGGCCACCTCGCCGCGATGCGCGCGGCCGCCGAGGCCGACGACGGCGGCGCGCTCGCCGAGGCCGACGCCCGGTTCCACGGCGCGATCGTCGAGCTCGCCGACAACGCGACGCTCCTTCGCGTCTGGCGCTCGCTCGAGCCGCTGTCACGGACGTACCTCACGCTCGTCGTGCCGGGCGCCGACGCCCGCTGGGCGGCCGAGCTCCACGCCTCGATCCTGGCCGCGGTCGAGCGTCGCGACGCGACCGGGCTGGCCGACGCGCTACGCGACCACTTCGAGCAGGTGAGCGAGAACATGAGCCGGCGCCTCCCGCCTGAGCCCGACGACGGGACGAGCGCGGCGCTCGCCCCCGCGGGAGCTGCGCGATGAGCCCGCTCCAGCTCTCCCAGGAGTTCGTCTGCGGCCCGGCCCGGCTCCGCGCCGACGTCCACGGCCCGCAGCCTGCCGAGCAGGTCCTCGTCGACATGAGCTTCCTCGACTACCGCCTCGCCGACGTCCGGATTGCCCCCGAGGTCTCGCTCGCGGAACCGGACATCCTCTGGGAGCAGGACGCCGACAAGGACGTCGCCTACGACGGCCGCCGGATGACGTTCCGCGGCCCGTGGCCTGCCGGTCCGATCCAGAAGGTCGTCGTCACGATGCTCGCGCTCCGCCTCGAGGCGCTCGGGCTCCACCCGTTCCACGCCTCGGCCGTCCGCTACCGCGATCGGACCGTGCTCTTCCTCGGCGGCGAGTCGAACCACGGCAAGTCCATGGGCCAGATCGAGGCCTGCCGCCGGGGCGCGCTCCTCGTCTCGACCGAGACGACCGTCATCGATGAGGCCGGGACTGCGGTCATGGGCTCGAAGTCGGCCTTCCTCAAGAGGCGGACGGAGGGCACCGAACGGGCCGACAAGGCGGCCCCCGAGGCGGGCGTCGCGAAGTTCTTCGGCGACATGCCGACGTGGGACCTCTACCCGGAGCCGTCGAACGTGGACGTCGTGGTCGTGCCGGCGATCGACGGCAACTTCGAGCCCTCGTGCGCCGAGATGATCCCCTTCGAGCGCCAGTTCCAGACGTTCCACTCGGTCCAGAACTACTTCCTCACGAACGAGCTCCTCGCGCCCGGCTTCCCGATGCCGCTCGTCGACACCGACGCGCTGCGGCGGGCGCGAGCGGATTTCGTCCGCCGCTTCGCGGAGCGGCCCTACTGGTTCGTCCGGGCCGCGAACCCCCAGGTCCTGCTCGACGAGGTCGACCGGGTCCTGCAGGGCGACTGAGGCACGATGCGGCCCTTCGCGTACGAACGCCCGGATCGGCTCGCGGACGCGGTCGCGCTCCTCGCCGAGCTCGGACCCGAGGCGCGGCCGCTCGCGGGCGGGACGGACCTCATCATCCGGTTGCGGGACGGCACGATCCGGCCGCGCGTCGTCGTCGACGTAAAGCGGGTCGCCGAGCTCGACGACGGGATCCGGGCGATCGACGGTGGCGGCATCCGGATCGGCGCGCGGACGACGATGACGCGGATCGCCGCCGACCCGCGCGTCCGGCGCGACTACGAGGCGCTCGCGGAGGCGGCCGCGGTCGTGGGTGCCGTCCAGATCCGCAACCGGGCGACGCTCGCCGGCAACGTCTGCAACGCCTCCCCGGCGGCGGACACCGCGCCCGCGCTCCTCGTCTACGAAGCCCGGGTGACCGT
>DASTSC010000056.1:0-3446 GCA_035760905.1 Candidatus Limnocylindrales bacterium | reverse complement strand
GGTGAACATCGGCGAGGTGCTCGCGGCCGAGATCAAGAGCCGGACCGGGGTCGACACCGTCGCCTCCGAGCTGACCTACGACCTCCGCTCGGGCGAGCCGGATTCGCTCGACCAGCTCGTCGCGACGACGTTCGCGAACGTCGCCATGGATCTCATCGCGAACGGCGTCACCGGCCGCCTCGTCGGCATCCGCGAGGGCCGCTACGCCCACACCGAGCTGCCCGAGCCCGGCCGGCCGCGGACGGTCGACGTCGACGACATGTACAACCGCGACCGCTTCCGGCCCCGCTACGAGGGACGGGTCGGCGAGCCCCTCCTGCTCGTCCAGCTCGGCGTCCGGACCCCGGCCGGCGTCGCCTGAGCCGGTCTGACCCCGGGCCTGACGCGGAGCCTCAGCCGAGGCCGCTGAGCTCGCGGATCGCCCGGGCGAGATCCGAGTTGTCCTCGTCGCCGTAGCCGCGTCCGACGAGCCCGTTCTCGAGCTGCTGAGCGAGCCCGGCGACGGGGAGCGCGGCGCCGACCTCCCGGGCGAGCCCGAGGGCGATCCCGAGGTCCTTGAGGTGGAGGCTGATCCGGAACCCGAGCGGGTAGTCGTTTGCGATCATCCGGGCGCTTCGGTTCTGGAGGATCCAGCTGCCGGCGACGCCGCCGCCGAGCGCGGCGACGACCTTGTCGGGGTCGAGCCCGGCCTTCATCGCGAGCACGAGCCCCTCGGCGACGCCGAGGTACGTCCCGGCGATGACGACCTGGTTGACGGCCTTGACGGCCTGCCCGGACCCGACCGGGCCGAAGTGGGTGATCGTCCGGCCGATCGCCTCGAGGACGGGCCGGACCCGCTCGACGCTCGCCTCCTCACCGCCGACGAACACGGTCAGTGTCGCATTCCGGGCACCCTCGGACCCGCCGGAGACGGGGGCGTCGACGAGGTCGGCGCCGCGCGCTCGGAGGCGCTCGGCGAACGTCCGCGTCGCCGAGGGGCTGATCGTCGAGGTGTCGACGACGACGAGCCCGGCGTGGGCGCCCTCCTCGACACCGCCGGGGCCGAACAGGACCGCCTCGACGTCGGGCGTGTCCGAGACCGAGAGGAGGACGACGTCCGAGTCTCGGGCGACGTTCGCCGGCGATCCGGCCTCGGCCGCGCCAGTCTCGACGAGCGCAGCCGACCGGCCCGGCGTCCGGTTCCAGACCGTCGTCTCGAAGCCCTTCGCCCGAACGTTCGCGGCCATCGCCACGCCCATCGTGCCGAGGCCGATCACACCCACCCGATCCACGCACTGCCCTCCTGGCTGGTCGCCCGATCGTAGCCGTCGTAGCCTGCGACCGATGGACGGCCCAGGGACGTGGCGTGCGGTCGCGCTCGTCTTCAGGGCGGCGGACGCGGGCTGGCGGACGCCGTCCGGACGACGGGGCCGAACGCGCCGGGTCGCGGGCGACGAAGAGATCGCGACGATCCTCGAGCAGCTGAGCCGCGTCCGCGCTGCCGTGGAGTCATGGAGCGAGGGCGCGGCGAGGATCGACCCGCTCGAGACCCTGGTCGTGGAGCGGCCGCTCGTCTCGCTCTCGCCGACCGGCCCCGACGCCCTCTGGGCCGGTCCTGACGACGTGCGACCGGAGATCGAGCGGTTGAGGCTCGGCGGGCAAGCGGCGTCGATCCTCGTCGTCTGGCCGTCGGACGGCGGCGTTCCGCTCTGCGGCTGGGGCTGCTCGATCGGGCCGTCAGCGGCCGCGCGCGGCGCCGGATTCAGCTCGATCGTGTCCGACGAGTGGCGCGAGCACGCGCGGCGCCCCTTTCCCGAGGAAGGCTTCGTCCACGAGTGGCTCCACCAGGTCGAGGGCGCGCTCCGGTCGAAGGGCGTCGGCGACGACCGCTTCCCGAGCCTCCACGAGGCCGAGATCAGGACGTCCTGCCGGCCGACCGACGAGCCGCCCTTCGGCGGCACGTATCGGACGTGGCACGACCGCAATCCGGCCGGCCACAGCTGGCAGGAGTGGTACGCCGACTGGATGACCGGCCGGGTTCGCCGCGACGACGGGACGTGCTACGGCCTCACGCCGAAGCTCTGGCGTGAGGCCGTGCGCTGACCGGCAGCTGGACCGGCGTCAGACCGCCGGCGCGTTCGGCGCCCCTCGCGCGCTCGTCGCCCAGATGCTCCACGCCGAGAGGATCACGATGATGACGCCGACGACGAGCGCGTCCCAGAGCGGCGCGTTCTGGTCGGCGAAGCCGAGCACCCACGGCGAGATGAAGACCCAGATCCCGAGCACGAGATTCACCCACGCGAGCCAGATGGCCGAGTACCACCCACCGGCCCGGATGAATGCGAGGACCGCGATCACGATCCCGAGAATGACCGCGTTCCAGAGCGGGTTCTGCCGGTCGCTGAACCCGAGGACCCACGGCGAGATGAGGAGCCATAGACCCGCGAGCACGCTCAGGCCGCTCGCCCAGGTCACCTGATCGTTGGTCGTCGTCCGCATCTGCGTCATACGCGCCTCCTTCGACAAGCCTTTGTCGATCCGTCGACCGGCGGGCGGGCGTCCGGATGGGGCGCGCGGCGTTCTTCACGTCCCGCGCCCCCGGTCGGGGACGCCTCGGGACGTCGGCCATCTCCTATCGTCACCCTTCCGGATCGCGGCGTCGGAAGGGCGGCGCGAGCGCCGTTACGACATCGTTTCAGTTGTCGCCGGTCAAGTTACCGGCTGAGCGGGCGGGCGAGACCGGGGATGTCCGGAGCGGCCGTGCCGGCGCGGCGAGGAGGGCGATGAGGCCGACCGTCAGGCCCATGAGCCCGAGGGTCGCGCGGCTGCCGACCGCGTCGAGGAGCCAGCCGCCGACGAGCATCCCGACCGGCTGGAGAGCGAGGGCCATGACCCGCGCCGTGCCGGCGATCCGGCCGAGGAGTTGATCCGGGGAGTACGCCGCGCGGACGCTGATGTAGGTGACGGCGGTGACCGACTCTCCCGCGCCGAAGAGCGCCGCGAGCGCCGCCATCGCGGGCACCGACTCGACGAGGGCGATCCCCACGAGCGCGACCGCGGCCAGCCCGAGGCTTCCGAGCAGGACGGGCGCGATCCGCGTCTCGCGTCCGACCCGGCCGGCCGCGAGCGACCCGACGACGGCGCCGACACCCCAGGCCGTCATGACCGCACCGAGGGCGGTCGGCGACTGACCGAGCTCGTGGGTGATCCGGAAGGCGAGGCCGGAGACGAGCGCGGCGATGGCCGCGGAGAACGTCGCGAAGACGAGGATCGCCGATCGGAGGAGCGGGTCGTGGACGATGTGGACGATCCCCTCGTGGACCTCGGCGATGAGCGGGCTCGGAACGCGGTCGGCCGGTGGCCGGAGGTCGCGGGACACGAGGAAGAGGCCCGCCGACGAGACGACATAGGAGACCGCGTCAATCGCGATCGTCGGGCCCGGGCCGAGGGTGGCCGCGAGAAGACCG
>DASTSC010000055.1:0-8316 GCA_035760905.1 Candidatus Limnocylindrales bacterium | reverse complement strand
AACCACAACTTCACGAGCGAGGCGCTCCACGTCAGCACGGGCCCGATGAAGACCGGCGACGTGAAGACGGTCTCGGTCACCGTCCCGAAGGGCACGACGCAGTTCGTCTGCACGTGGCACCAGGGCATGGTGATCGACGTCGTCGGGAGCTGACGATGACCGGTCGGGAGCCGACGATGACCGTCCTGCCGCCGCCGACGGGCCCCTACGCGATCGGGACCGTGACGCGCCGCTGGACCGATCCGGACCGCCCAGACATCTTCGTCGGCCCCGACGCCGGGCCGCGCGAGCTCATGGTCCAGCTCTGGTACCCGGCCGAGCCGCAGCCCGGGGCGCGTGTCGCGCCGTACGTCGAGGATCCGCGGACCCTCGAGCAGCTGGCGCTGCTCATGAAGCTGCCGCGGGACGCGTTCGCCCACCTCGGCGACGTCCGCACCCATGCCGTGCCCGGCGCGCCGGTCGCCGACGACGAGACCGCCTACCCGGTCCTCCTCTTCTCGCACGGCCGCTGCGGCGTCCGCGAGCACAACACGATCCAGGTGGAGGACCTCGCCTCGCACGGCTACGTCGTCGTCACGATCGACCACAGCCACGCCGCGTCCGGCGTTCGCTTCCCCGACGGACGCCTCGTCGAATTCGACCCGCGGCTGCTGCCGCCCTGGCCGCGCCACGCCCCCGACGACCCGCAGGGCCCGTGGATCGACAGCGTCATCCCGTACCTCGCCGAGGACCTCCGGTTCGTGCTCCGCCGGGTGGCCGCGCTCAACGCGGATCGGGCCGAGCCGCTGGCCGGTCATCTCGATCTCGAACGCGTCGGCGTCTTCGGCGTCTCGCTCGGCGGGGTGGTCGCGGCCGAGGCCTGCGCGCACGAGCCGGGGTTCGCGGCCCTGATGTCGCTCGACGCATACGTCCCGGCCGATGCTCTCTCCGGCAGGCTCCGGCAACCGACGATATGGATCACCCGCGACGCCGCGACGATGCGCCGCGAGGGCTGGGACGAGTACGACGTGAGCCTGGCCCACCGAAGCATGCGGGTCGCCTTCGAGGGACTGCCGGGCGACGGTTACATCGTCCTCGTGCCGGGCATGTACCACATCGACTTCTCCGACGGCCGCCTCCTCTCGCCGCTCATCGCCAAGCGCGGGATCAGCGGGTCGATCGACGTCGACCGGGCGATCGAGGTCGTTCGCACGTACTCGGTCGCCTTCTTCGACCGGCACGTGAAGGGCATCGCGGCGCCACTCCTCGACGACGGACCGGTTCCGGAGCCCGACCTCGCGTTCGAGCGCCGGCGACGGACCGCGCCGGCGCCGGTGGCCGTCTGAGATGGACAGGTTCTGAGATGGACGCGATGACGACCCAGGCCCGGGCGGCGGTGGCCGGCGCCGTCTGGCCGATCCCGCCCGAGCGGATGGCCGAGGTGGACCTCGAGAAGGCGGCCTGGACCGAGATCTCCGAGCTGATCGCGATGCTGACGCCCCAGGAGCGGCTCGCCCCGGGCTATTTCGTCGACCCGGTCTGGAGCGTGAAGGACCTCGTGGGGCATATCCGGGCCTGGCAGGTCGAGGCCCGCCAGCAGCTCATCGACATCGGCGCGCGCTCCTATCGGCCTCGCGACATCGACATCGACGACCGAAACGCCGAGGTGCTCCACGCCCTCCGCGGCGAGCCGTGGGAGAGGGTCTGGGACCGGGCCGTCGCGGCCCGATCCTGGTTCCTCGAGGCCTGGTTCCAGCTCCGCGAGCCCGACGACGTCGCCGCGCAGTGGGTTCGCAAGGCCGGCGCCGAGCACTACGCCGAGCACCTGCCGCGGCTCCGGGTGTGGGTCTCGGAGCTGATCGGGCTCCGCGTCCGGCCGCCGCTCGACGAGCGCGACCCATGACCGACCGTCGGCCCGTCATCGTCGTCATCTCCGAGGACGACGCGAGCCGGGCGCGGATCGTCGAGAGCATCGCGCGCTGGTTCGCGACCGACTACCGGATCGTCGAGGTCGCGGCGGCGGCCGTCGCGATCGACGTCATCGGGCAGCTCCGCGACGGGAACGGCGAGGCGGCGCTCGTGATCGCCGAGCAGCGGATGCCGTCCGAGCTCGGGACGTCGCTTCTCGGCCGGCTTCGCGACGTCCTGCCGACGTCGCGGCGGGTCGTGCTCGCGAGCTGGGCCGACACGTCGGCCACGCCGACCCTCACCCGGGCGTCGCTGCTCGGCGAGATCGACGCGGTCGTCGGCTGGCCGTGGAGCGTCACCGACGAGCAGTTCCTCGCGACGATCGGCAATCTTCTCGCCGACTGGGCGACCGAGCACGGTCGGTACGTCGAGTCGACGAAGCTGCTCGCCGAGCCCGACGACCCGGAGGCCCAGGTCCTCCGCGACACGGTGGTCCGGTGGGCGGTGCCGCTCGGGTTCTACGACGTGAAGTCCGAGGCCGGCCGCGAGCTCGCGTCGAGGCTGCCCGGCCGGACCGAGCTGCCGGCGATCCTGCTGCCCGACGGCCGCGTCCTGAGCCGCCCGACGATCGGCGACATCGCGACCGCGCTCGGCGCGAACACCGACCTGTCGGAGCCGTTCGACGTCGCGATCGTCGGCTCCGGCCCGGCGGGCATGGCCGCCGCCGTCTACGGCGTCTCCGAGGGGCTCCGGACGCTCGTCATCGAGTCCTCCGCGCTCGGCGGACAGGCGAGCGCGAGCCCGCTCATTCGGAACTACCTGGGTTTTCCAGCCGGCATCAGCGGCGCCGACCTCATGACCCGCGCGCTGCGGCAGGCGTGGACGCTCGGCGCCCACCTGCTCATCGGCCGGTACGCGGTCGGCCTCGAGCAGGACGCCGACGGCTTCACGATCGCCCTCGACGACGGGTCGACGGCGCGAACGCGGTCGGTCGTCCTGGCGATGGGGGTCAGGTACCGCAAGCTCGGCATCCCGAGCGTCGAGCGGCTGGTCGGTCGGGGGGTCTTCTACGGGGCCGGCGCGACCGAGGCGCCGGGCGTCGCCGGCGAGGACGTCTTCGTCGTGGGCGGCGGCAACTCGGGCGCGCAGGCGACGGTCTACCTCGCCCGCTACGCCCGCAGCGCGACGCTGCTCGTCCGCGGCTCGTCGATCGACGACGTCTCGGAGTACCTCGTCGAGCAGCTCCACGACCGCCCGAACATCGAGGTCCGGCTCAACACCGAGATCGTCGAGGCGCGCGGCGAGGGCCGGCTCGCGTCGCTCGTCCTCCGCGACCGGGCCGCGGGAGCGACCGAGGAGCGGCCGGCGTTCGCCGTGTTCGTGCTCATCGGCGCCCGGCCGCGGACCGACTGGCTGCCGGCGTCGGTCGAGCGCGACGAGCGGGGGTTCGTGCTGACCGGCGAGGACGTCGTCGGTCGAGGCGGGTCCGGCGAGCCGGTTCCGACGATGCGCGCGAGCGTGCCCGGAATCTTCGCTGCCGGCGACGTCCGGCACGGCTCGATCAAGCGCGTCGCGGCATCCGTGGGCGAGGGCGCCGCCGCGATCCGCGAGATCCACGAGTACCTCGCGGCTGCGAGGCCGCTGGCGAGCGCGACGACGCGGTAGGGCTGCGCGGTAGGGCTGCGCGCGTCCGGCCGGTCTCAGTCGAGCAGGCCGAGATCGCGCGATCGGGCGGCCGCCTCGGTTCGGTTCGCGGCCCCGAGCTTCCCGAGGATGTGGGTGACGTGGCGCTTGACGGTGTCCACGGTCACGAACAGGCGGTCGGCGATCTCGCGGTTCGCGTGGCCCGCCGCGAGCAGCCGGAGGACCTCGAGCTCGCGCTCGCTCAACGCCTCGCAGCTGCCGGGGATGAGCACCCTCCGCGGATCGGGCGCGTCGCCGGCGTCGAGGGCGTGGCGGATGGCGTCGCCGGTCTGGCCGCGATCGGCGTACCAGGCCGCGGCCGCCCGGTGGAGCCGCGGGACGTCGTCGGGCTGGAGGGCCAGGAGCCGGGACCGCAGGAGCTCGCCGAACAGCCCGTGGTAGCGCCACCAGCCGGCGTGATCGTCGAGCGGAACGAGGAACAGGTTGCGGCGCTCGAGCCGCTCGAGCATCGCCTGGCCGTCGGTCCGGCCGGTGAGGGCGTTCGCGAGGTCGCCGCTGATCCGATCGACGATCGACGTCGCCCGGAGGAACGCTCGGGTCTCAGGCGCCTCTCGCCCGAGCACCTCCTCGACGAGGAAGTCGAGGATGAAGCGGGCGCGGCGGCCGAGCCGGGCGGCGACATCGCAGTGTCCGTCCATGCAGCGCCCGGCCTCGCCCTGGAGCGAGAGGCAGGCGAGCCGCACGCCGGCTGCCCAGCCTTCGGTCCGGGCCGAGAGGAGGCGGACGTCCTCGGCCGACAGCGACAGCCGCTCCTCGCGAACCACCGCAGCAACCTCGTCGTCGCGCATCCGGAGGTCGGCGCAGGTGAGGTCGAACAGGTGGCCGGAGGCTCGCAGGCGGGCGATCGGCAGGGGCGGCTCGCCGCGGCTGGCGAGCACGAGGCGGAGGTTGTCCGGCCTTCGGTCCATGAGGGTCGCCATCCCGTCGTGGATCGATTCGTCATGGATCCGGTCGTAGCCGTCGAGGACCAGGATGACGTCGTCGGGGCCGGCCGCGATCTCGTTGATCAGCGCCTCGGCGCCGGGAGTCTGGTCGGCGGCGTCCGTCCGGGCGACCTCCGTCCCGTCGATGCGCGTGGGCGCATCGGACTCGTCGGAGGTCGGGCCGTCCCGAAGCGCCGCGCGAACGTACCGCCAGAAGCGGTCCGGCTCGTCGTCCGCCTCGTCGATCGCGAGCCAGGCCGCCGGTCGGCAGAGGCCGTCCGCCCACTCGGCGAGGAGCGTGGTCTTGCCCGATCCGGCGGGCGCGGTGACGAGGACGATCCCGCGGTCCAGGGCCGCGTCGAGCCGCTCCACGAGGCGTCGTCGCGGAACATGGCCGGGCGCCGACGAGGGGACACGGAGCTTCGTCGAGAGGAGTCCGGCCGAAGCGGATCGCATGTCGCGCCCGACTCCGGCCCGCTCCATGGTGACCGTGGGCATGAGCGGGACGTGGAGTCTAGCGAGCCCTCGTCATGCGGGCATCGCTGCGCGTCCGGCGGCCACTAGCCTGACTGCGCTACTTCGGCTTCGACTGCCTCGACTTCCGCTCGGAGTCCGTCGATTTGCGCGTTCGCCCGCGCGTCTGCTCGAGCTCCCGCGCGGGCGCGATCCACGGTGACTGCCCGATCGCCCCGTCCACGCCCACCGGCGGCAGTCCGTCGGCCCCGACGAGCATCCGCGGCATCGGCATCGACGTGGCGGCGGCGGGGGCGGCGGCGGGGGCGGAGATCGTCTCGGGCCGAATGCTGGCGAGTGCCTCGTCGACGATTCGCTCCGCGGAGATGCCGGTCGATTCTGCTGCCTCGTCGGCGAGCGCCCTGAGGCGCTCGAGCGCCCGCGTGACGGCGACGAGGAGCTCCGGCGCCGGATCGGGGGTGTGAATGAGCACGTAGATCCGCTCGGCGAGTTCCAGCACGCTGCGGTCGATCATCTGGAACTGCGGATTGCAGCTCCGTCGGTCCTCGGAGTATCGAGGCTCGACCTCGGTGACGAGTCCGCCGAGTCCCCACGTCTCGGTGCGGGAGACGCCGGCGTCGCCCCCGATGGCCTGCTCGGCCGCGGCCGCGATGATCTCCAGCCCCGTGATCCCGAGGAACTCGGTGTTCCGGATCTTCAGCGTGCTCTTGTTCCAGCTCGAGGCGACGAGGTACTGGACGCCGATCGTCTTCGACGGGTTCGTCGTCTTTCGGCCGTCCGGATACGTGAGCACGCTGTCGCCCGGCAGCCGGACGCTGTCCGCGGTCGGACCGCGGCCGCCGGCGAGCGCGACGCCGTTCACCGACCAGCCGATTCGGGCGTTGGCGAACCCTCGGCACGTGGCGGTCACGTCGACCTCCTCGACCTCCTCGACGAGCCAGTAGTCGTAGTCGCGTGGCTCGCAGATGAAGCCGGGATCGAGGGTGATGCGGCGCGGCGGTTCCTTGCGGGTCGAGCTGATCGTGCTGCTCGAGGGCTGGACGTAGACCGAGCGCGCCCGACCGTCGAGAAGCGGAAAGATGTTGTCGCTGCCGACCTGCACGCCGAAGCCCGTCGGCAGGTGCCGCTCCACCAGGTCCCGAAACGCCGCGAATCCGTTCGGTTGCCCGGTCAGGGCGGCATGGACCTGGGCGAGCGTCCCGCTCGGCTTGGTCACGATCTGCCGGGTCGTGTACCGCAGCTGGCCCTGCAGCCAGTACAGGAACAGGAGGCCGCAGCCGTACGACACCTGGTTCTGGTCGGTGCCCTCCGTCGCGTCGATCCAGTCTGGGCGCGGGTTGGCGTTGAGCCACTGGTTCACCCGAGGGCCCGAGACGGTCCGGTAGTAGGCGCCGCCGTGAAGCGAGGTTGCCAGGAAGATCGAAAGGGCCTCGCCGTTGCTGGCCCCGCGGTTCCAGCCGTAGCCGGTGAAATCCATCAGGATCTCCGCCAGCTCGGCGACGAACACGAATCGGGCGTACTCATCGCGGTTCGGAAACGGCTTGGTGCCGTTGACCCCGATGACGCTGCTTTCGTCGTCGCCCCAGCCGCGGTTCGAGCCGCCGCCGCCCGAGTTCGAGACGTGGACCCACGTCGCGTACTCGTTGCGCCCGCCGACCTGGAAGCTCGTCGCGAAGTCGTACTCGAGCGCCGCGAGATCGCTCTCGCAGGTGTCGAGGATGGCCCGCGCCGACAGCTCCGCCTCGACGTCCCCGTCCGCGTACGTCAGCAGGAAGTTCTTGGTCCACCCGGCGATCGGGCTGCCCAGGAAGTAGTCGGCCACGGCGCCCTCCTCGCCCGCGCGTCTTGCATCATGCGCCCACCAGCCGGTTGCGTCACGACATCTCGCTCGGCTGCCGCGCGAAGATGGTGGCGCTCACCGTCGTCGCGACTCGACGTCGTCCAGGCGGAGGTCCCCTGCGATGACCGAACAACCCGAGACCAGGTACGCCCGGAGCGGCGACGTTCAGATCGGCTACCAGGTCGTTGGCCAGGGCCCGTTCGATCTCGTCCTCCTCGACCAGTGGTTCAGCAACGTCGACGCACTCTGGGACTTCCCGCCGCTGGCGCGGTTCGTCGAGCGCCTTTCCAGCTTTGCCCGCGTCATCGTTCTGGACAAGCGTGGGACCGGCATCTCCGATCCGGTCCCGGACGGTGGCAAGCCGACCCTCGAAGCATGGATGGACGATGTCCGGGCCGTGATGGACGGCGCCGGTTCGGAGCGGGCGGCGTTCGTCGCCGGCCTGGGCGCCTGCTATCTCGCGTTGCTGTTCGCGGCGACCTATCCGAGCCGGACGTCCGCGCTCGTGCTCGTTGACGGCTTCGCTCGGCTGACCGGGACGGACGACTACTTCCCCGAGCTCCCGCGTTCCCTCGCGGACGTCGACGTCGAGCCGATTCGCTCCGCGTGGGGTGCTGGGGGCTTCCTCCGGGCGATGGCGCCGGCTGCGTACCGGAATCCCGAGGTCCTGCGCGGCTTCGCCCGCTACGAGCGGCTTTCGGCGAGCCCGGCGACGGCCTTCGTCGTCGGCAGCGTCCTGTACGAGAGCGACGTCCGGCACGTGCTGCCGGCGATCCGCGTCCCGACGCTCGTCGTGACGCACACCGAGTCGGCCAGAACGCCGGTCCAGCTCAGTCGGTATCTCGCCGACCAGATCCCCGACGCCCGGCATCTCGAGCTGCCGGGCAGCGGGAACCTGATGTGGGCGGGCGATCAGGGCCGCCTGCTCGATGAGCTCGAGGAGTTCCTGACGGGCGCCCGACGGGCGCCCGAGGTCGATCGGGTCCTGGCCACCGTGCTGTTCACCGACATCGTGGGCTCGACGGAGCGGGCCCACGAGCTCGGCGACTTTCGCTGGAAGGAGCTGCTCGATCGGCATTACTCGCTCGCCCGGGAGCAGCTCGGTCGGTTTCGCGGCCGCCAGGTCGTCACCACCGGGGACGGGCTTCTGGCGACGTTCGACGGGCCGGCGCGGGCGATCCGCTGCGCCCAGGCCATCTCGGCCGCCGTCCTGCCCCTCGGCCTGGAGCTCCGTGCCGGCCTGCACACCGGCGAGATCGAGCTCGCGGCGAGCGACGTCCGGGGGATCGCCGTTCACATCGGGGCGCGGATCTGCGCGCTCGCAGGCCCCCGGGAAGTCCTCGTCTCGTCGACGGTGAAGGACCTCGTCGTGGGCTCAGGGATCGAGTTCGAGGACCGCGGCGTGCACGCGCTCAAGGGCGTGCCCGGGCACTGGCACCTCTACGCGGTTCGGAGCTGAGCTCGCGGTACGGTCGATCAGCCGCGCCA
>DASTSC010000054.1:0-2905 GCA_035760905.1 Candidatus Limnocylindrales bacterium | reverse complement strand
GGTGAACATCGGCGAGGTGCTCGCGGCCGAGATCAAGAGCCGGACCGGGGTCGACACCGTCGCCTCCGAGCTGACCTACGACCTCCGCTCGGGCGAGCCGGATTCGCTCGACCAGCTCGTCGCGACGACGTTCGCGAACGTAGCGATGGACCTGATCGCCGACGGCGTCACCGGCCGCCTGGTCGGCATCCGCGACGGGCGCTATGCCCATACCGAGCTCCCCGAGCCGGGCAAGCCCAGGACCGTCGACGTCGACGACATGTACAGCCGCGACCGCTTCCGCCCGCGCTACGAGGGGCGTCTCGGCGAGCCGCTCCTGCTCGTCCAGCTCGGCGCCCGGACGCCGGCGGCCGTCGCCTGAGGCGAGACCTCAGCCGAGACCGCTGAGCTCGCGAATCGCCCGCGCGAGATCGGAGTTGTCCTCGTCGCCGTAGCCGCGCCCGACGAGCCCGTTCTCGAGCTGCTGGGCGAGGCCGGCGACCGGCAGCGCCGCTCCGACCTCGCGGGCCAGCCCGAGGGCGATCCCGAGGTCCTTGAGATGGAGGCTGATCCGGAACCCGAGCGGGTAGTCGTTGGCGATCATCCGGGCGCTCCGGTTCTGGAGGATCCAGCTCCCGGCGACGCCGCCGCCGAGCGCGGCGACGACCTTGTCCGGGTCGAGCCCGGCCTTCATCGCGAGCACGAGCCCCTCGGCGACGCCGAGGTAGACGCCGGCGATGACGACCTGGTTGACGGCCTTCACCGCCTGGCCGGAGCCCGCCGGGCCGAAGTGGGTGATCGTGCGCCCGATCGCCTCGAGGACCGGCCGGACCCGCTCGACGCTCGCGTCCCCGCCGCCGACGAAGATCGTCAGCGTCGCGTTTCGGGCGCCCTCGGAGCCGCCGGACACCGGCGCGTCGACGAGGTCCGCGCCTCGCGCTCGGAGGCGATCCGCGAACGTCCGCGTCGCCGACGGGCTGATCGTCGAGGTGTCGACGACGACGAGGCCGGCGTGGGCGCCCTTCTCGACGCCGCCGGGGCCGAACAGGACCGCCTCGACGTCGGGCGTGTCCGAGACCGAGACCACCACGACCTCCGAGCTCCTGGCTACGTCCGCGGGCGAGCTCGCCTCGGTCGCCCCGGCCTCGACGAGCGCGGCGGCCCTGCCCGGCGTCCGGTTCCAGACCGTCGTCGCGAAGCCCGCCGAGTGGAGGTTCGCCGCCATCGCCGTGCCCATCGTCCCGAGCCCGATCACACCCACCCGATCCACGCGCTGCCCTCCTGGCTGGTCGACCGATCGTAGCCGTCGTAGCCTGCGGTCGATGCCCGAGCCGGCGACCTGGCGCGCGACCGTCCTCGTCTTCCGGCAGACCGACGCCGGCTGGCGGACGCCGTCGGGGAGACGGGGCCGGACGGCACGCATTGCGACCGACGAGGAGCTCGCGACGATCGTCGACCAGGCCCGCCGCGTCCCCGCGGCCGTCGAGGCCTGGAGCGAGGGCGCTGCGCGCATCGAGCCGCTCGACGTCCGGATCGTGGAGCGTCCGCTCGTGTCGCTCTCGCCGACCGGCCCGGACGCCCTCTGGGCCGGCCCGGACGACGTCCGGGCCGAGATCGATCGACTCGATCGGGCCCGGCGTACAGCCTCGCTCTTCGTGGTCTGGCCGTCCGACGGTCGGGTGCCGCTCTGCGGCTGGGGCTGTTCGATCGGCCCGTCGCGCGAGGTCCGCGGCGCCGGCTTCAGCTCGATCGTCTCCGACGAGTGGCTCGACCACGCCCGCCGGCCCTTTCCGGAGGAGGGCTTCGTCCACGAGTGGCTCCACCAGGTCGAGGGCACGTTGCGCGGCATGGGTGTGGGCGAAGCCCGGTTCCCGAACCTCCACGACGCCGAGATCAGGACGTCGTGCCGACCGCGGGACGAGCCGCCGTATGGCCGGACGTACCGGGCCTGGCACGACCGCAACCCGGCCGGCCACAGCTGGCAGGAGTGGTACGCGGACTGGATGACCGGGCGGGTCCGCCGCGACGACGGGACGTGCTACGGCCTCACGCCCGCCCTGTGGCGTGAGGCCGCTCGCTGATCGGCGTTCGGTCCGGCGCGTCCGGCTCAGGCCGTCGGTACGGTCGGCTCCCCTCGCGCTCGACGCCCAGGCATGGCCTTCAGCCGGTGACGGCTGACGCGGGGCGGGCGGGCGAGACCGGCGACTCCCGCAGCGGCCTCGCCGGCGCGGCGAGGAGGACGATGAGGCCGACGGCGATCCCCATGAGCCCGAGCGTCGCGCTGCCGCCGACCGCGTCGAGGAGCCAGCCGCCGGCGAGCATCCCGATCGGCTGGAGCGTGAGGGCCATGACCCGCGCCGTGCCGGCGATCCGACCGAGGAGGTGGTCGGGCGAGTACGCCGCGCGGACGCTGATGTACGTGACGGCGGTGACCGACTCACCCGCCCCGAAGAGTGCCGCGAGCGCGGCCATCGCCCCGACCGACTCGACGAGGCCGATGCCGACGAGGGCGACGGCGGCCGTGGCGAGGCTTCCGAGCAGGACCGGCGCGATCCGCGTGTCGCGTCCGACGCGGCCCGCCGCGAGCGACCCGACGACCGCGCCCACGCCCCAGGCGGTCATGACCGCACCGAGAGCGGTCGGCGGCTGCCCGAGCTCGTGGGTGATCCGGAAGGCGAGACTCGACACGACCGAGGCGATCGCCGCGGAGAACGTCGCGAAGACGAGGATCGCCGCCCGGAGGAGCGGGTCGTGGACGATGTGGACGATCCCCTCGCGAACCTCCGCGATGAGCGGGCTCGGAACGCGGTCGGCCGGTGGCCGGAGGTCGCGGGACACGAGGAAGAGGCCCGCCGACGAGACGACATAGGAGACCGCGTCAATCGCGATCGTCGGGCCCGGGCCGAGGGTGGCCGCGAGAAGACCG
>DASTSC010000053.1:0-7405 GCA_035760905.1 Candidatus Limnocylindrales bacterium | reverse complement strand
GCATCGTCGCCGCAGGCGTAGCTATCCCGGGCGACGCTGACCGCGGAGCGCGCCCAGGAAGACGAGCAGCCCGAGGACGATCGCCGCGATGCCCCAGTAGTCGAGCAGGTCGACCGCCTGGCCGCCGACGAGCAGCGCCGATCCCACGACGGTGAGGATCCCGCCCGGGATGAACGGCCACCAGTGGTTGGCCGAAAGCCCGGCGAGCGCGCCGATCGCGTAGATCGACACGAAGCCCAAGCCGAGTCCGAGGACGATCACGCCGCCCTCGGACTGGTCGTGGAGCGACAGCATCTGCGACGCCGCCAGGCCGAGGCCGAGGCCGGTCAGGATCCCACCCGGGATGAGGAATCCGTACTCGTGGCTGTAGAGGAATGCCGCCAGGAGCGCCGCGCCGATGATCGCGACGACCCAGCCGCCGAACTCGGGCGAGAGCTCCAGGTACCGTCCGGCGAGCGAGACGACGCCGGCGAGGACGAGGATCACTCCGAACGCGATGGGCCCCCGAAGGTCGGAGCCGCTCGCGGGAGCGTGAACGGGGTTCGACATGGCTGGCACCCTCCCGGCCGACGTCGGATCCCACGGTCCGGCCATACGTCGGCCCCTCGTCTCGATGAGACGTCGCGACGGAGGAGCGTGGACAGTGCCGGACGACCCGACATTGGTCAGCCCATAGACTCGTCTCGTGACGACGATCAAGCCGGCCCTCGGGATCGCCGCGGAGGCCGCGGTGGCGGCACGGACCAAGGAGCTGTTCCGGGCCAGCGGGGCGCTCCGCGAAGGCCACTTCAAGCTCAAGAGCGGGCGCCACGGCGACGCGTACGTCGAGAAGTTCGCGGTCCTGTCCGACCCGGCGGCGACGTCCGAGCTGTGCGGCTTCTGGGCGGCACGGTACGGGGAGGCGGGGGTGGACCTCGTCGCCGGTCCGACCACCGGCGGCGTCATCCTCGCGTTCGAGACCGGGCGACAGCTGGGAACACGGGCGATCTTCGCCGAGGAGGTCCGGGGCGATGATGGGGCGACCCGCCGCGAGTTCCGGCGCGGGTTCACGATCCGTCGCGGCGAGCGGGTCCTGCTCGTCGACGACATCCTGACCACGGGCGGCTCGATCCTGGCGATGCTGCCGGCGGTCGAGGCGATGGGCGGCGAGATCGTCGGCTGCGAGGTGCTCGTCGACCGTTCGGGCGGCCGGGCGACGATCGAATCGCCGACGACCGGGCGCGTCTACCCACTCCACGCGCTCTGGCGCCTCGAGCTGCCGACGTACGAGCCAGGCCCCGACTCGTGCCCGAAGTGCGCCGAAGACGAGCCGCTCGTGGCGCCCGGGAGCAGCGGGACGGGAATTGGACCCGCCTGACCGCGGGAGCCGTGCCGACCGGCTCCGAGTGTGGGTATATCCCACCACTGGGACGGATTTCGGGGTTCAGACCGCCTGCTGACGCCAAGGACGCTCCGAAACTCGTCCGAATGTGGGCCAATACCCACAAACGGAGTCGGCTGTGGCGCGAAATACGCCAATGTGGGCTCGCTCGTGGGATATCCCCACATCCGGCAGGAAACGCGCGGGTTCTCGCGCCGCGGCACCGCCCGCTACGCGACCTTGTCGATCGCCGCGCGGAGCTCGCTGTCACTGAAGACGACGTCGAGCGAGCCCTGGATGACCCCGTCCTTGTCGACCGCGAAGAGCCAGGGTTCGCTCGGGATGCCCCAGGCGTTCGTGACGTCGTTCGCCTGGAGCTGGTTGTTCGAGTCGAGAACCGGCTGGAGCTTGCCGTCGACGACCTTCATCACGTACGGCTCGACGTGGATGAACGTGACGTTCGGGTAGTCCTTCGCGACCGCCTTGACGCGGTCGAGCGTCGGGCCGCACAACGCGCTCTGGCAGAAAGCCGGCGTCGCGAACAGGATGACGAACGGCTTGTGCTGGGCGAGCGCCTGGTTCTCGGACGTCTCGTAGAAGCGCGGGTCGGGGCTCGAGTCGGTCGAGACCTCCGACAGCTTGCCGCCCACGTCCGCTCCGGTCGGCGTCTTCGTCGACGGCGCCTTGTCGCCGACGGCAACCGCGGTGTGCTTCTCCTTCACGTCGAAGGAGTAGGGGATCTGCTCCTCGGCCGAGCCAGGGGCTTTCGTCGTGAATAGCGCCGACCACGGCCCTGCCTTCGAGAACGTGACGTCGGCGATGTAATAGCCCTGCTTCGCTTCTTCGTTGCCCCACTGGAACGTCGCCGGCACGGACGTCGCCGACCCCGACGGCTGGTCCCCGGGCGACACGGCAACGGACGCCGTCCGGTCCGGTGCCGAAACGGGCCGGTTCTGCTGGTCCACGAGGACGAACAGGAACCGGTTCGTGCCGGGCGCGAGGTCCGTGCTGACGACGATCGGCAGGACGCTGTACTTCGCGCCGCCCGCGCCCGACGGCGACGGTGACGGTGACGCGTTCGTGGAACACGCAGCGAGCGCGAGGGCGATCACTGCGGCGCCGACGGCACGCGGGATTACGGAAGTTCTCGTTCGGATCACGGAAAGAGCGTAGACCGGACGGCCGATCCGGGCTCGAAACGGCACGGCGGTACAATCGCCAGCGTTCCCACGTTCGGCCCCGGAGAGGCGTGTGACCCGGTACCAGAAGCTCGCGGCCACCACCGTCGCCGCGACCCTCCTGCTCGTCACGGTCGGTGTCGTCGTGCGCGCGACCGGCTCTGGCGTCGCCTGCCCCGACTGGCCGCTCTGCTACGGCCAGATCCTGCCGCCCGCGAACGACGGCCAGGCCTGGATCGAGTGGACCCACCGGACAATCGCCGCCGTCATCGGCTTCCTCATCCTCGGTCTCGCCTTCTTCGCCGTTCGCGACCACCGCGACCGGCCGTCGATCCTGTGGGGCTCGCTCCTCGCGGTCGCCCTCGTCGGCTTCCAGGCCTGGCTGGGCCGTGAGACGGTTCGGCTCGGGAACAGCGGCGAGTCGGTCACCGCGCATCTCGCGACGGCGATGGCACTGCTCGGGCTCCTGATCTTCCTGCTGGTGCGGAGCCTGTTTCCGGCACGGATCGGGGGGCGTGGCACGAGTCAGCGGTTCACGCTTCTCGCGACCCTCACGGCCGCCGCGGTCTACGTGCTTCTCCTCTTCGGATCGAACGTCACCGCCGCGAACGCCGCGCTCATCTTCCCCGACTGGCCGCTCATGGGCGGGACCCTTCTGCCGCCGCTCACGGAGCTCACGACGGTCCACGTCCTCCACCGCTGGGCGGCGATCGTCGTCGGCCTCATCGTCGCGGTCACGGCAATCGCCGCCTGGCGCACCCAGGCCGATCGCCCCGCGCTCGTTCGCCTCGCGTTCGTCGCCGCGATCCTCTTCCCGATCCAGGCGATCATCGGCGGGGCGCAGGTCCTGACCCGGCTGGCCGAATGGACGCAGACGCTCCACGTCGCCCTCGGCGCGCTCATCTGGGCGGCCGCGGCTGGTCTCGCCTTCGCGTCGTACTACACCGCGCGCGTCGGCGCGACCGTGAGCGTTGGCGTCGGTGCGGGCGGTGGAGGCGGGCGCCGTCTCGAGGGGAGCGCGCCGCGGCCTGCCGCGCGCTCGATCTCGGACTCGATCAGCGCCTACGTCGCGCTGACGAAGCCGCGGATCATCGAGCTGCTGCTGGTGACGACGGTCCCGGCGATGGTCCTCGCCGCACGAGACGTGCCGGGCATGCACCTCGTCGACTTCACCGGCCTCGTCCTTGCGACGCTCATCGGCGGAACGCTGGCTGCCGGTTCGGCGAACGCGATCAACTGCTACCTCGACCGCGACATCGACGAGGTCATGGCGCGGACGCGACGCCGGCCGCTCCCGGCCCACCAGGTCGAGCCCGAGCGGGCCGTCGTCTTCGGGATCCTGCTCGGGGTCGTGTCGCTCGTCGTCATGGCCTGGCTCGTCAACCTCGTCGCGGCGTTCCTGACGCTGCTCGCGATCGCGTTCTACGTCGTCGTCTACACGATGCTGCTCAAGCGTTCGACCACCCAGAACATCGTCATCGGCGGCGCGGCCGGCGCGCTCCCGCCGGTCATCGGCTGGGCCGCCGTCACGGGGTCGGTCGGGCTGCCCGCGCTCGTGCTCTTCGCCCTGGTCTTCTACTGGACACCGCCGCACTTCTGGGCGCTGTCGCTGCGAATCCGGCGCGACTACGAGGCCGCTCGCGTGCCGATGCTGCCGGTCGTCCGCGGCATCGCCGAGACGAGCCGCCAGATCCTCCTCTACTCGGTCCTGCTGGTGGCGATCAGCCTCGTCCTCTTCGCGGTCGGTCGGATGGGCTGGATCTATCTCGCCGCGGCGGTCGTGCTCGGCGCGATCTTCCTGCGCCAGGCGGTGGCCCTCTGGCGGGTGGGTGCGGCCGAGGAGGCCTCGACCGCCGGCGCGATTCGCCTCTATCGCTGGTCGATCAGCTACCTGACGCTGCTGTTCCTCGCGGTGGCGGTGGACGCGGTCGTCGGCGCGCCGCTCGCGTAGCGCGCCGCTCGCGTAGCGGGAGGGCGGCGCCGGCGGAAGGTTCGCCGGCGTCGATGCGCGTCGCGGCATCGTGGGCGGGCGTCCCCGGTTGACCGGCCGATGATGCGCTCACGCGCATCTACACCAAGAGACTCGTCGGCGACGGAGGCGCAGCTCGCGCCCGCAGCTCGCGCCCGCCCTCGCGACACGCCGCCGGCAGACCCGGCCCGAACCGGCGACACTCACGATCATGCCAATCCACCTCCACTTCCTCGGTGCCGCCGGGACCGTGACCGGCTCGCAGTACCTCCTCGAAACCGACCGGGCGAAGGTCGTCGTCGACTGCGGGATGTTCCAGGGTCGGCCCGACGAGCGCATCCGCAACCTCGTGCCGCTCGGGTACGACCCGACGACGATCGACGCGATGCTCCTCACTCACGCCCACCTCGACCATTGCGGGCTGATCCCGCACGTCGTCGACGTCGGCTATCGCGGCCCGATCTACGCGACGAAGGGGACGATCGAGCTGGCGGCGCTCGTCCTCCTCGACTCGGGCAAGCTCCAGGAGGAGTTCTCGAAGCGCGAGATGCGCTGGGAACGGCGTCATCCGGACCGGGCCGAGGAGGAGGACCGGGAGGAGCAGACTCAGTACGAGGCCGCGCTCGACCTCGCCGACGCCGGCGAAGCCGTCGCGGACAGCCCCGGGATCGAGGCGCCCCTCGGCAGCCTCGCCACCCACGAGCACGTCCCGACGACGATCGAACCGGTCGTCAAGGCGGCCGACGACGAGGATGCTGCCGCGGCCACGGCCTCGCGTCCGGCATCGCCCGTGCGGGTGCCACAGGCGGGCCCCGACGTCCACCTTCCCCACGCCCTCGAGCCGGACCCGAACCTCGACCTCGACGCGCCGCTGTACACCGTCCGCGACGCGCGGACGGCGCTCGGTCGATTCAAACCGATCGACTACGACACCGAGACGGAGGTCGCGCCCGGCGTCCACGCCACCTTCCTCGACGCCGGCCACATCCTCGGCTCTGCGATCATCCGACTCCGGCTCGAAGGGGCCGGCGAGGACGGCTCCGACCGAACGATCGTCTTCTCCGGTGACCTCGGCCGTCCGGGCGCGGCGATCCTGCGCGACTACACGGCGGTCACCGAGGCCGACTACGTCCTCGTCGAGACGACGTACGGCGGCCGCGAGCACCAGCCCGAGCAGGAGGCGCTCGACGTCCTCGCCCAGACCGTCGCGCTCGTCGCCGAGCACGACGGCGTCCTCCTCGTTCCCTCGTTCGCGATCGGCCGGACCCAGGACATCGTCTACGCCCTCGACCGGCTCATCGACGAGGGCCGTATCCCGCTCCTGCCCCTCTACCTCGACTCGCCGATGGGCTCGAAGGCGACCGAGATCTACCGCCGCCACCCCGAGTACTACGACGAGGCCGCCCGGCGCCTCTTCCGCGCGGGCGAGACGCCGCTCGACTACCCGAAGCAGATCGTCACGAAGGACGTTCACGACTCCGACGCGATCGCCCGCGCGCCGCGGCCGTACATGATCGTCGCCTCGAACGGGATGCTCACCGGCGGCCGCGTCGTCGGGCACCTACGGGACCTCATTGGCGACCCGAACGCGGTCCTCCTGTTCGTCGGCTACCAGGGCGTGGGGACGCTCGGGGCGAGCCTCCAGGCCGGGGCCCGGAAGGTGAAGGTCGAGGGCCAGCTCGTCGACGTGCGGTGCCAGGTGAAGTCGGTCGCCGGCTTCTCGGCGCATGCCGATGAGTCGCAGATCCTCGACTGGCTGCGCAACTTCGTCCGCGGCGGTGGGCCCGGTGCGGCGCGGAGCGTGCGCCGCGTGTTCCTCGTCCACGGCGACCCGGAGGCGCAGGACGCGATCCGACCGAAGATCGAGGCACTCGGGCTGCCGACGACGACGCCGCAGTGGCGCCAGCAGATCGAGCTCGAATAGATTCCTCGGCGTGACGCTCATCCGCCATCCCGCCGCGGCTCCGCTGACCGACGCGGAGCTTGCGGCCGTCCGCCGCCCGTTCCGCGCTGCGACGCTGCTGCCTTCCCGCTCCTACCACGACGAGGCGATCTGGGCCTTCGAGCGCGAGGAGTGGTTCTACCGCGACTGGATCTGCGTCGGCCGCGACGAGGACGCGCCGGACCCGGGCACGTACTTCCTCCACACCCTCGTCGACGAGCCGCTCGTCATCGTCCGCGGCCGCGACGGCCTCCTCCGCGGCTTCTACAACGTCTGCCGCCATCGAGGCACGGCAGTCGTCGAGGAGGAGCGAGGGAAGGCGGTCCGCTTCCAGTGCCCGTACCACGCCTGGATCTACGACCTCGACGGGCGGCTCGTGCGGGCGAAGCACATGGAGGACATCGAGGACTTCAGCGAGGACGAGTTCGGGCTGGCGCCGGTCCGGGTCGAGACGTGGGCTGGGTTCGTCTTCGTCTCGCTCGCCGAGGAGGGACCGGGGCTGGAGGAGTACCTCGGCGACTGGTCAGGCCACCACGCCGCGTTCGGGCGCGAGTTCGGGCGGCTCCGGCGGGTGACGCGGCTGACCTACGAGGTCAAGGCGAACTGGAAGATCGTCGCCGAGAACTATTCCGAGTGCTACCACTGCCCGAGCGTCCACCCGCTGCTCAACAAGCTCACGCCGTACGACCTCGGCGAGGACTTCGAGCCGACCGGCCCGTGGAAGGGCGGCTGGATGCCGCTCGCGAACGGCTGCGAGACGATGTCCATGGACGGGCTTCGCCACGGCCGGCCGCTGCTCGCCGGGACGGACGACGTGGCCGCCGGCCGGATCCACTACTACATCCTCTGGCCGAACCTCATCATCTCGGTCCACCCCGACTACGTCCTGACCCACCAGGCCTGGCCGAACGGCCCGGAAGGGTCGACGGTCTGGTGCGACCTGTACCTCGACGCCG
>DASTSC010000052.1:0-49546 GCA_035760905.1 Candidatus Limnocylindrales bacterium | reverse complement strand
GCTGCGAGCGCATCGATGGGCGCGGTCACCGCGGTCGGCAGGAAGGAGGTGACGCCGCGACCCAGGAGCGCGCGAGCCATCCCGTCGAGCGCCGTACGATCGCCCATCGCCGCGTGACCGCCCCAGCCGTGGACGTGGACGTCGATGAAGCCCGGCGCGACGAAGGGCAGGTCCGATCCGCCGTCGGACCCCTCCGAAACCTCGACCGCGACGATCGAGCCGTCGGCGACCAACACCCGCCCGGGCGCCACCTGATCGTCGAGGACGAGCCGGCCCCGAACCTCCGTCGGCGCCATCCCGGTCAGTCGGCGACCTCGGCCGCCTCGACGTCGAACTGGACCTCGAGCCCGTAGCGGTCGGCGACGTAGCGCGACTCGGTCGCCTCGATCCGTCGTCCGTGGCCGTCGACGATGACCCGCCGCTCGATCAGGAGCGGCGCGCCGGCCGCGATCCCGAGGAGCATCGCGTCCTCGGCCGAGGCCGCCGCGGCCGTGATCGTGCCGCTGCCGCGGTGGAGGACGAACCCCGCCCGCGCCAGCGTCTCGTGGAGCGAGCCCTGGGCGAGGTCGGCCGCGAGGACCGCGTCGGCGCAGGCCGCCACGAGCACCGCCGTCTCGATCGCGATCGGCTCGCCGTCCGCGAGCCGGAGGCGGCGGACCTCGACGACGGGCTCCGCCGGCGGGATCCCGAGGCTGGCCGCCTCCGCGGGCGTCGACGGTCGGACCGACCGGGCGAGGAGCCGGGAGGTCGGACGCCGGCCGGCACGCAGCATCTCGCGGGTGAACGTCATGAGCCGGTTCGCCCGACGGTGGGCCGGCCGGGCCGCGACGAAGCTGCCGCGCCCCGGCTCGCGCCGGATGAGCCCGTCGACCGCCAGGCGCTCCATCGCGTTTCGGGCCGTCATTCGGCTCACCCCGAACTGGGCGCACAGCTCCGCGTCCGACGGCAGCCGCTCGCCTGGCGCGAGCGTCGCGATCCGAGCGCGCAGCGCCTGCTCGATCTGGCGGTAGTGCGGGCGGTAGCCGGGTTCGGTCATGCGACGACGGCGGAATGGGGTGTCGGGTGCGACGCGGCCGCCGCCTCCGCGCCGTGGATCGCCGCGCCGATCGCCCCCGCCCACGTCCCGAGCTCCGCGGCGACGATCTCGACCTCCTCGAGCGACGTCGTCCGGACGCGACGGGCGAGCTCCGCCTCGATCGCCGGAAGCAGCAGGTCGACCCCTGCCGCGATCCCACCACCGATGACGACGCGATCGGGCGTGAGCACCGCCAGCATGTTGCCGATCCCGATCCCGAGGTAGCGCCCGACCTGGGCCAGCCCGTCGAGCGCCCGGGCGTCCCCCGCGCGAGCCCGCTCGACCGCCTCCGCAGGCGTGGACGTCCCGCAGAGCGTGGCGACCTGCTCGCCCCGGGCGAAGGCCTCGAGGCAGCCGCGGTTGCCGCAGCCGCACCACGGCCCGTCGGGCTCGATCGTCTGGTGGCCGATCTCGCCGGCCGTGCCGTCGTGGCCGAACACGATCCGCCCGTCGACCGCGACGACCCCGCCGACCCCGGTCCCGAGCGTCAGCCCGACCATCGACGACGCCCCGCGACCGGCGCCGACCCGCAGCTCCGCCAGCCCGAACGCCCGGGCGTCGTTGATGAGGACGGCCGGCAGCCCGAGCGCGTCGCCGACGGGCCCTGCGACCGCGACGCCGGGCCAGCCACCGGGGAAGTTCACGAGGAACCGGGTCGTCCCGGCGACGGGATCGTAGAGGCCCGGGACGCCGATGCCGACGCTGGTCACGCCCCGCCATCGCGCCATCGCCTCGTGCCCGACCGACCCGAGCCGCTCGACGACCGCAGCCTCACCGGCCGCGATCGGCGTCTCGACCTGGGCGCGGTCGAGCGCGATCCAGCGCCCGTCGGCCTGCTCCGCGACGGCCCACTTGATGTTCGTCCCGCCGAGGTCGAGCCCGAGGTGTCGCGTGGCCGCCGACACGGCGCCGACCCTCAGGACTCGGCGGTGACGCGGGTGTAGGCCGCGGCGACGAGCACGATGATCGAGCCGAACACGATCTGTCGCCACGGCTCGGGCAGGATGATGCTCAGGAAGCCGGTCAGCACGGTCAGGATGAGCGCGCCGACGATCGTGCCGGCGTAGCCGCCGCGGCCGCCGAAGATCGAGGTCCCGCCGATGACCGCGGCAGCGATCGACGGCAGCAGGTACGGCTGGGCGAGCGTGACGCTGGCAGTGTTCGAGAGCCCCGTCTGGAGGAGGCCCGCGATCCCGGCGAGCAGGGCCGAGATGACGTAGAGGACCACGAGCACCTGCCACGAGCGGACGCCCGACAGCCGCGCCGCGACCGGGTTGTCGCCGACGGCGTAGAGCATCCGGCCGTATCCCGTCCGGCGCAGGAGCAGGATGAGCACGATCGCGACCGGCACGAAGACCGCGAGATCGTTGGGGATCACGTCGGCGGTGAGGCCCGTGCCGATCGTCCGGAGCTCGGGCGGGACGCCGGCGCCGGTCTGGACGTTCTGGAGCTGCCAGACGTTCGAGAAGCCGAAGATGATCAGGCCCATCCCCAGCGTCATGATCAGCGGGTGGACGCGGAAGACGCCCGCGCCGATCCCGTTCACGAGTCCGGCCAGCGCCGCCGCCAGCAGGGCGACCACCATGCCCAGCACCCAGCCTCCGGGCTGGTTGACGAACGTGGCCGTGACGAATCCGGACATCGAGGCGACGTAGCCGACCGAGAGGTCGATGCCGCCGGTGAGCATCGTCAGTGTCTGGCAGCCGGCGAGGATCGCGAGCACGGCCGCCTGGCGGACCTGGAAGGCGGCCCAGCCCGGGGTGACCGTGCCGGACCGGGCGAGCTCGACGACGACGACGAGGCCGACGAGAAGGATCGTCAGCGGAACGAGCGGGTAGTCCCGCAGGAGGTTTCGCCAGGCCGTCGGCCGGAGCCAGGCCCGATCCTCGGCGGTTCCCACGGCGCCGGTCATGCTCGGCTCCTTCGCATCTGGATGAAGCTGCCCACCATCAGCACCCCGATGAGGATGAATCCCTGGGCCACGAGGCCGTAGTTCGGATCGACTCGCAGGAACGTCATGTCGTCGCGGATGAGCTGGAGGACGACGACGGCGACGATCGGCCCGAACACGCCGCCGGTTCCGCCGGCGAGGCTCACGCCGCCGAGAACGACGGCCGCGATGCTGATGAGCACGTAGGTCGGTTCCGGGACGGGTGTCCCGATGCCCGTGCTCGCGGTCAGCGACAGCCCGGCGAACGCGGCGATGAGCCCGGTGATCGCGTACGAGGCGACCTTCGTCCGGTTGACGGGAACGCCGCTGCGGAACGCGGCGAGCGGGTTGCTGCCGATCGCGTAGAGCGAGAGGCCGAGGCGCGACCGCGAGAGCGGCAGCCAGATGACCGCGACGATCACCACGAGCAGGACCGCCGCCTTCGGCAGGAAGTCGACGAAGAGCGGGCCGACGACGAGGCTCTTGAGCCAGTCGGCCGCGGCCCCGCCGGGTGCCGCGCGCACGAGCAGTGCGAAGCCCGCCCAGACGAAGAACGTCGCCAGCGTCACGATGATGTCGGGCACCCGGGTCACGACGACGAGGGCGCCGTTGATCGCGCCGAGCAGCAGCCCGAGCGCGAGCACGAGGAGGACGACGCCCACGGCCGTCCCGTCGCCGGGGTACGTCTTCATGAGCGTCGCCGCGACACAGCTCGTGAGCGCCATCTGGGAGCTGATCGAGAGGTCGATGCCGCCGGACAGGACGACGACGGCCTGGGCGACGGCGGCGAGCGCGAGCGGCAGCACCGACGTCGCGGTGTACTGGAGGCTGATGACGCTGTAGTTCGGGTTCACGAGCTTCGTGAACACGAGCAGGAGGGCGAGGAAGCCGAGCAGGCCGAGCGTCCAGGCGTTGTCACGGCCGAACCGCCGCACCACCTCGACCCAGCCCGTGCGGCGCCGCGCGATGCTCGCGGTCGTGGCCGTCACGGCTGGCCTCCCGGCGCCGTCGCGCCGCCATCACCCGCCGCCGCGTCCATCGCCGCGCCGACGGCCGCCTTCGCCGCGGCCGTCTCGGCGACGCTCTCCTCGGGCAGCTCGGCGCCGGGCCGGAGGTTGTGGGCCGCCCGGAGGAGGGCCGCCTCGTCCGCGCCTGCCGCCGGCATTTCGGCGACCACCTCGCCGCCGAAGATCACGACGACGCGGTCGCAGGCGAGCTGGATCTCCTTGAGCTCGGAGGTGTAGAGGAGGATCGCGGCGCCGGCCGCGGCGAGGTCGCGGAGCAGGACGTAGATCTGGCTCTTCGTCCGAACGTCGATGCCGCGGGTCGGGTCGAAGCAGAGCATCGTCCGGACGCCGCTCGCGACCCAGCGCGCGATCGTCACCTTCTGCTGGTTGCCGCCCGAGAGCCGACGGACCTCGCTTCCGGCCCGGGCGTCGATCTGGAGCGTCTCCACGGCCTCGTGGACCTTGCCCCGCTCGCGCGCGAGGTTGATCCAGCCCCAGCCCGGGATCCGGGCCGAGAACGGCAGCGAGATGTTCTCGGCCACCGAACGCTGCATGAGGAGCGCCTCGGCGCGGTCGGCGGCGACGAAGACGATGCCCCTGCGGATGGCGTCGGCGGGGTGGCGCATGACGATCGGCTCGCCGTCGTGGAGGACCGAGCCGCTCGCCGGTCGCTCCGCGCCGCAGAGGATGTCGAACAGCTCGTCCTGGCCCTGGCCTTCGAGCGCGACGACCCCGAGTACCTCGCCGGGGTAGAGGTCGAGGGTCGCGTCGTGGAGACGTCGGCCGTCGCTGAGATTCCTCGCGCTGATGCGAGGCGTCTGCGTCGCCCGGGCGCCGGTGTTCGCGCTCGTCTCGGCCCGCTCGCCGAGCGACGCGCCCTCCTCGCCGAGCATCAGCTCGACGATCCGGTCCTCGGAGCCTGCCGTCACCTCGACGACGCCGACGGTCTCGCCGTTGCGGAGCACCGTCGCGCGGTCGCAGATCGCCGCGATCTCGATCATCCGGTGGGAGATGAAGACGACGGCCCGGTCCGAACCCTGGCGCTTGACGACCTCGAGGACGCGCTCGGTCAGGTTCGCCGGCAGCGCGGCCGTGATCTCGTCGAGCAGCAGCACGTCGGGCTCGATCGCGAGCGCCCGGGCGACGTCGACGATCCGGAGCGACGCGAGCGGCAGCCGCCGCGCGAGGCTCGACAGATCGAGGTCGGGCAGGCCGAGCTCGCTCAGCCAGTGGCGGAACTCGCCCATCGGCGTCGCGGTCAGCCGGAGGTTGTCGCGGATGTCGAGATCGGGAATGACCGCGGGCTCCTGGTAGACCGAGGCGAGTCCGTTCCGGCGCGCCTCCGCGGGGGAGTGCGAGGCACGCTCGCGGCCGCGGACGACGATCCGGCCGCTGTCGGGGGTGACCGCGCCCGTGAGGATCTTCACGAACGTGCTCTTGCCGGCGCCGTTCGCGCCCATCAGCGCGTGGACCTCGCCGGGACGGACCGCGAGCGAGGCGGAGCGCAGGGCGACGACGGCGCCGTAGGTCTTCGAGACGCCGGTCGCGTCGAGCAGGAGGTCGGTGGCGGTGACGGCCATCAGGTCCTCGTGGATCGGCGAGACGGGCGGTGGCCCGGACGAACCGGTGCCACCGCCCGTTGGGTTACCGCTCGACTACGCGCCCTTGCAGGACGACGGGACCCCGTTGGGGTCGTAGTCGGTCCAGTTCGGGATCGACAGGCTCAGTGGCCAGAGCGGGTCCATGTTCGGCACGGAGATCCATGCCTGCAGGTCCGTCTTGCCCTTGTCCGTCGTGTTGTCGAGGATCTGGGGGTCGAGGAGGATCGTGTTCGGCCGCCCGGCGCCCGCGGTCTGCTCGACCGACGCGCCGGTGAGCAGCTGGTAGGCGAGCTTGACGCCCGCGCCACCGACCGACGCCGTGTTGGTCACGGCCGCGCCGACGAGGCCCGGGTACTTCGTCTGGTCGAGCAGCTGCGCGACGAACGCGCCGATGTCCGCGTCGGCGATCGGCTTGAACGGCTTGCCCGCCGACTTGATCGCGTCGACGATCTGCGCGCCCATGCCGGACGCCCAGATGCCGTCGACCTTGTCGTAGCCGCCGCTGGCGATGAAGTCGTTCGTGATCTGGGTGGCCGTGGCCGGATCCCAGCCCGTGAACGTCCCGCCGGGGTTGGCGACCTTGATGTTCGGGTACTTCTTGAGCATGTTGTTGAAGCCGATGTCGCGGTCGGAGTCGGCCGGATGGCCCGCGAGGCCGCGGGTGTACCAGACGGTGCCCTTCTCGCCCATCTGCTTGAACAGCCACTCGGCGCCGAGCTCGGCGTACTTGACCTGGTTGTTGTAGAGGTTCCACGTGTTCGGGTCGGTGACGTAGGCGTCGACCGAGACCGTCTTGATCCCGGCCGCATGCGCCTCGGCGAGGGCCGGGTTGAGCGCGTCGGGGTCGTTCGGGTTGAACACGATCGCCTTGACGTTCTGCGAGATCAGCGTCCGGATGTCCGACAGCTGGCCCGCGGCGTCGGTGTTGCGGTGAATGACGTTGATGCTCGAGATCTTGTCCTTCCCGAGCGCCGTCACCTCGGCCTTGGCGGTGCAGACCTGCTCCTCGCGGAAGCCGTTGCCGACGCCGCCGCCGTTCGAATAGCCGATCGCGAACGGGCCGGTACCACCGCCGCTCGCGGCCGGCGTGCCGCCCTGGCAGGCCGCCGCCACCATCATCACGGCGGCGGTCAGACCGACCAGGAACCGGCCGGGCCTGGATCCCTTGATCATGCGTTGACTCCTCCTGGCCTGCGGCGCGCCGATCTGGTCGCGCCGAAGCAGACACCTTCCCTCGGGAGCGTGATGCGATCGATCGGTCAACACCTCCTCCACGTCGTGAGCGTCACCCTGCGTCACCGGCAATGGCACGGGCGATCCGACGCGCGTGCTCTCGGTAGGCGTCGTCGAAGAGCGTCCGCGAGCGGTCGGCGCCTACGACCGACGCCCGGGTGATGACCGGGGGCATCGCCTGCCGCTCGACGAGCAGCTCGGCGACCCGGACCTTGATCGCGTTCACGATCGCGACCGCCGCGATCGTCGACACCGGGCCGACCGGCGTGTCGAGCCCGTCCAGATGGCAGGTTGCATCGGCCTCCGGCGTGCACAGGTCGATGACGAGATCCGCCTCGTCGAGCAGGCGGCTGCCGACGACCGGGTCCAACGGCGCCGAGGTCGACTGGGCGATCGACGTCACGGCCACCACTCGCAGGCCGCGCCGCCGTGCGCCCCGGGCGATCTCGATCGGGACGGCCGACAGCCCGCTCGCCGAGAAGACGACCATGACGTCGTGCGGTCCGAAGGTGAAGTTCGAGAGGATCACCTCGGCGAGACCGGGCACCCGCTCGATGAACATCGCCTGGCGCTGGCCGTTCGCCCCGACGACCTGGGTGTGGTACGTCATCGACAGCTCGACGATCGGGTTGAACCCCGGGTACGAGCCGTAGCGGGGGAACATCTCCTCGACCGGGATCCGCGAGTGACCGGTCCCGAACAGGTGAACGAGCCCGTCGGCCGCGATCGCCTCGGCGCACCAGCGGCTGGCGGTCTCGATCGCGTCGGCCTGGGTCGTGCCGATCCGGTCGATGAGGCCGGTCGCCTCGCGCATCCAGGCAATCCCGGCGGTCGCTGCGGTCATGCCCGCGCGGCCGTCGCCGCGGTGCCGTTCCCGGCCCGCGCCACGCGCGCCCGGAAGTCGTCGATGATCGGCTTCGTCTGGGTCGCTCCGATTCGGCTGACGCCGAGGTCGAGCACCTCGATGAGCGCGTCGAGCGTCCGGACGCCGCCCGCCGCCTTCAGCCGGACCCGGGGTGACACGTTCGCCCGCATGAGCCGCAGGTCGCCGTGGGTGGCGCCGGACGGGGCGAAGCCGGTCGAGGTCTTGACGAAGTCCGCCCCGGCCGCCTCCGACAGCCGGCAGGCCCGGACCTTCTCGTCGTCGGACAGGTAGGCGTTCTCGAAGATCACCTTGACGATCGCGCCGGCGGCGTGGGCGACGTCCACGACCGCGCCGATGTCGGCCCGGACGTCGTCGTCCCGGCCCGACTTGAGGGCGCCGATCAGGAGGACCATGTCGAGCTCGGTCGCGCCCTGCTCAAGCGCGCGGGCGGCCTCGAACACCTTCGTCGCGGTCAGGTGGTTGCCGTGGGGGAAGCCGATGGTCGTCCCGACGGCGACGTCCGTTCCCCGCAGCAGCGACGCGGCCCGGGCAACGTCCGCCGGCCGGACGCAGACCGACGCCACGTCGTACTCCGCGGCGAGCCGGCAACCGTCCTCGACGAACGCGTCGTCGAGCTCCGGCCGGAGCAGGGAGTGGTCGATGGCCTTGGCAATGTCGCGTTCGGTGTAGCCGGCGATCGAACTGGTCATGGAACTCCGTCCGGCGTCGTCGACGAGGCCGCCTCGATTATCGATGATCTGGTCACCTCGTGTCACCCCTCGCTCTCCAGTGGCTCAGTGGCAGTACGGGCGGAGGACATCGCGGGCGATGAGGAAGCCCTGCTTCACCCGCTCGTCGGTCCCCTCGAAGCGGCGGTCCTCGTGCTCGACGATGCAGTCGCCCTCGTAGCCCTGCTGGTAGAGCTCCGAGAAGACGACGCTCCAGTCGACCTCGCCGAGGCCCGGGATCCGCGGGATCTGCCAGCCCATGCCCATCGAGAAGATCCCGCGCTCGTAGAGCCCGTCGCGGTCGATCATCAGGTCCTTCGCCTGGTAGTGGAGGACGTGCCGCCCGAACTCCTTGAGGAAGCGGCGGATGTCGATCATCTGGAGGACGAGGTGGCTCGGGTCGAAGTTGAGCCCGATCGTGTCGCCCCACTGCTCGAGGATCCGGCGCCACATCTGGGGAGTCGTGGCGATGTTGTGGCCGCCCGGCCACTCGTCGTACGAGAAGAGCATCGGGCAGTTCTCGAGGGTGATCTTCCGGCCGTGATCGTTGGCGAAGGCGACGATGTCCGGCCAGACGCGGAGCGCCTCCGCCCAGTTGTCGTCGAGGTTCTTCGCGCCGTCGCCGCCCATGAACGTGTTGACGAGCGGGACGTTCATCTTCTCCGCGGCCTCGATCACCGCGCGGAGGTGGCCGATGACCTTGTCGCGGTGGGCCGGGTCGGGATGGAGCGGATTCGGGTAGTAGCCGAGGCCGGAGATCGCCAGGCCCTTCGAGGCCAGCTCGTCGACGATCTCCTTCGCCTGCGCGGGGGACAGGTTCGCGACGTCGATGTGGGACGTCCCGGCGTAGCGGCGGGCGTCGCCGCCCGACCGCGGCCAGCAGGCGATCTCGAGGACCTCGAAGTCGCTCGCGGCAGCCCAGTCGGCGACCTCGGTCAGCGGCGTCTCCGGGAAGGGGGCGGTCAGGAAGCCGAGCTTCATCGACGGTGACCTCCAGCTGCTCAGGCGGGGACGGCGTCGGGGGTGGCGGAACGATCGACCTCGACCCAGCGGCCGGATCGGGCGCTCTCGGCGATCGCGTCGCCGACGAGCATCTCGTCGTGGCCGTCGGCGAACGTCGCGTAGAGCGGGCGGTCGGACGGGGCGCCGGCCGCGACGTCGGCGTAGATCGTGCGGAAGAGCGCGCCGAACGTGTCGGCGAAGCCCTCGACGTGACCGGCAGGCAGGGCGGCGGCGGCCGACGCCGCGGGGCCCATGAGCGCGGGATTGCGCTGGAGCAGCTCGTTCGGCCGGTCGCGGTGGCCGAGCCAGAGGTGGTCCGGGGTCTCGGAATCCCAGGCGGCGGCGGCGTCCGAGCCGTCGATCTCCCACTGCAGCGAGTTCTTCCGGCCCGGGCTCACCTGCGAGACGCTGAGGGCTCCCCGGGCCCCGTTCGCGAAGCGGAGCAGGATCGAGGCGACGTCCTCGGTGCCCATCCTCCGCTCGACGGTGTCGGCCGAACGCTCGGTCGAGAACGTCTCGACCGGCCCCATCGGCTGGCGGCGGACGGGGACGAACGTGGCCAGGTCGGCCATGACCGCCGTGATCGGCTGACCGGTGGCGAACGTCATCAGGTCGAGCCAGTGCGAGCCGATGTCGCCGACCGCACGCAACGCGCCGCCCTTGTCCGGCTCGAGCCGCCAGTTCCAGTCCGTGTCGTGGAGGAGCCAGTCCTGGAAGTAGTGGCCGGTCACAAGGCGGACCTCGCCGAGCAGACCGGACGCGACGAGCTCGCGGGCGTGCTGGTTGAGGGGATAGAAGCGGATGTTGAAGTTGACCGCGTTGACGAGGCCCGTCGCGGCGGCGAGCGCCACCAGGTCGGCCGATTCGGCCGCGGTCAGCGCGAGTGGCTTCTCGCAGACCACATGCCGGCCGGCCTCGAGGATCCGGCGCGCCTCGGGCACGTGGAGGTGGTTCGGCGAGGTGACGTGGACGACGTCGACCGTCGGGTCGTCGAGGAGCTCGTCGAGCGAGGCGTACGCGTGGGCGACGCCGAGCGCGTCGGCCCGGATGCGACCACGGTCGGGGGAGCTGCCGAGGACGCCCCGGACGCCGACGCCGATCCGGCGGAGCTGCTCGACGTGGACGGTCCCGATGAAGCCCGTTCCGATGACGGCGGCGCCGAGCTCGGAGATCGGCCGCATGTCCTCCCCTCAGCTCGACGGTCCCCCAGCCGGCCGGGAGACACCCCAGCCGGCTAGACAATATAGACAACCCGGGCGCCGTCGACAGGGGCCGTTTGTCCCGGGCCGGCCTCGGGGTCGGGCCGGACGGCTACCCGGCGATGACGCGGTCGCTGAAGTCGCCCGTCCGCGGGTCCTTGAGGATCAGCTTGTGCCGCCCGTCGGGCAGGATCTCGCGCTTGATCACGACCTGGCCGTCGAGCGTCTCCGGGACCGGCGCGATCCGCGGCGTCCGCTCCGCGCGCCAGTCGAGTTCCACGGGAGCCCAGCCGCCTTCACGGGCGGAGCGGTAGCAGGCGTCCATGACCGCGTTCACGACGTAGCCGTCGTAGAACGTCTCGCGGGGTGATGCGCCCTCGTCGAGCGCCCGGAACATGTCGTCGAACATGTCGGCGTAGCCGAGCTCGGAGACCTCGTCGCCGACCGGGAAGAGCCAGCCCGCGGTCGTCTCGGCCTTCTCCGCGACGTAGCCGCCCTTGTCGCCGGCGGTGAACATCTCGAACCCGGTCCGGAGGAAGTGGTTCGTCCAGATCGTGCCGTTCGTGCCGGCCACCTCGTCGCGGAGGTCCATCCCGCCCCGGAACGTCCAGCTCACCTCGAACTGACCGACGGCGCCCGACTCGAACCGGATGAGCGCGATCGCGTTGTCCTCGTCGTCGATCGGGTGGACGAGGGTGTCGGTGTGGCAGAGGACGTCGACCGGCCGGTTGCCCTTGCCGACGTAGCTCCGGATGATCTCGATGCAGTGGCAGCCGAGGTCGACGATCGCCCCGCCGCCCGTGAGCCGGCCGTCCCAGAACCAGGCCGAATGGGGGCCCGGATGCGCCTCGCGCGAGCGGACCCAGGTCACGTCGCCGATCGCGCCGTCGCGGACCGAGGCGACGGCCTTGAGCGTCTTCGGCGTGTAGACGAGGTCCTCGAGGTAGCCGCCGAAGACGCCGGCCCGCTCGACGGCGTCGAGCATCCGCCGCGCCTCGCCCGCGTTCCGGCCGAGCGGCTTCGTGCAGAGGACGGGCTTGCCGGCCGCGGCGGCGAGGCCGACCGCCTCCTCGTGGAGGTGGTTCGGCAGCCCGACGACGACGACGTCGGTGTCGGAGTGTTCGATGGCGGCCCGCAGGTCCGTCGTGTGCTCGGGCACGCCCCAGCGTTCGGCGAACGCCTGCCCGCGCTCCTCGCTGCGGGAGTAGACGACCGTCACCCGGTCGCGGCCGCGCGAGCCGTTGAGCGTGTGGGTGTAGAAGTCGCCGATGAGGCCCGTCCCGAGCATCGTGATTCGATGACCGTCCACGTCCGTCTCCCTTCCCCTCTGGGTCAGCGTTCCGATCCCGTTCCGGCCGTGACCGCGGCGTCCGCGGACGCGAACGCGAAGGCACGGGCCGGGTTCGTGACGAACAGGTCGTGGCGCGCCTCCTCGCCGATCCCGGCGTCGACCATCCGCGCGCTGAACTCGCCCAGCAGCCAGACCAGGCCCGGGCCGCCACCCCAGGCCCGGTAGTAGCGCTGCCGGGCGGCGTCGTTGCCGAGGACGATCCGGTCGCCGAGGCCACGGGCGATCATCGCGACGAGGAGGGTGACCGTCCCGTTCTCGCGATCTCCCCAGCGGAACGACTGGTCGTACTCGAGCGTCGCGCCGGCCCCCGCCAGCTCGGCGTGGTAGCCGAGGTCGACGACCTTGTCGACGTGGCTCAGGATCACGGCCGCCGGCGCAACCCCGAACCCCGCGAGCGCCGCGAGCTGCTCGACGCCGCCGGTCCCGTCCTCGCAGTGGGTGAGGATCGGCGCGCCGGTCCGGAGGTGCGCCGCGGCCGCGGCCTCGAAGAGGCGCCGATCGCGCGCCGAGAGGCCGCCCTCGCTGCCGGCGACCTTGATCGCGCCCGCCCGGAACGGCGTGCGGCGAACGACCGGGCCGCTGTAGTCGTTCGCGTCGACACCCTCCTCGAGGTCGGCCACGAAGAGCGCGGCGAGCTCGTCGACCGAGAGCCGCTCGCTCCAGTGCGACGGCCCGTAGTAGCGGGCGTGGTGGAGGCCCGTCACCGCGATGACGTTGACGCCACTCCGGCGGCTCAGCTCGGCGAGCAGGCCGGCGTTTCGACCGGCGTCGGCAGGCATCGCGTCGACGACCGTCGCAAGCCCGAGGGCGCGGGCCTCTTCGAGCTCGGCCGCGAGCCGGTCGACGTCGGCGAGGAGGAAGTCCGGGTGCATCTCGACGGGCCGGCCGCCGTCGATGACGAGGTGCTCGTGGGCGTACGTCGGGCCGAGGTCCGCGGCCGGGACGTCGCCGAGCACCGTTCGGGCGACGCTCATGCGGGGACGCCCGCCGCGTCGACGATCGCGCCGGCGGCGCGGAGGCGCTCCCGCAGCGCGGCCGCGGGGACGTCGCGCGGATCGGCGCTCGCCCCGATCGACATCGCGGCCGCCGTGCCGGCGGCCTGACCCATCGCCATGCACTGGGCCATCGAGCGGACAGCGGCCTGGGCGTCGTGGGTGGCGCTGAAGCAGCGGCCGGCGACGAGGACGTTCGCCGCATCGCGAACGAGGAGCGTGCGGTAGGGGATCCCGACGGCCGCAGCGTCCGGCAGGTACTCCCAGCGGGTGCCCGGCCCGGCGCCGTGGTCCTCGATCGGGGCGCCGCTGAGACCGACCGCGTCCTCGAAGGCCCGGGCGGCGAGGACGTCGTCGCGGGTCAGGCGATAGTCGCCGTACACGCGGCGGGTCTCCCGGACCCCGACCTGCGTCCCGAGCCCGACGAGCGACGCACCCTCGTAGCCCGGGACGCGGTCGACGAGGAAGCGGGCGTACTCGAGCGCCTGCCGGCGGCCGGCCACCTCGGCCCGGGTGAGGAAGGCCGGGTCCGTCGCGTTCACGAGCGCGCCGTCGATCGCCTCGGTCGGGGCGACGCGGGTCATGATCGTCGCGGTCACCCCGTCGATCGGGGTGATGTGGTCGCTGCCCTCCCGGCGCGGAAGGTCGTAGGCGCCGGTTTCGGCGGCCTCGGCCATGAGCGCGTGGAAGCCCTCGCGGGCGAGCGTTCGTCGCCGCGCGACGTCGACGTTCGCCATCCGGAACGTCGTCGTGAGCGACTGCGCCGGCTCGACCTCGCCCGCCAGCTCGTGGCCGAAGCCGGCGAAGGCGCACAGGTCGGCGTCGCCGGTTGCGTCGACGAAGACGCGGGCCTCGATCCGGCGGAGACCGGCCTTGGTCGCTACGGCGATCGCTCGCGCGCGGCGATCCTCGACCTCGACCGCCTGGAGGAAGGCGTGGAGGATGACCGCCGCGCCGCTGTCCTCGACGAGCCGTTCCCAGGCGACCTTGAGATGGTCGGCGACGTACGTCACGCCGGTCCCCGCGCCGTACGTGTTCGGCCGCTCGACGACGGGGCCGAGCCGGCGGAGCCCGTCGACGACGTCGTCGGCGATGCCGGCGACGATCTTCCGCGGCCGGTCGCCCGGCGTGTAGAAGCCGTAGAACGTGTCGAGCACCGCCGTGCTCGTCCCGCCGAGGAATGGCAACTTCTCGACGAGGAGGACGCGGGCGCCGTTTCGGGCCGCGGCGATCGCGGCGGTCGAGCCCGCCGAGCCCGAGCCGACGACGCAGACGTCGACCGAGGCGATGGTCTCCAGCGCGGTCATCTGGTCGCTCACGTCGGCGCGGCCGCTGCGGCTCCCGCCGCGACGACGGACCAGCCGCCATCGACGGCGAGGACCTGGCCGGTGATCGCGCGGGCTTCGTCGGAGAGCAGGAAGAGCGCGGCCTCGGCCACGTCGCCCGGGGCGACGAAGCCGCCGACGAGCGGCTGCTTGATCGCGGCGAAGGCGGTCGTCGCCTCGTCTGCGGCCGCCCGGGCCGCCATCGGCGTCTCGGTGAGGCCGGGCGCCAGGACGTTGACCCGGATCCCGTGGCGCGCGTAGGTCGCGGCCATCGCCCGGGCGAGCGCGTCGATCCCGCCCTTCGCGGCCGCGTAGGCGTGAGTCGCGAAGAGCTCCGGGACCGGGTGCGTGGCGAGGACGCTCGAGACGAGGACGATCGAGCCGCGGCCACCTCCGCGAGGCACCTGGGCGAGCATCTGTCGCGTCGCCGCACCGCCGACGAGCGCCTGGCTGCGGAGGTTGAGCGCGATCGTCCGGTCGAACGCGTCCCCGCTGAGCGCGTCCACCGGCCCGTCGCCGAAACGCCGGCCGCTCCCGCCGGCGACGGAGAAGACCGCGTCGAGCCGGCCGAATGCCTCGACGACCGCCGCGACCGCGGCAGCGGCACCGGCCTCCTCGCTCAGGTCGACGGCCATCCACTCGGCCCGCCCGCCGTCGGCGGCGAGTCGCTCGGCGAGGTCGCGCGCATGGTCGGCGGTACGCGAGGCGACGAGGACCCGGGCGCCCTCGGCGACGAGCCGTTCGGACACCGCCGCCCCGATCCCCGTCGAGCCCGTGACGAGGCAGGCGAGGCCCGCGACGCGGCCGCTCACAGCCCGATCACCGCCGCGTCACCTCCGTCTCACCGTGCGGTCACCGCCCGAACGAGCGCTCGCCGCTCGGTCGCCGAGGCCCGGACGAGCGCTCCGCCGACACCGACGGCGACCGCGCCCGCGTCGAGGAAGGCCCGCGCGTTCGAGGCGTCGACGCCGCCGGTGACGATCGTCTCGATCTCGGGCAGGGGCCCGCGCAGGTCGCGGACGAACGACGGCCCGAGCGCGGACCCCGGGAAGATCTTCACGAACGTCGCTCCGAGCCGCCAGGCGCGATCGGCCTCGGTCGGGGTGGCCGCACCCGGGACGAAGGCCAGCCCGGCCGCCGTCGCCGCGGCAATGACGTCCGGGTCGAGCACGGGCGAGACGCCGAACGCCGCGCCGGCATCGACCGCGGCCGTCACCTGCTCCACCCGCCGCAACGTGCCCGCGCCGAGGACGAGATCGTCGCGGTTCGGAAACGCCTCGCGGCAGGCGACGAGGTCGTCGGCCGCGTCCGCGGCGTCGAACGTGACCTCGACGGCGCGGACGCCGGCGTCGACGAGGTCGGCCACGAGATCGATCAGGGCCGCCCGCGGCTCGACACGGCGGAGGACCGCGATCAGGCGCGCGTCGCGGATCCGGTTGGCGGCGGCGCTGGCTCGGACGGCGGGAGCGGTGACGGGCACCCAGGGATCCTAGGGCCGGGGTCGCGGCCGCGACAACCGGCCGCGCGGGCGCCTGTTTCGGGCCGAAAAGCATTGACGAACGCGCGTTCCGTTCGTATCCTCGCCTTGTTCCCTCCCCGCTGGCCGAGTGCGCCGCGTCCCCTGCGATTCCGTGCACCGCCGAACGGGGCTCCCACACCAGGTGGACTTCTGCCCAGATGCCCGATAACGGTACCGACCGTCGCGACAACCGCTCGCGCCGGCGCCCGCGACGACGCGGCCAGGTCGCCCGCGTTCCCGTCACCGAATACGACGAGCAGGCCGAGCTCGAGGCCGCCCGCGAGCGCAACGACCTCGAGGTCTCCGATCTCCGCGCCATGAGCCTGACCGAGCTCCGTTCCGTCAGCCGCGACCTCGAGGTCGATGCCGGGACCGAGGATCGCCGCGAGGACATCGTCGAGCGGATCCTCGAGCGCCAGACCGAGCGAGCCGGTCACCTCTACGCGACCGGGATCCTCGACATCGTCGACGAGGGCTACGGCTTCGTCCGTCGCCACGGCCTCCTGCCGAGCCCGGACGACATCTACGTCAGCAGCTCCCAGGTCCGTCGCTACGGTCTCCGGGTCGGCGACCGGATCTCCGGTGCCGTCCGGGCCCCGCGCGAATCCGAGAAGTACGCGGGCCTGCTCCGGGTCGACGCCGTCAACGGCGTGGACGTCGAGATGGCCCGCCGGCGACCGGTCTTCAACGACCTCACCCCGGTCCACCCCGACGTCCTCATCAACCTCGAGTCCGATCCGAAGAACCTGAGCCAGCGCCTCGTCAACCTCGTCAACCCGATCGGCAAGGGCCAGCGCGCGCTCATCGTCAGCCCGCCGAAGGCCGGCAAGACGATGCTCCTCAAGAACATCGCCAACGGCATCACCGCGAACTACCCCGACATCCTCCTCATGGTCGCCCTCATCGGCGAGCGCCCCGAGGAGGTCACCGACATGCGCCGGTCGGTGAAGGGCGAGGTCATCAGCTCGACGTTCGACGAGCCGACGGAGAACCACACCCACGTCGCCGAGATGGCCCTCGAGATCGCCAAGCGCCAGGTGGAGACCGGCCGCGACGTCGTCATCCTGCTCGACTCCGTCACCCGGCTCGCGCGGGCCTACAACCTCGCGCTCCCGCCGTCGGGCCGGACGCTGTCGGGCGGCATCGACCCGATCGCGCTCTACCCGCCGAAGCGCTTCTTCGGGGCCGCGCGGAACATCGAGGAGGGCGGCTCGCTGACGATCATCGCGACCTGCCTCGTCGACACCGGATCGCGGATGGACGACGTCATCTACGAGGAGTTCAAGGGGACCGGCAACAGCGAGCTGATCCTCGACCGAAAGCTCGCCGAGAAGCGAATCTTCCCGTCGATCGACGTCCAGCGCTCGGGTACCCGTCGCGAGGAGCTCCTCCTCGAGGAAGGCACCCTCAAGATGGTCTGGACGATGCGACGAATGCTCTCCGCGGTCGGCACGAACGAGGGCATCGAGCTGCTCCTCCAGCGGCTCGCGAAATCGGGCTCGAACGCCGAGTTCCTGGCCTCGCTCACGAAGAGCCTCGACTAGCCTCCTCCCGGGTCTTCGGGTCAGCGCACGACGCGCCGGTCGAGGGCGGCCCGTGTCGCGTTGCAAGCGTCGTAACGTGTCTGATAGGCTCCGCCGGAAGCCCCAAGATGTCCCCGTGATCTGAACGGGTGACGACGCGCAACTGAGACCCCCAGCTCAAGACCGCGACCGGGACGCCGCAACCATCCCTGTCCCCCGCGTGTGGCGTCCCCCCCGAGGAGTTCGTATTGCCGCACGCGTCCCGCGTTGCGCCGGTAGCCGTCGTGCGCCGGCAGCTGGCCCGCCTCGCGTCCCGTCCCGCCGTTGCGCCCCGCCATCGGGACGCCCATCCCGCGACGATCGTCGACCGGGTCGTCCGAACGGCCCGCGGCGCGGCTCGGACGTTCGAGGCGCACGGGGCCAGGGACGCGGTCCTGCGGGGAGCGTCGCATCCGCGGGCACTCCCCGCCGGCGTGACGGCGCTCGTGGTCGCGGCCGCGCTCGTCAGCGTCACACCCTCGACCATCGGCCATAGCCCGGATCCCTCCGCGGCCGGCGAGACGCCCCGCATCGTCGCCTTCGCCGGCGCGCTCCGCGGCGCCGCGCCGGTTGCCGCCACGGGCGGGACGGCCGTCGAGCGCGCGCATTCGTCCACCGGACGCGAGGTTCAGCTGCGCTATCTGCGGGCGATGGCCCTGAAGGCCGGCGGCACGTCGGTCGAGGGTCTCGAGGCGCTCGGCCCGTTCGACGAGACCGGTCCCACCTGGGATGGCGCTCCGCCGATGGTCCCCGAGGTCCCGCTCGTCACGTACCGGGTCCGCTCCGGCGACACGATCATCGACATCGCCCACCGGTTCCACGTCCGCATGGCGACGATCTGGTGGGCCAACGGGATCAGGTCCGCGACGAACCTCCACGTCGGTCAGAAGCTCGTGATCCCGCAGCTCGATGGCCGCGTCGTGACCGTCCGCAAGGGTGACACGCTGCAGTCGATCGCCCGCACCGCCGACGTCGACGAGGCGGTGATCGTCGCCGCCAACGGCCTCGGCCCGGGTGATGTCGCGGTCGGCCAGAAGCTGTTCGTGCCCGGCGACGTCCAGCCGCTCCCGCAGCCGAAGGTCAGGCACAAGCCGACCGCGCGGGCGACGACTACCAGCCATACGACGCGCTCGTCCGCCCCCAGCGGGCACATCTCGGGCGGCTGGGCCTTCCCGGTCGTCGGCGGCGGCGCGTACATCAGCCAGTACTTCCACGCCAGCCACCCCGCGCTCGACATCGCCGCGGATTACGGGACGCCCGTCCGCGCCGCCCACTCCGGGACGGTCATCTTCGCCGGCTGGAAGAACAACGGCGGCGGCTGGCAGGTCTGGATGTCGCACGGCGGCAACATCTACACGACGTATAACCACATGTCGGCCCTCACCGTCCATGCCGGCCAGTCGCTCGGTGCCGGCCAGCAGGTCGGACGAGTCGGCCAGTCGGGCTGGGCGACGGGGCCCCACTGCCACTTCGAGGTCTGGATCGGCCGGATCTGGGACGGCGGCACCCGAGTCAACCCACTCAACTACGTCTAGTCGGCGACCTACGGCTGACCGGCCACGCCCGGCGCCGGATGCGGCGCGGCTTGCGACAATCCCGGGATGTTCCTCGACCAGGTTCGCATCCGCGTGGTCGCCGGGGCCGGCGGCGACGGGGCCGCGACGTTCCGGCGGGAGGCGCACGTCCCGCGCGGTGGCCCGGACGGCGGTGACGGCGGACGGGGCGGCTCGGTCTACCTCGTGGTCGATCCGGGCGAAACGATGCTCCGCGACTACCAGCACCGGCGGCAGTTCCGGGCCGAGGCGGGCGGCCGGGGCCTCGGCGCGCGGAAGCACGGCCGCGCCGGCGCGGACCTCGAGCTGGGCGTCCCGCCGGGCACCGCGGTCTTCGACGAGGCGGCCGGCATGCTGATGGCCGACCTCGTCGCGACCGGCCAGCGGGCGCTCGTCGCGCGGGGCGGGCGCGGTGGCCTCGGCAACGTCCACTTCGCGACGGCGACGCATCGGGCGCCGCGGCACGCCCAGAAGGGCGAGCCCGGCGAAGAGCGCGAGCTCCGACTCGAGCTCCGGCTCATCGCGGACGTCGGGCTCGTCGGGCTTCCGAACGCGGGCAAGTCGACGCTGCTCGCGGCGCTCACCGCCGCCCGGCCACGGATCGCCTCGTATCCCTTCACGACGCTCGAGCCGAACCTCGGGATCATGGACCTCGGACCCGACGACGAGCGGCGGGCGACGATCGCCGACGTTCCGGGCCTCATCGAGGGCGCGTCGTCGGGAGCGGGCCTCGGTCACGCCTTCCTGCGCCACGTCGAGCGGACGCGGGTGCTCGTCCACGTCGTCGACGGATCCGCTGCCGATCCGGCCCGCGACGAGGCGGTGATCCGCGACGAGCTCGAGGCCCACGACCCGCGCCTGCTCGAGCGGCCGCTCCTCGTCGTCTTCAACAAGATGGACGTCGCCGCGGCGCGCGAGGCGTGGCCGGCCTTCCGCGCCGCCCACGACGGCACCGGCGCCGGGGTCGTCGCGGCGAGCGCCGCGACCGGCGAGGGGATCGCCGATGTCCGCGCCGCCCTCGGCGACCTGCTCCCGGGCGCGGACGAGCTCGGCGCGCCGCCCGAGCCGGCCGGCGTCGTCGTCCATCGCCTCGAATCCGCCGCTGACTCGTTCACGGTCGACCGGCTCGCCGATGATTCGTTCCGCGTTCGCGGTCGGCGGATCGAGCGGCTGGCGGCCCAGACGAACTTCGACAACGAGGAATCCGCGGCCCGGTTCCAGCGTGACCTGGATCGTCTCGGGATCGATGCCGAGCTCCGGCGACGCGGTATCGCACCGGGTGACACCGTTCGGATCGGGGGCGTCGAGCTCGAGTGGGAACCGGAGGCATGGGAGGCGTGAGCCCGTCGACCGGTTCGGGCGGAGCCGGCGGGGCGATCGGCATCCTCGGCGGCACGTTCGACCCGGTCCACTGGGGCCATCTCGCGATCGCCGAGGAGGCTCGCGAGGCGCTCGGTCTCGCCCGCGTCCTGTTCGTGCCCGCCGCCCGGCCGCCCCACAAGGCGGGGCTGTCGGTGACCCGCGCCGAGCACCGCGTGGCGATGCTCGAGGCGGCAGTGGCCGACAATCCCGCGTTCGCCGTCTCGAGGCTCGAGCTGGATCGGGCGGGGCCGTCGTACACGGTCGACACGCTCGAGGCGCTCGCCGCCGACCGCGCGACGTCCGCCGCGAGTCGCTGGTTCATCCTGTCGACGGAGGCCCTGGCAGGGTTCCCGTCGTGGCATCGGCCGGAGCGGATCCTCGAGCTCGCCTGCCTGGCGGTGGTGCCGCGGGCGGGCCGGCCGGAGCTCGCGCCGTCGTGGATCGAGGAGGCGCTGCCGGGGTCCGGCCCGCGGATCCGCTGGCTCGACGGGCCGGCGATCGACGTGTCCGCCTCGCAGATCAGGGCCCGCGCGGCCACGGGTCGCTCGATCCGCTATCTCGTTCCGGGTGCGGTCGCCGCGTACATCGCGCACCATGACCTCTATCGCGCCGGCCCGTCCGACCGACGCCCGCAGCCGAGGAGGCCGTGACCGATATCCCGGAGCGCCAGCGGGAGCTGGCGAACGACGCCCGACCGGGCCCGTCCGGTCTTCCCGCCCGCACCTCACCGCCGCCCCCGCAGGAGCGGCCGCCGCTCGAGGTCGCTCGGCGGATCGTCGACGTCGCGGCGGATCGAAAGGCCGCCGACGTCGTCCTCCTCGACCTCCGCGAGCTCACCACCGTCGCCGACTACTTCATCATCTGCTCGGGCGGATCGGAGCGGCAGCTCGGCGCGATCGCCGACGCGATCGTCGAGGCGCTCCGCGCGGACGGCGTCCGGCCGATCGGCCGCGAGGGGACGCCCGCGTCTCACTGGATCCTGCTCGACTTCGGCGGCGTCGTCGTCCACGTCTTCACTCCGCCCGAGCGCGACTACTACGGCCTCGAACGCCACTGGGCAGAGGCGAAGACGGTCCTCCGGGTGCAGTAAGCGGTACGCGGGAGGCGCGGAGGCGGCGCCTTCGGCGTTGCAGCCGTCAAGGCCGCCCCGGGGGGTCGAGGTCGCGCGCGCCGGAGGAACGCTCCTGCCGTCGATGCGAGTCACAGCATCACGCAGGCGCGCGAGATGGACGGTTGAGCCCCAGTCGATCGGGCGCCGCCATGATGCAGCCATGCCATTCGAGGAGACGCCTTTGGGGAGCCTCGGACACCCGCTGGCGCTCCTCGGCAGGGAAGTGCGCCGAGGGCGGCACGCGCTGGGCTACACGCAGCGGGAGTTCGGCGTCCTCGTCAAGATGAGCCAGTCCGCGGTTTCCCGGCTCGAGCACGGGCGTTGTCCGGGCCTGCCGATCGAGAGATTTGTCCGGCTCATGCTGATCCTCGGGTGGCTTGGGTCACCCGAGGAACGGACCGCGGCCCTGCGGTTCCCGCACTGGTTCAGAACGTCGGCCGATCTCCTCGAGTCACATCGCGAGCTCGATTTGGACCCGAAGGGGTGGCTCGACCCCGGGCGCGGGTAACGCCGCCGGCGCCGGTGATGCGCTGACGCGCATCGACGACGGGGGTGAGCCCCTGCGACGCCCGACGCCCGCCGGCCGCCGGTGATGCGCTGACGCGCATCGACGACGGGGATGACTCGCCGCCGAGGCGCCCTCGCCGTCGTACCCCGCCATCGCGCCAGCGTGTCAGTCGCCCTCGTAGCGCGCGAAGATCACCGCGGCGTTGTGGCCGCCCAGCCCGATGTTGTTCGAGAGCGCCGCTCGCACGGGCATCTCGACGGCCTCGGTCGGCACCCAGAGGTCGCAGTCGGGGTCGGGATCGCGGTAGTTGATCGTCGGCGGCACGCACTGCTCGGCGACGGCCATGACCGTGGCGAACGCCTCGAATCCGCCCGCCGCGCCCATCATGTGGCCGGTCATCGACTTCGTGCCGCTGATCGCCAGCGAATGCGCCGACCCCGCGGACCGCGCCCCGAACACCGTCCAGATCGCCTCGGCCTCGCGCTTGTCGCCGAGGGGGGTCGACGTCCCGTGTGGGTTGATGACGTCGACGTGGTCGGCGGGGAAGCCGCGCCGCTCGAGGGCCATCTTCATCGCCCGTGCCGACCCGGTCCCGCCCTCGATCGGCTGGATCATGTCCCAGCCGTCGGCCGCCGACCCGTACCCGACGACCTCGGCGTAGATCCGGGCGCCGCGCGCCTTGGCCAGCTCGAGGTCCTCGAGGATGAGCGCCGCCGCGCCCTCGCCGAGGACGAAGCCGTCGCGGGTCAGGTCGAACGGCCGTGAGACGGTCGAGATCGGCTCGCCCGGGCGCGGGTTGCCGAGCCCGCGCATGTTGCCGAAGCCTGCGTGGGCGACCTCGAGCAGCGGCATCTCCGTGGAGCCGGTGATGATCGCGGTGCAATCGCCACGCCGGATCGCCTCGGCGGCCTCGCCGATCGAGTTCGTGCCGGTCGAGCAGGCCGAGACCACGCAGATGTTGTGGCCGATCGCGCCGGTCTCGATCGCGATCATCCCCGACGTCGAGTCGACGAGACCGTTGGCGATGAAGGTCGGGGCGACTCGCTGGGGACCCTTCTCCCGGAGCACCGTCCAGTTGTCGATCATCAGCGTCTGACCGCCCGCGCCCGACCCGAACACGACCCCGATCTCGGTCCGGTTCTCGTCGGTGATCTCCAGGCCCGCATCGGCGACCGCCTGCTTTGCGGCGGCGACGCCGTACCAGAGCGCCGGCTCCGAGCGACGGACGGCCTTGGCGTCGAGCCAGTCGGTCGCGACGAAGTCCTTGACCTCGCCCGCGGCGCGCTGGGCGTACGGCGTCACGTCGAACTTCGTGATCTCGCCGATGCCGGACACGCCGTTGGTCAGGTTCGACCAGGCCGTCTGCTTGTCGTTGCCGACGGGGCTGACGACGCCGAGACCGGTGACGACGATCCGGCGGTTGTAATCGGGGCTGCGCACGGTAGGGCTCCTACGGGACGAACAGGTGATCGGGCGCCGATTGGTCGTCGGTCGCGATCGCCTCGGCGTCTGGAGCGATCCGCTTGATGAGACCGGTCAGGACCCGGCCGGGGCCGACCTCGACGAACCGGGTGACGCCGTCGGCGGCCATCGCCTCGACGACCGCGATCCAGTCGACCCCGGTCGTGAGGTGATCGACGAGCTCGTGACGGGCGGCGTCGCCGTCCTCGATGACGTGGCCGTCGCCGTTCGCCCGGAGGGTGGGCCGTGGGTCGGCGACATCGACCTCGGCGAGGACCGCCTGGAGGCCGTCGGCGGCTTCGGCCATGAGCGGCGAATGGCTCGCCACCGAGACCGGCAGCTCGACCGCGCGGCGGGCCCCGAGATCGCGCGCCTCCGCCACGGCGACGTCGATCGCCGCGCGCTCGCCCGACAGGACGATCTGGCCGGGTGCGTTGCGGTTCGCCACCGTGACGAGGCCGCCCCGAGCGGCCCGCTCGACGAGGTCGTCGACCCGGTCGTCGGGCAGGCCGAGAATCGCCGCCATCCGGCCTTCCCGGCCCGAGCCCGATGCCTGCATGAGCCGGCCGCGCTCGCGCACCAGTCGAACCGCGTCGGCGAGGTCGAGTGACCGCGCCGCGACGAGCGCGGAATACTGGCCCATCGAGTGGCCGGCGACGAAGGCGAACGGCAGCGCCTCGCTGGCCGGAAGGCCCCAGCGCTCGCGGAGCGCCTCGAGGTAGGCGATCGAGGCCGCGAGGAGTGCCGGCTGCGCGTTCTCGGTCCGGTTGAGCTCGTCCTCGGGTCCCTCGAAGGCGAGCCGGCTGATCGGCTCGCCGAGCGCGGCGTCCGCGACCTCGAAGACCGCGGCCGCGGCACGGGACGCGGCGACGAGCTCGACCGCCATCCCGACGGAGTGCGAGCCCTGGCCGGGGAACACGAGCGCGGTCGTATGCGGCGAGGAAACGATGGGCATCACCCGGACTGTACCCGCGCCGAGCGCCTACCCCGCGGATTCCCGTGCAAGGTTGCAGCTATCCGACGGCGAGGGTACCGTCGGCGCGATGGCCGAGCCGAAGCGATCCTCCGCCCCGCTGGCGCTTCGGGCCGGGAGGCGGCCGCCGACGCGGCGAGCGATCGCCCGGATGTTCGAGGCCGACCTATCTGGGCCCGTCGTCGCCGCGGGTCTCCGAACCGGCAATCCGCGCGAGATCTCCGAGCGGGTCGCGATGGGCCGGGCGCTCTGGCGCGAGCTCGTCGTGGGGATCGCCGCGCAGCTCGGCGAGCTGCGCCTCGGTTTCACCCAGCTCGCCGCGCTCTATGCCCTCGCCGACGGAGGCACGACCACGATCGCCGATCTCGCCGACGTCATCGGACGCTCACCGTCGGCGACGTCCCGGATCGCCAACTCGCTCGTCCGTCGCCGACTCGTGGAGCGCCGCCACGAGACCGAGGACCGGCGCCAGCGGACCATCTGGCTGACGCCGCGCGGACGCGCCCTGCTGCGGACGGTCGACCGTGCCCGCGCGGACCAGTTCCTGTCGGCGGTGCGACCGATGCCGTCGCCGGAGCGGGCCCTCGTCGCGATGGGCGTCGCCGCCCTCGCGACGCACGCGATCTCGCGGCGTGGCAGGCTGATCCGGGGTCGAACGAGCTGACCCGGAGACGGGCGGCGAAGGAGGACGAGCGATGGATCCTGCCAGCCTGGTCGAGATCGAATACCGCGTCTCCCACCAGCATCGCGACGGGTCGTCGTCGCCGATGGTCGAGGTGACGTCCCATCACGATCCTGCGGCCCACGACCCCGAGCGACACTGGGGCCTGCGCCGGATCTTCCGCTGCACGACCTGCGACGAGACGATCACGCTCGAGCCGGCCGCGGGCGGCGACGAGGCGGCCGGCGAGCGCTGACCCGCGTCAGGCGCAGAAGCGCCGGACGACGTCGTAGAGGACCGGCAGGCCGAAGGCGATCGCGTCGACGGCGACCCGCTCGTCGACGCCGTGGAACCGGTCGAGGAACCGCTCCCCCGGGTCGAGCCGGAGCGGCGAGAAGCCGTACGTCGGCGTGCCGAGCGGGATCGTGCTCTTCGCGTCGGTCGCGAACGGGACCATGACCGGGACCGGCACCGCGTCGGGGTCGTGGTCGCGGAGGGTCGCGGCGAGGAGGTCGTAGAGCCGGCCCTCCGCGGGTGCCTCGACCGGCGGCCGCTCGATGACGAGCTCGAGCGTGCAGACGGGCAGGAGGTCGTCGCCGATCCGGCGCCGGAGCTCGGCGGCCATCGCCTCGCCGTCCGTGCCCGGCAGGGTCCGGCAGTCGACCTCGATCTCGGCGCGGCCCGGGATGACGTTGTACTTCACGCCGGCCCGGACGACGTTCGGCGAGACCGTGTCCCGGAGGACCGCGCGAAGGGCCCGCGCGGTCGTCGGGTCGCAGGCGCCGGCGATCGCGGCGTCGGCATCGGGCTCGTCGTCCGCGGCGATGCGTCGGAGTGCAACGGCGGCAGGTCCGGGGACGGCCGACGCGACCGACGGGAGCGCGCGGCGCATGACCGCCGGCGGCCGGATCGGTCCGGGGACCGCGAGACGGCGGACGACCTCGGCCGCGAGGACGGCGGCGTTGTCGTCGCGTGGCATCGAGCCGTGGCCGGCCGTGCCCGCGACGACGATCCGGAAGATCGCGAAGCCCTTCTCCGCGACGCCGATCGGGTAGAGGCGCCTGCCGCCGACGTCGACCGAGACGCCGCCGCACTCGTTGAGCGCCCCGGCTGCCCGAAGCAGCTCCGGGCGGTGGTCGGCGATCCACCAGGCGCCCGCGCGTCCGCCGGCCTCCTCGTCGGCCGTCGACGCGAAGAGGACATCACGGGTGAGGTCGGGCACGGGATCGCTCGCGGGGTCGCGACCGGCGGCGCGGGTTTCGGCCGCGAGCAGGCGAACGATCGCGAGCTCCATCGCGACCCTCGCCTTCATGTCGACGGCTCCCCGGCCCCAGACGTAGCCGGCCACGAGGTCCGCGGCGAACGGATCGTGGGTCCAGCCCTCGGCCGGGGCGGGGACGACGTCGAGGTGCGAGAGGAGCAGGATCGGGTCGCCGCCGGTGCCGTCCCCCCGGAGGCGAGCGACGACCGAGCCGCGGCCGGAGACGGGTTCGAGGACCTCCGGAGCGAGCCCGGCGTCGGCGAGGACGTCGGCGATCGCGTGCGCGGCGCGGAGCTCGCCGTCGGGTCGATCGGGGTCGGGCGGATTGACCGACGGGATCCGGATGAGGTCGCGCAGGATCGCGACGGCCTCGTCGGCCGTCCGGGACCAGTCGTCGCGGCCCCAGGACCGCGACGGGAGAGCGCCGGAGGAGGCCGGGGCGACGCGGCTCAATGGCCGCCGTAGCCGAAGGCGCCGAAGGCGATCGCGAGGACCGTCAGGACGAACGCCGAGCCGACGATGGCCACGACCATGAGGAGGAGCAGCCGGCCGAAGAAGCGCTCCTCGCGGAGGCCCTCGTCGGGTTCCGGGTCCTCGCCGCCCGCGATCGGCGCGTCGAGCCCGCGGGCGCGGGCGAGCTCGGTGCGCGGATCCTCGGCGGGAAGGCCGTCGCGAGCGTCGGGTCGCTGATCCATGACGTCACCTTATCGGTCGCGGCCGGTGTCCGGTTGGATACCCGGCCCAACCGACTACCCGAGCCGGTCGTAGGCGACGGTCGTGAGGAACGGCTCGAAACGATCGGCGAGGACGATCCGGTCGATGACGTCGGCAGCGTCACCGAGGCGGCCGGTGTCGCGCCCGCCGAGCCGAGCGAGCTCCTCGTCGCGGACCGTCTCGTACAGCTCGCGGCTCATCGGCCGGTCGTCGTCGAGACGGACGCCGTGGCGGATCCACTGCCACAGCTGGCTCCGGCTGATCTCGCACGTGGCCGCGTCCTCCATGAGGTTGAAGATCGCGGCCGCGCCGACGCCCCGGAGCCACGAGTCGAGGTACTGGAGGGCGACGTTGACGTTCGTCCGGGCCCCGGCCTCGGTCACGCGGCCGCCCTCGATCCCGACGTCGAGCAGGTCGCTTCCGGAGACGTCGACGTCCTCGCGGAGGCGCTCGAGCTGGTTCGGGCGGTCGCCGAGGACGCGGTCGAAGACGGCCCTCGCGACCGGCACGAGGTCGGGGTGGGCGACCCAGGTCCCATCGAAGCCGTCGCCGGCCTCGCGCTCCTTGTCCTCGGTCACCTTCGCCAGGGCCTGCTCGGTGACCGCGGGGTCGCGACGGTTCGGGATGAACGCGGCCATCCCGCCGATCGCGTGGGCGCCGCGGCGATGGCAGGTCCGGACGAGGAGCTGCGCGTAGGCCCGCATGAACGGGACGCCCATGGTCACCTGGGCCCGGTCGGGCAGGACCATGTCGGGCCGGTCGGCGAACTTCTTGATGAGGCTGAAGATGTAGTCCCAGCGGCCGGCGTTGAGGCCCGCCGCGTGGTCGCGCAGGGCGTGGAGGATCTCGTCCATCTCGAACGCGGCGAGGATCGTCTCGATGAGGACGGTCGCCTTCGTGGTCCCATGGGCGAGGCCGAGCCGTTCCTCGGCGTACGAGAAGACGTCGTCCCAGAGCGCGGCCTCCTCGGCCGCCTCGAGCTTCGCGATGTAGAAGTACGGTCCCGTCCCTCTGGCCACGCGCTCGACGGCGTTGTGGAACAGGTAGAGCCCGGCGTCGAAGAGGCTCGCGCTCATCGGCCGGCCGTCGACCAGCAGATGCCGCTCGTCGAGATGCCAGCCCCGCGGCCGGACGAGCAGCGTCGCGATCGAATCGTCGAGCCGGTAGGCCTTCTCCGGCGTCTCGAACGTCAGCTCACGGCGGACGGCGGCGTGGAGAGCGGCCTGGCCGCCGACGACGTTCGGCCACGTCGGGCTGAGCGCGTCCTCGAGATCGGCCATGAAGACGCTCGCCCCGGAGTTGAGGGCGTTGATCATCATCTTCGGCTCGGCCGGGCCGGTGATCTCGACGCGCCGGTCGGCGAGGTCCGCGGGCGTCGGCGCGACTCGCCAGTCGGCGTCGCGGATCGCCGCCGTGTCCGCCCGGAAGTCCGGCATCTCGCCGGCGGCGATGCGGGCCGCGCGGGCGTCACGGGCAGCGAGGAGCTCCCGGCGGCGGGGGCCGAAGCGACGCTCGAGGTCCGCCAGGAACGCGAGCGCGTCCCGCGCGAGGACCCACTCGTGCTCGGGGGCGACCGGGCCGCGGATCTCGACGCCGACCGGCCGCGCGGTGCTGGCCATGACCGTCTCCATGGGCAATCGGAGCCGCGCGGCGGGTGGCCGCCGCGCGGCTCAAGGGGCGGGGACTAGGCGGGCGAGGTCTGGGGCGCGGCCTGGTCGTTCGCGCCGGGCTCCCACGACGGGCGGTGGTCGCGGATCGCCCGGTCGAGGCGGGTGCCGCGCAGGACGCCGGCGCGGGCGAGCGCCTGGGCGAGCGGGATGACGATGACGCCCGCGTAGACGGCGCCGCTGGCCATCCTGATCACGAGGCTGAGCAGGTTGTAGCCGATGCCGAGCGGTCCGACGCCGAAGTAGTAGGCCTCGGGCAGCTGCTGGAGGATCGGCGACAGGGCGCCCGAGAGCGCGACGACGCCGAGCGTCCACTTGCGATAGCCGTAGAAGGCGAACGCGACCTCGGCGCCGGCACCCTGCAGGAGGCCGGCGAGGAGGGCGACGACGCCGTTCGGGTTGCCGGTGAGCAGCTGGGCGATCCCGTTGAACACCTCCGACAGCATCGCCGCGCCGGGCTTGCGGACGATGTAGCCGGCGAGGCAGGCAGACACGTAGAAGCCGCCCGCGATCATGCTGAAGAGGAGGAAGCCGTAGGTGCCGCTGAAGGTCTGGAGGAACCGTCCGACGACCGCGTTCGGGGTCCCGAGGATGCCGTTCACGACGCCGACGACCGCGATGATCACGATCTCGAGGAGGGTGAAGCCGACCGGCAGACCGAGGCCGCCAACGGCCTGGTTGCGACGGTAGCTCCACCAGAGGGCTCCGAGCGCGATCGCGATGAGCACCGCGTACATGACCACTGATTCCATCGAACGATCCTCCCGTACGGTCCCCTCGGCTCCGCCGCGGGGACGACGTGTTCGTGCTACTCGCCGAGATCGAGTCGTCCGCTCTTCCCGATGGCCGACCTCCCTCCGTCAGCGCCCCCGGACGATCGCCGCGATCGGCGCCTGGCCGGGTGCGCACTGGTGCTCTGTGCCCCCCGACACGAAGATGGCGGGATCACCGGTCACGCTCGCGATGACCGCCCCGAGGGCGGCCCGGGCGTGGCGCTCGTAGTTGATGTCGGCGTCCGAGAGCATCGTCGTCCGCCGGCCGCGGACCTCCCCGGTCGGGCTCGCCTCCGCCTTCGCGAACACCGCCGCGATCCGCTCTCGCTGCTCGGCGTCCGCCGCGGCGCCGACGTCAAGCCCGGCCGACCGGAGGGCCTCGCGGACGCCCTCGGCGTCGATGACGTCGCGCAGGACCGCGTGCCCGATCCGCAGCCCCGGCGCGGCCGCCGGGGAGTTCGCGAAGAGCACGATCTCGCAGGCGACGAGCTCGCCGCCCGCCGACGTCGAGGCCACGGTCGAGAAGCGATCGAGGGCCTTCGTGATCGACGCCTGCTCGAGCGACCCGCGATCCACCTCGCCGAGCGCGACCGCCACGCCGAGGGCCGTGGCGCCCCGGGCGTACGCCTTCGAGGCGTTCGGATCCGTCGTCACGACCGTCGCCCCGCGCCCGGCCGCGTCCCGGATCCCCGCCGGCGTGAGGAGTGGGCCCTTGACCTGGACGTAATGGACCTCGTCCGGCGCGGCGGCCAGGTCGTCGAGCGCCCGTCGCGTGGCGTCGGCGACCTCGTCGATCTCGGCGAGCGTGCCGATCTCCTCGGGCCGGAACGCGCGCGTCCGCTGGACGCTGACCGCGAGACCGCCGCCCTCGCCGGCATCGATCGAGTCGTCCCGGGTGATCACGGTGGCGTGCGGCGAGAGGACGCCCTCGCAGCCGCCGGACCAGACGAGCGCGACCCGCTCGGTGACGTCCTCGGGCCGCTCGCCGGTCGCCGCCGCGATCGCGCCGGCGAAGCTGATCGTCGCGAGGGCGCGGGTGAAATCGTTCGCCCCACCGTTGCCCTCGGTCTTCCCGATCGAGGCGACGATGTGGCGGGGATCGAGCTCGCCGGCGTCGATGAGCCGCCGCAGGCCGGAGACGTCGGCCGGATTGGACATCCCGAAGCGGTGAACCGTGACTCTCATCGGTCCGCTCCCGCGGCGACGAGGCCGGCCGTCGCCGGAACCGCGGCGGCGACCGGGTTGACGAGCGAGCCGATCCCCTCGATCGCGCACTCGACGACCTCGCCGACGCCGAGGAACCGCGGCGGGACGAGCTGGTAGCCGCAGCCACCGGGCGTGCCGGTCGCGATGACGTCGCCGGGCTCGAGGGTTATCCCCTTCGAGAGCTCGGCGACGATCCGGGCGACCGGGAAGAGCATCGCCGCGGTCGAGTCGCGCTGGCGGAGCTCGCCGTCGACCCGGCAGCTGATCTCGAGCTCGGGCGGCCGGCCGTCCGGGGCGACCGACGCGGCGTCGACGATCCACGGCCCCATCGGGCAGTACGAGTCGAGGCCCTTGCCGTAGAACATCTGGCTCGTCCGCCACTGGAGGTCGCGGGCGCTCACGTCGTTCACGATCGTGTAGCCGAAGACGTGATCGAGCGCGTCCGCCTCCTCGATCCACGTCCCGCCGCGGCCGATGACGATCCCGAGCTCGACCTCGTAGTCGAGCTTCTCCGTGAGGCGATCGTCGAGCAGGATCGGGTCGCCCGGTCCGACGACGGCGGTCGGCGGCTTCGAGAAGAAGAGCGGGACGCTCCCGACGTCCGGCCGGAGGCCGAGCGCGCGGGCGTTGTCCTCGACGTGCGAGCGGTAGTTCATGCCGACGCAGAAGACGTTCTTGCGGGGCCGTGGGAACGGCGCCCGAAGACGGACGTCGGCGAGCGGGCGAACGACCGCCGGTCCGACCCGGCCAGGCGTCTCGACGCGCTCGACCTCGCGTTCGACCCGCCGCCGGACCTCCTCGCCGCCGGCCACGAGGTCGGCCATCGAGGCGAATCCCGGCTCGTCGGCCGCCGCCGCCGTCAGGTCGAGGACGCGGTCGCCCTCGAGGACCACCCCGACGTGATCGCCGGCGTCGTCGTCGTTCGGGCTGAAGGTGGCGTATCGCATGGTCGACCCTACTGGTAGTTGTGGAGGAACCCGGCGTTGATCACGCCGAGGCCGATGAGGACGTACCAGACGACGACCGCGACGACGAGGCCGACGCTGATGACGACGCCGCGCCGGCCCATCCGGACGTCGTCGACGAAGGTCCGCGTCGGATAGGCCCCGAAGGCCCGGCTCTCCATCGACAGGACCATGACGTTCGCCTCGCGCATGACTCCGACGAGCACGGGCAGCGCGTAGCGGACGCTGTTCCGGATCCGGCCCCGGATCCCCGGGTCCATGCCGACGCCGCGGACGCTCTGGGCCGCGCGGACCGTCGCGAACTGGTCCTCGATGAGCGGGATGATCCGGAGGGCGACGAAGAGCGAGTAGGCGATCCGGTACGGGACCCGAAGGACCTGGACGCTCGCGACGGCGAGGTCGCGTGGGTTCGTCGTCCGGACGAAGATGAGGCTGAGGACGAAGATGATGTAGATGCGGACGGCGAGCGAGAACGCGAAGTTGATCGTGTCCGCGTAGAACTGGTGGCCGGCGAAGACGAACCACGGCTGGGCGCCCGGCAGCGACCAGCTCTGGACGACGAAGAAGCCGATCGAGGCGATCGCGAAATACCAGGTCCCGCGCCAGATGTCTCCGAGCGAGATCCGACCGCCCACGGTGGCGAGGAGGAAGACCGCGATCGTGATCGCGACCTGCGCCCACCAGATGTAGGTGCCGAAGGCGATGAACGTGAAGGCGACGACGCCGACGAACTTCGTGACCGGGTCGAGGGCGTTGAGCCAGGAGTGGGTGTCGCGATAGGCGAACGACATCTGGCGAGCCATCGGTCCTCCTAGGCCGAGACGGGCTCGACGGGGCGGTCGATGAAGGCGCGAAGCTCGGTGACCGTGATCGCGTCGTACGACACGTCGTGGCCGCGAGCCCGGAGGCCCCGCGAGACGTCGATGACCGGCGGCGCAATGAGGTGGGCCCGGGCGAGGAGGTCGGCGTCGACGAAGGCGCCGCTCGTCGGCCCGTCGTACTCGACCACGCCGTCGGCCATGACCACGGTCCGCCGGCACCAGTCGGCGACGAGCCGCATGTCGTGGGTGATGAAGACCATCGTCGAGTTGAGCTCGCGAGTGAGCTCGTCGAGGATCCCGAAGAGCGCCTCGGACCGGGCGAGGTCCTGGCCGATCGTCGGCTCGTCGAGGACGAGCAGCTTCTGGCCGAGGATGAGCATCGTCGCGACGCTCAGCCGGCGGCGCTCGCCGACCGACAGCCCGAACGGGGACTCCTCCTCCCGCCCGCGGAGGTCCATGAGCCCGAGCATCCGCTCGACCCGTTCGCGGATCTCGTCCTCCTCGAGCTTGCGGACCCGGAGGCTGTAGGCGAGCTCGTCGAACACGGTGTCGGCGACGAACTGGTGATCGGGGTTCTGGAAGACGTAGCCGACCTCGGCGCTCAGGTCGGCGTGCGACAGGCGGGTGACGTCCTGGCCGTCGAGGAAGATGCTGCCCGGGGCCGGCGGGTTGATCCGGGTGATGCACTTCGCGAGCGTCGTCTTGCCGGAGCCGTTCGGGCCGCAGATCGCGGTGATCCCGCCGCGATCGAGGGTCAGGCTGACGCCGCGCAGGACGGGCTTCGCCGGGTCGTAGCCGTAGACGAGGCTCCGCACCTCGAGGATCGGGTCGACCGCGCGCGGGCCGGCGGCCGAGTCCCCGTCCCCCGCCGTCGCCCGGCCGCGCTCGGGAAGCTCGCGAGCGACCTGCCGCGGGTCGGCGCGAAGGCGCCGATCGAGGTCGTCGACGCAGGCCTCGACCGTCATCGGCAGCAGCGCGTCGCCGGACGTCCCGTTTCGCCCGGGGTCCGCGGCCGCGTCGAGCGCATGCACGATCTCCGCGACCTGCGGCAGCCAGAGGGCGCGGCGCTCGGCGACCGGGGCGACCGCGGTGAAGACGCGCGCGGGCGGGCCGTCGTGGACGATCCGCCCGCCGTCGACGACGACGAGCCGGTCGACGACGTCGGCAAGCTCGTCGACGTGATGCTCGACCATCACGATCGTCACGTCGCGCTCGCGCCGGATCCGCCCGATCACGTCGAACACGTCGCGCATGCCCTGCGGGTCGAGGTTCGCGGTCGGCTCGTCGAGGACGATGATCTCGGGATCGAGGGCGAGCACGGAGGCGAGGCTGATCCGCTGCTTCTGGCCGCCGGAGAGGCTCATCACCTCCGCGTCGCGCTGGTCGAGCATGTCGACCTCGCGGAGGGCGCGCTCGGCCGCGACCATGATGTCCGAGCGGTCCCGGCGGAGGTTCTCGAGCCCGAAGTAGACCTCGTCGCGGACCGTCTCGTGGACGATCTGTCCGTCGGGATCCTGGAAGACCATGCCGATCGTCGTCGCCATCGCCGCGACGGGCGTGCTCGTCGTCACCCTCCCGTCGACCCGGACCTCGCCCTCGAACTGCCCCGTGACGAGGTGGGGCACGCTGCCGTTGAGGGTGAGCGCGAGGGTCGTCTTGCCGCCGCCCGACGGACCCATGACCAGGACCCACTCGCCGCGCCCGATCGCGAGGTCGATGCCGTCGAGGACCGGGCGGCTGGCACCGTCCGGCGTGAACCGGACGCCCTTCAGCTCGATGAGCGGCTCTGCCGTCATGCCGCGACCACCCGATCGCCGAGGCCCGGGCCGAGCGGGAGCCATCGACCGGAGCCCGGGGCCGCTCCGAGCGTCCCGTCGACCGCCACCGTCTCGCCCCGCCGGAGGACGCGGACGATCCGCCCGGGCGCCTCGAGCCCGTCGTAGGGCGACCAGTCCGTCGCCATGTGGCCCGGGCCGAGGGGCGTCGAGCCCGCAGGGTCGACGAGGACGATGTCGGCGTCGGCGCCGACCGAGATCGAGCCCTTGCGCGGCCACAGCCCGAGGATCCGCGCGGCGCCCGCCGAGGTGACGTCGACGACGCGCGACCAGGGCAGCCGGCCGTCGATCGCAGCGCCGACGAGGAGCGGCAGCCGATGCTCGATGCCGGGCAGGCCGTTCGGGACGGCGCGGAAGTCGCCGCCGCCGGCCGCCTTCTGCGCGGTGTCGAAGCAGTTGTGGTCGCTCGACACCGCGTCGATGACGCCGTCGCGGAGGCCCTCCCAGAGCGCGGCCCGGTGGTCGGCCGAGCGGATCGGCGGCGAGCAGATCCAGCGCTCGGCGAAGTCGCGCTCGTAGACGGCCTCGTCGAGGAACAGGTAGTGCGGGCACGTCTCGGCGAGGAGGTGTTCACCTCGAGACCGGCGGTCGGCGAGGGTGGCGACGCTCGACGAGGAGGAGACGTGGACGAAGTAGGCCGTCGCCCCGGTGTCGAGGGCGAGGTCGGCGACGGTCCGGATCGCGTCGGTCTCCGCGAGCGGTGTCCGCGACCTGGCGTGGCCCACCGGCCCCGTGCCGACGTCGTGGACCGCCGCGTCGATCCCCTCCCGGACGAGGCTGTCGGTTTCCGCGTGGACGAACACGACGATCCCGGCGCGGGCCGCGACGGCGAGCAGCCGATGGACCTCGCCGATCGTGAGCCCGATCGCGTCCGTGTATGCCGTGAAGATCTTGACCGTCCGGATGCCGAGATCGGGGAGCCGCTCGAGCTGGTCGAGCGAGCGCTCGAACGTCTCCTTCACGGCGCTGCCGTGGACGACGTAGTCGGCGACGGCAGCACCCCCCGCCTCGCCGCGCGTCCGCTCGATCGCGTCGATCGTCGTCTCGCCCGGCCGCGGGATCGCGAACTGGGCGATCGTCGTCGTGCCGCCGAGGAGCGCGGCAGCCGTTCCCGAGGCGAAGTCGTCGCGCGTCGTCGTCCCGCCGAAGAACGTGTTGAGGTGGACGTGGAGGTCGATCCCGCCCGGGATCGCGACGAGGCCATCGCCGTCGACGACCTCCCGGCCCTCGAGGGTGCCGGCCGCCGCGAGCGCTCCGATCGTGCCGTCGGCGCCGATCCCGATGTCGACCCGCTGCCGGCCGTGGGGCAGGATCGCGTCCGTCGCCCGGATGACCGACGCGAGCTCAGCCACGGGCCGTCACCGCCGCGGCATCGCGTGGGGAGGTCGCGTCCCGCGGCCCGGCGCCCGCCAATCGCCCGAAGCCCCGGGAGGGCACCCCGAGGTGGAGCAGCCGGAGGGCGCCCCACAGCCCGACGACGACGCTGTCGAGGACGGGGATCCCGAGCTCGTCCTCCAGCTCCTCGACGATCGCCGCGCCGCGGAGGTTCGTGCAGTGGACAACGATCGCGTCGGGCCGCGAGGCCGCGATCGACCGCGCCCGCTCGGCGATCGTCGCCGGCCCGATCTCGGCAAACGCCCAGTTCGTCGTGACCGACTCGGCCGTCCGGGCCGTGCACTCGTAGCCCTCGGCCTCCAGGTTCCGGACGATCGCATCGGCGATCTCGTCGACGTAGGGGACGACGAGCCCGTAGCGCCGAACACCCAGGCCCGCGAACGCGTCGAGCAGGGCGAGCGTCGACGTCGTTGCCGGGATCCCGGTCTCGCCCTCGATCGCCGCGACGAGATCACGGTCTGCGTCGAGACCCAGCCAGGCCGCGGACGTGCCCGACCAGAGGAGGGTGTCGACGCGGGCGTCGGCCAGGAGCGAAGCCGCCTCGAGCATCGGCGCGAGGTCGAACTGCTCGTCGCTCCCGGCGTCGGGCGCGATCCGGGTGACCCGGAAACGGGCGACATGGACCGACAGCGATGCGGCGAGGGGCGCGGCGAGCCGGGCGGTCTCCGGCTCGAGGACGGTGTTCGAGGACGGCGTGAGGATGCCCAGCCGTTTCACGACCACGCGCTCGGACCGCTCACTGCGTCGCCCTCCTCCGGGTGTCGTGATGCTAGGAGCCGGCGGACCGCTCCGTCAACGGGATCAGAAAGGCCTTCCGCCAGACGGAAACACGACCTCTCGCGGCGTGGGCGACGCGTTGCTCCCGCGCCGGCCTCCGGCTAGAGTCCGAGCCGATGGCGGGTATCGGACCTGGGGGCCGCCCTCCGCGCCGCGACACCGACGGAGCCGATCGCGTGCGCGCGCTCGCGCGTGGCGCGGCCCTCCTCGACATCCTGTCGCGCGAGCCGTCCGGCCTCGGCCTCACGGAGATCGCCCGCCGCGCGAGCCTCGGGTTCAGCACGTGCCACCGCCTGCTCGGAACACTCGTCGGCCTCGACTACGTCGTCCAGGACCCGGACACCGGCCGGTACCTGCTCGGCTTCAAGGTCCTCGAGCTCGCGAGCCGGGCGGGGTCGGATCGCCTCCTCCTCGTCCGCGCACGGCCGCTGATGACGGAGACGATGCGTGCCTCGGGCGAGACGACGAACCTCGCCGTGCGCGACGGGAGCCAGGCGCGATACGTCGCCCAGGTCCCGAGCAACGCCTCGGTCCGGATGTTCGCCGAGCTCGGGTCGCCGGCCCCGCTCCACGCGACCGGCGTCGGCAAGGTCCTGCTCGCCCACGCGCCACAGGCGGTGGTCGACGCCGTTCTCGCGGGCGACCTCGCGGGCCGGACGACGAATACCCTCACGACTCCTCGTGCCCTCCGGGCCGCGCTCGCCGCGATCCGGGCGAACGGGTTCGCCGTCGACGACGAGGAGTTCGAGAACGGCGTTACCTGTGTCGCCGCGCCCGTCCGGAACCACGCCCTCGACGTCGTGGCCGCCCTCAGCGTCGCCGGACCGTCGGGCCGCGTCGCCCCCGCCCTGGAGCGACTCACGCGGCTCGTCATCGCCCAGGCCGCCGCCCTCTCGGCCGCCCTCGGGGCTCCCCGGCCGGAGACCGATCGGGAGGTCGCCGCGGGCGTGGAGCCGATCGCCGCAACCGGCTGATCGGCCCCGCATCGGTCGTCGCCTACGAGACGAGTCGGCGGACCGCAGCGCGGTGGCCTTCGGCGAGGGCCGCCTCGTCCGCGTTCACGAGCTGCCCGTCGCGGACGACGGACCGGCCGGCGACGAGCACGTGGTGCGCCCGCGGCGTCGACGCGAGCACGAGCGCGGCCACCGGATCGTGCTCGAAGCCCGCGGCCGGGACGTCACCGACACGGAACATCGCGATGTCCGCCTGGCGTCCGGCCTCGACGACGCCGATGTCGTCGCGCCGGAGCGCGCGGGCCCCGCCCGCGGTGGCGATCCTCAGCGCCTGCCGCGCGGTCATGAGCCGATCGAGCTCCCGCACCCGGGACAGGAGGAACGCCTGCCGCGCCTCGGCGAGCAGATTCCCGGAATCGTTCGAGGCGCTGCCGTCGACGCCGAGGGCCACGATCATCCCGGCATCGAGCATGTCCATCACCGGTGCCGCGCCCGAGGCGAGCCGCATGTTCGACGAGGGGCAGTGGGCGACGGCGGTCCCGCCCGCGGCGCAGGTCGCGATGTCCGAGCCATTCAGGTAGACGGCGTGGGCGAGCCAGGTTCGATCGCCGATCCAGCCGTACTCGGCGAGCCGCTCGATCGGCCGCATCCCGAAATGCTCGGCCGTGTACGCGGCCTCGTCGGGGATCTCGGCGACGTGGGTGTGGAGGGTGAGGTCATGCTTCTCGGCCAGCTCGACGCAGCCGCGCATGAGGGCCTCGGTGCAGACGGTCACGCCGTTCGGGCCGAGCCCGATCCGGACCATCGATCCCGGCGCGGGGTCGTGGTACCGGGCGACGGCCTCCTCCATCGAGGCGAGGATCGCGTCGGTCTCCTCGATGAACTCCTTCGCCCGGCTGCCGCCCTGGTCGGGGCCGATGTCGACGGCGCCCCGGGTCGGCTGGATCCTGATGCCGAGGCCGGTGGCGGCCTCGATCTCCGCGCCGAGCATCGCGACGGCGCCGGTCGAGCGCTTCGGGAACGCGTAGAGCTGGTCCGAGGTCGTCGTGCAGCCCGAGAGCAGGAGCTCGGCGACGGCGATCTGCGCCGTCGCGAAGACGGCCTCCTCGTCGAGCCGCGCCCAGTACGGGTAGTTCGTCGCCTCCCAGTCGAGGAGGCGGACGTTCTGGGCCGCGGGCAGGGCCCGCGTCAGCGTCTGGAAGAAATGGTGGTGCGTGTTGACGAGGCCCGGCAGGGCGACGAGACCGCGGCCGTCGATCACCTGATCGACCTCTCCGGCCCCCGTGGCGGCGCCGCTGCCGACCTCCCGGACGACGCCGTCGTCGACGAGCACGAAGGCGTCGCTGAGCTCGCGGTCGTCGTCCGTCATCGGGACGAGCCGGTCGAGGCGCTCGATCAGTAACCGCGTCACGCGGCCTCCTCCTGCCTTGCCCCGCGATCAGTCGCGGACGATCGCCGCACGGGCGTGGTCGCCGTGGGCCGTGAAGAAGTCGAAGAGGATTCGACGGCTTTCCGCGCGCGCCTCCGGAACCGGCTCGCGGATGACCTCGAGGCTCTCGACCCGCTCACGGCTGAAGCCGGAGCGAGCGACCGCGTCGAAGGCGCTGCCGGCGACGACGATCGGGCCGGCCGCCCAGACGACGGTCCTGATCGGGGACAGCAGCACGAGCCCGAGGCACATGAGGCACGGCTCGCCCGACGAGTAGAGCGTGAACCGTGGGCTCCCGCCCGGCAGGAGCGGTCGCCCGGCGGACCGGATCGCCATCACCTCCGCGTGGGCCGTCGGGTCGCCGAGCGGGATGGTCCGGTTCCGGTCGATGCTCACGATCTCGCCGTCCGCGTCGACGATCACCGACCCGACCGGCGTGCAGTCCTCGGCCGCGGCCGCGCGCGCCTGCTCGATGGTGATCGCCAGGAACCGCGCGTGGTCGAGCATCGCCATCCTCCTCCGGGCCGCCGCCGGCTACTTGATGATCCCGATCTTCACCCGCTCGAGCGACAGGTAGACCGCCCCGACGAGGACGAGGCCCTGGACCACGAGCTGGACCTCGGACGGGATGCCGAGGATGACCATGCCGTTGAGCAGGATCGAGATGATGAAGGCGCCGACGACGGTGTTCGTCATCGTCCCGATGCCGCCGGTCAGGGGCGTGCCGCCGAGCACGACCGCCGTGATGCAGGCGAGCTCGAGGCCGGTCGCCGACGTCGGCGTCGCCGCGCCGACGCGGGCGGTGAGCGCAGCCCCGCCGATCCCGGCCATGAGGCCGGCGAACACGAACAGGAGGACCTTGAGGCGGGTGATCGGCACGCCCGACAGCCGGGCGACCCGCTCCTGGCCGCCGATCGCCACGGCCTGCCGCCCGAAGGACGTGTAGTTGAGCAGGATCGTCGCGCCGGCGAAGCAGAGGATGAAGAGGATGAGGATCCCGGGCATCCGGCCGATGACCTGGAAGTCGGTCTCGACGTTGATCGGCTGCGAGGCCGAGATCATGATCGTGAGGCCGCGCGCGACCGACAGCATCCCGAGCGTGACCATGAACGAGGGCACGCGCAGGATCGAGAAGCCGATCCCGTTGAAGAGGCCGGCGGCGACGCCGACGAGGATCGCGACCGCGATGCCGGCGATCGGCCCGTAGTCCTGGGCGACGAGTGCGCCGGCCATCCCGGTCAGGGCGACGACCGAGCCGATCGAGAGGTCGATGCTGCCGGCGATGATCACGAGGCTCTCGCCGAACGCCGGGATCGCGATGATCGCGCTCTGCTGGAGCAGGAAGCTCGCGTTGTCGACGCTCAGGAAGCGTGTGCCGGCGGTGATCGTGAAGAAGACCGTCACCACGATCAGGGCGAGATAGGGGACGAGTCGGGCCGGGATCAGGCGGCCCGATTCCGGCCGACCGATTCGCAGCCTCCGCCCGGCCGGGCCGGCGAGGTCTCGTCGTTCGAGGGCGGCGTCGGAGCGCGGCTCGGAGTTCGTCACAGCATGTACCCGATGACGGTTTCCTCGGTCGGACGCTCGGCTCGCGAGACCCGGCCGCTCAGTGTGCCCTTGCGCATGATGAGCAGGGTGTCCGACAGGCCGAGCAGCTCGGGCAGCTCGTCGCTCACGAGCAGGATCGCCACGCCCTCGTCGGCGAGCGAGCGGACGAGCTGGTAGATCTCGGCCTTGCCGCCGACGTCCACGCCGCGGGTCGGGTTGTGGAGGATGAGCACCCGGTTGCGCCGGACGAGCCACTTGGCGAGGACGACCTTCTGGCGGTTGCCGCCGCTCAGGCTGTACGGGACGTCGCCGGGCCCGCGGGCGACGATCGCGAGTCGCTCGATCAGGCCGCGGGCGATCCGCGTCTCGACCCGCCGCCCGATCAGACCGTACCGCTGGAGCCAGCGGACCGACGGCAAGCCGATGTTCCGCTCGAGGCTCAGGTTGAGGATGAGCCCCTCGCGTTCGCGGTCGCTCGGCACGAACGCCAGCCCGTCGGCGATCGCGTCACGCGGCTGGCCGTAGCCGATCGGCCGACCGTCGACCCGGATCGCACCCGCGGACGGCCGGAGGTCGCCGAAGAGGGCCAGGGCGAGGGCCTCGCTGCCGCAGCCGATGAGACCGGCGATGCCGAGCACCTCGCCCGCGTGGAGCTGGAAGCTGACGTCGCGGAAGCGGCCGGGCACGGCGAGGCCGTCCACCTCGAGGACGACGGGCCCGTCGGTCCGGGCGACGGCGTCGTCGCGGAACATCGTCGCCCGGATGCTCCGCCCGACCATGAGGACCGACAGCTCGTCCTCCGAGGTGTCGGCGGGCGGCATCGTCCTGACGATCCGGCCGTCCTTCATGACCGTCACCTGGTCGCAGAGGCGGAACACCTCCTCGAGGTAGTGTGAGATGTAGATCACGAGCCCGCCGCGATCGGCGAACGAGCGCAGGAGCGAGAACAGCTCCGGGACGCCCTGCTCCGAGAGGTTCGCCGTCATCTCGTCGATGACGAGGACCTGCGGATCGAGGCTGAGCGCCCGGGCGAGCTCGACGAACTTCTGGTCCTCGAGGGTGAGGCTGCCGGCCGGCCGATTGAGCTGGATGCTGCGCCGGCCGAGGAGGTCCATGGCGCGCTCGGCGAGCCGCCGCCGGTGGGCCGGCGAGAAGAGCACGCGTGGCGCGTAGACGCCTTCCCGGCCGAGCAGGAGGTTTTCCTCGACCGACATCGTGTCGATGAGGCCGGGCTCCTGGAGGACGATGTCCACGCCGAGGCGACGGGCCTCGACGACGTCGGCTGGGGCGTAGGGCCGGCCGGCGAGGGTCATCGTTCCGGCGCTCGGCGCTGTCGTCCCCGAGATGACGCCGACGAGCGTCGACTTGCCGGCTCCGTTCTCGCCGACGAGGGCGTGGATCGTGCCGGCGGCGAAATCGAGCGGGACGTCGGGATCGAGGTCGACGGCGAGCGTCCCCGGGTACTCCTTGCGGACCCCGGAGAGTCGCAGCAGCGGCTCGGCGCGATCGGCGGCTCGGGGAGCGGGCGAGGGAGCGACGGCCGTCGTCATATGCCTCGAAACGCGCGCCCGGAGCTCGTCGGGGGAAACGAGCTCCGGGCGGTTGAGGAGGAGCCTACTTGAGGGTGATCTTGTAGCTGTCCGTCGACGCCTCGGGGTTGTACGTCGTCGAGACCGCCTTGAAGTCGTACGTGGACATCCCGTTGAGGACCTGGTCCTGGTACGCCTTGACGTTATCGGACGTCACCGCGAGGAGCGGGATGTTGACGACGCGGTTCTTCGGCGCGTGGCCGTTGAGGTAGTCGTACAGCTCGACGAGGGCGAAGGCCCCGCAGGCGTAGCCGCCGCCGACGCTGGTCACCAGGTCACCCGAGGCGACCGCGTTGATCGCGTCGGTGGTCCCGTCGATCGCGCCGACCTTGACCTTCGAGAGGGCGTTCGCGTTCTTGAGCGCCTGGACGGCACCGAGCGCGCCCTCGTCGTTGAACGAGTAGACCGCGTCGAATCCGGGACCCGGGAACGCGGACAGGAAGTTCTCCATGGTCTTCTGGCCGGCGTCGCGGGCCTCGTTGCCGTACTGCGACTGGAGGAGCTTCACGTCCGAGTGGGCGGTCACGAAGTCCTGGGCCGCCTTGAGGCGGTCCTCGGCGACCGAGTTGCCCTGGGCGCCAGTCATCGCGACCCAGTTGCGGGCGCCGCCGTCGTAGAGGATCTGGGCCTCGGTCTTGCCGCCGCCGATGTCGTCCGTGCCGACGAAGCCGATGTACGACTTGCCCTGGTACTGGTCGGGCGCGACGCCCGGCTGACGCTGCATGAACGTGACCGGGATGTTGGCCGCCTCGGCGTCCTTGAGGACGGTGGCGCCGACCTTGTCGCTGACCGGTCCCACGACGAGCCCGTCGACCTTCGCCGAGATCATGCCCTCGACGATGCTGATCTCCTTGCTCTCGTCGCTGTCGGCCTGGGCTGTCTGGAGCTTCACGCCGAGGGTGCCGGCGGCGCCCACCGCGAAGTCCTGCATGAGCTTCCAGTAGGGGTTCGAGATGAGCGGCACGACGAACCCGATCGTGTACTGCTTGCCGCTCCCGCCGCTCGCGGGCGCCGATGCGGCGCCACCACCGCCGCTGCTGGGGGCAGGTGACGCAGCGCCCTGGCAGGCGCCCGCCACCAAGCTCGCGGTGACCGCCAGGGCGGCGAGGAACGACCGATTCCTGCGCATGTAGCCTAGCCTCCTCCTCCGTCCCCGCCCCGCCTGCCGGGCTGGCGGCGCAGCGCGGGGGACCGGCGCCGACGACGGTTCGGCGGCCTGTATTCTGTATACGTTACACGCGGCGGTGTCAACCCTCGACGGGTGTCCGGATGTGGGGGAATGCCGGGGTCCCGCATCGCTCGCCCGCGGCCCCCTGGGTCGTGGGTAGGAGCCCGGGTCAGGAGCGTGGGTGTTCGGCCGTGGGTTCGGCCGATGGCACCGCGTGCCGGGGAAGCCGCCCCCGGTTTGTGGGCCATTTCCACCACTGGGACGGATTCCGTCGGCGAGGGCGAGAATCACCCGCCCTTTGTGGCTCAGGGCCCACGAACGAGCCCAAACGAGCTTCCGGTTCGGCGGTCTCGGGGGTCAGACAGTCGATTCCCGGCCCAGTGGTGGGATATCCCCACGAACGACCCTGGCTGGCCCACGAACGACCGGGCCGGCCGACGAACGACCCTGGCCGGCTCCGACCCGTTCGCCGATCAGCGCCAGACCGCTCGCCGGTCAGAGCGGCTCGACGCGCATCTCGACGGTGTCGGTGACCGGGTCGTGGCTGCGCACGAGCCGGACGTCGAGGAGCTCCTGGAGCACGAAATCCATGTTGTTGTAGACCGGGTTCTCACCGGGGACGAAGTGGCCGCCGACGACCGCTCCGGTGGCATCCGAGATCGAGCCGTGGAGATGCGTCTCGCGCGCCCCGTCGGGCGTCTCGCAGACGAGCCCCTGGCCGCCCATGAACTCGACCCGCTCGTCGACCCGGTGGCCGACGAGCCGCGGTCGCGATTCGCCCGCGGGCAGCTGGAGGAACTTGAAGCCGGCCGACGAGAGGCTGCCGTAGCAGGCGACCACCGCGGCGAATCGGACGCCGTGCGCGTCGCAGGCACTCTCGAGGCCGGCGATGAGGTCCGCCCCGGGATGGAGCCGGCCCACCAGGACGCGACCGGCCCGGGCCGCGCGGGATTCGAACGCCTCGTTCATCTCACCTCCGCTGGTTGCTCTCGTCGGGGCTGGCGGCCTCGACGGCCGCGACCTCCCGGAATCGGCTCCGCAGCGCGTCAGCCTCCAGGCCCTCGCCGAGCGCCGCCATCAGCAGCAGCCAGGCCTGCTCGGCGGTCAGCCGCCCGGCGGACAGGAGCCCGAGGCCGCGCAGTGGCTCGCCCGTGCCGCCGGTCGGGTCATCGGGCAATCGACCGTATGGCGCGCGAGACGCGACGACGACCGGCAGGCGATCGGCGACCTGGCGGAGCACGGCAAGCATCGTCGGGGCGATCCCGCCGGCGCCCGGCAGGGCCTCCACGACGAGTCCGTGGGCGGTCGCGGCGGCGGCATCGAGGAGCGCGCCGTCGTCGCCCGGGACGGCTTTCACGAGCCTGACCGCGGAGTCGATCCGACCGTCGAACGGTCGCCACGGTCTATCCCGCGACCCGATCTCGACGCTGTCGCCGCTGACCCGCCCGAGGTCGCCGCCGAGGTCGACGAACGCATCGGGGGCGGTCCGCCTCGCCTTCCACGCCCGGTCCGCGGCGATCACCCTGCCGTGGAAGACGACGAGCGCGCCCCGGCCGCGGGCCGCCTCCGCGGCCGCGACGGTGACGGCGTCGCGGAGGTTCGACGGGCCGTCCGCGTCGGGCTCGTCGGCGCGGCGCATCGCGCCCGTCAGGACGACGGGCGTCGGAACGTCGAGGACGAGGTCGGCCAGGAACGCGCTGTACTCGAGGGTCGTCGTGCCGTGGCTGACCACGACGCCGTCGACGTCGGCCTCGCGGGCCGCGTCGCGCGCCGCGAGCGCCACGGCCATCAGCTCGACCGGGTCGAGGGCCCAGCTCGGCGCCCGGCCGAGCTCCCGGGGGAGGAGGTCGACGCCGACCTCGGCGAGGAGGTCGGCCAGGCCTCGACCGGAGAGCGTCGGCTGCGTCCGCCCGTCCGCGCCGGTGGTCGTCGAGACCGTTCCGCCGGTGGCGAGGAGGACGACGCGGGCCCTGCGCTCAGCGGGCACGTCGTGGACAATCAATCAGTTGACGACCGCGAACGAGCGACCCTACCATCGTGGATAGTGTATACATCATACGCTGATGACGACCCGGCTCGCTCCGCTCACTGACCAGCTCTCGCTCCAGGAGCGGACCTACCAGTCCCTCCGATCGGCGCTGCTGGAGGGCGACTACCTCCCGGGCGAACGGATCTACGAGGCGGCGGTGGCCCAGGCGCTCGGTGTGAGCCGCAATCCAGTCCGCGAGGCGGTCCGCAGGCTGCAGCAGGACGGGCTCCTCGAAGTTCGGCCGCACTACGGGATCTACGTCGCGACGATCCCCGCGGAGGAGATCGAGGACGTCTACCGCATTCGCGGCGCCCTCGAGGCGACCGCCGCGGCGCTCGCCGCGGAGCGAATGACCGATGCCGACATCCGCGACCTCGGGCGCATCCTCGCCCAGCAGCAGGCGGCCGCGGCGAACGCCGCTGCGCTGCCCCGTGAGCCTGTCTCCGTCGTCCAGGCCGATCGGTTCCACCACGCGATCCACGTCGGCGCCCGGAGCCCCCGGCTGCTCGTCCTGCTCGAGCAGATCTACGCCCAGGTGAGCCATTTCCGCAACATCACCCTGCGGGTCCCGGGCCGGGCGGCGATCTCGGCCGCCGGACACGCCGCGATCTTCGAGGCGATCCAGGGGCGCGACCCGGACGGCGCCGACCGGGCGATGCGCGCCCACATCGACGACGCTCGCCAGGCCCTCGTCCGCCAGGTCGGCGAGGCCCGCGCCGCCGCATTCCCCGTCGACGGGAAGGAGTAGTCGTGGCACTGACCCGCGAGGTCGCCGAGTTCGTCGCGTGCGCCGGGCTCGGCGACGTGCCGTCCGCCGTTCGAGAGCTGGCGAAGCGCTCGATCCTCGACGGCCTCGGGCTGGCGGTCGCGGGCGCCCGCAGCCGCGCCGCGGCGATCGCCCGGGCCGAGGTCGGCTCGTACGGCGCGCTCAGCCCCGAATCGACGGCGCTCGGGATCGGCGACCGATTGCCGGCCCGATTCGCCGCCTTTCTCAACGGGCTCGCGATCCATGCCGACGACTACGACGACACCCAGCTCGCCGTCGGTCCCGATCGGGTCTACGGGCTTCTCACCCACCCGACCGCGCCCGCGCTCCCGGCGGTCCTCGCCCTCGCCGAGCGTCGCGGCTCGTCCGGGAGCGACGTCCTCCTCGCGTACACGCTCGGCGTCGAGGTCGAGACGAAGGTCGCCGAGGCGATCGACCCCCGCCACTACAACGACGGCTTCCACTCGACGGCCACGATGGGCTCGATCGGGGCGGGCGCCGGTGCCGCCCGGGTCCTGGGCCTCGACACGGAGTCGACCGCGATCGCGCTCGGGATCGCCGCGTCCACCGCGGCGGGGCTGCGCGAGAACTTCGGGACGATGACGAAGCCGCTCCACGCCGGCCGTGCCGCCGAGAACGGCGTCGTCTCGGCGAGCCTCGCCGCGGCCGGATTCACCGCCGCGACGAACATCCTCGAGGCCCGGCGCGGCTTCTTCCACGCCGCCGGCGGCGGCTTCGACCGGACGGTGATCGAGGGCCGTCTCGGCGCGCCGTGGACGTTCGCCGAGCCCGGGATCTCGATCAAGCCCCACCCGTCCGGGTCGCTCACCCATCCGGCGATGGGCGCCTTCCTCGACCTCGTCCTCGCCAACGACCTCCGCCCCGGCGACGTCCGGCGCGTCCGCGTCGGGACGAACCGGCACATGCCGAACGCCCTCATCCACCACCGCCCGACGAACGAGCTCGAGGCGAAGTTCAGCATGGAGTTCTGCATGGTGATCCTGCTCCTCGAGCGCAAGGCCGGCCTGGCCGAGTTCACCGACGAGGTCGTCAACCGGCCGGACGTAAAGGAGCTCATCGAGCGGGTGGCCTTCGAGGCGGATCCCGCCGCCGACGAGGGCGGCTTCCGCGAGATGACCTCGCTCATCGACGTCGAGCTCGTCGACGGTCGCGTCCTCTCGACGCGAGCCGAGTTCGGCAAGGGCAGCCCGGCGAACCCGATGAAGGACGCCGAGCTGGTCGACAAGTTCCTCGGCTGCCTCGACTGGGGCGGCGTCGACGAGGCGGCCGGGCGAGAGGTCGCCGAGCGCGTGCTCGCGCTCGAGGATCAGCCCTCGCTCGACGACGTCATCGCGCCGCTCGCCGCGGTCCCGTCGGTCGCCGCCTGATGGCCGCGTCGCTCGACGTCACGAACGCCCGGATCGTCCTGCCGGAGACGGGCGTCGTTCCCGGCACGCTCGTCGTCCGCGACGGGCGGGTCGCGGCGATCCGCCAGGAGGCGGGTCCGACCGGCGGGGCCGAGGTCCTCGACGCCGGCGGGCGGTTCGTCCTGCCGGGCCTCATCGACCCCCACGTCCATTCGGGCCTCCTGCCGCCGCTCGGCGAGCGGCTCCAGGCCGAATCGGCCTTCGCCCTGAGCGGCGGGGTGACGACGATCGTCCGGTACTTCCGGCGGACCGAGTCGTACCTCGGAACGCTGCCGGCACAGGTGGAGCTCGGGGCGCGACGGCACTACCAGGACTTCGCTCATCACCTCGCGCTGTTCACCGCCGAGCAGGTCGGCGAGATCGACCGCTACGTGCGCGACCTCGGCGTGACCTCGTTCAAGCTCTACATGAACCTCAAGGGCCCGTTCGGCAAGAACCTCCTGCTCGACCTCCTCGCCGACGCGCCGGACGAGCTCGACACGGGCGACGTCGACTTCACCGACGGCCACCTCTGGAACGTCTTCCGGACTGCCTCTGCGCTGCCGGTCAAGGTCCGGATCAACGTCCACTCCGAGGACGCCGAAATCGTCATGACCGAGGCCTCCCGGGTCCGCGACCAGGGCCTCGAGGGCCTGCCCGCGTGGAGCGCGGCCCGCCCGGGCGCGTCGGAGGCGATCGCGATCGCGACCGTCGCCTACCTCTCGCGGCGGTTCGGGGTGCCGGTCTATTTCCCCCACATCGGCTCGCGCGAGGCGGTCGAGGCGCTCGTCGACGTTCGCGCCAGGGGAACGAACTACGGCGCCGAGGTCTGCCCCCAGTACGTCGCGCTCACGACCGAGAGCGACGCCGGGCCGCTGGCGAAGGTCATGCCGCCGGTCCGTACGACCGAGGACGTGCCGCGCGTCTGGTGGGGGATCGCCGAGGGCCTGCTCACCTCGTTCGGCTCCGACCACATCGCCTACACCCTCGCCGAGAAGAGCCCGGGCTCGATCTGGACGACGCGGCCGGCCTTCGGCGGGACCGGGATGATCCTGCCGATCTTCCTCTCGGAGGGCGTCAACGGCGGCCGGATGACGATCCGCCAGGTCGCCGAGATGGGCTCGTACAACACGGCCCGCCTGTTCAACCTCTATCCCCGCAAGGGGACGCTCCAGCCGGGCGCCGACGCCGACTTCGCGATCGTCGACCTCGACCGCGAGTGGACCGTCCGGGCCGCCGACAACCTGAGCCACTCGGACTTCAGCGTCTACGAGGGCCGCCGGCTCCGCGGTGCGGTGACCGACGTCGCCGTCCGCGGCGAGGTCCTCTTCCGGGACGGGAAGCTCGTCGGCTCGCCCGGCCACGGCCGCTACCTCCGCCGGTTCCCCGTCCTCGACGCCGTCGACTCGATCGCGTGACGACGCTCACGCTCGCGGTGATCCCCGGTGACGGGGTCGGGCGCGAGGTGGTCCCGGAAGGCCTCCGCGTCCTGAGGCGCGTCGGCGAGGTGACCGGATCGTTCTCGATCGAGACGCGCGACTTCCCGTGGTCGTGCGAGCACTACCTGCGGACCGGCCGGATGATGCCCGAGGACGGGCTGTCGCAGCTCGCCGACAGCGACGCGATCTACCTCGGCGCGGTCGGCTTCCCGGGCGTGCCGGACCACGTCTCGCTCTGGGGCCTGCTCCTGCCGATCCGCCAGGGTTTCGACGAGTACGTGAACCTCCGACCGGTCCAGGTCCTCGACGGGATCCCGAGCCCGCTGCGGGACAAGGTCCCGGCCGAGGTCGACATCCTCTGCATCCGCGAGAACACCGAGGGCGAGTACTCGGGGCTCGGCGGGCGGTTCCACGTCGGGCAGCCAGAGGAGTCGGCCGTCCAGACGTCGCTCTTCACCCGGCGGGGCGTCGAGCGGATCGCCCGCTACGCCTTCGAGCGGGCCCGCGAGCGGAGACGCCGCCTCGCGAGCGCGACGAAGTCGAATGCCCTTCAGTACACGGCGGTCATGTGGGACGAGATCGTGGCCGAGGTCGGCCGCGACTACCCGGACGTCGAGGTCACGCCGTACCATGTCGACGCCCTGGCGGCCCGGTTCGTGACCGCGCCCGAGTCGCTCGACGTCGTCGTCGGCAGCAACCTCTTCGGCGACATCCTGACCGACCTCGGCGGAGCGCTCCAGGGCTCGCTCGGGCTGCCGGCGTCGGCGAACCTCAACCCGGAGCGTCG
>DASTSC010000051.1:0-4223 GCA_035760905.1 Candidatus Limnocylindrales bacterium | reverse complement strand
GAGGGCGACGGTGGACCGCGCATCGCGGCGATCGCGAGGCTCTCGAAGGCCCACGCTCGCCCGACCGCCGAGTTCGCGATCCTGGTGGCGGACCGCTGGCAGCGGCGCGGGCTCGGCGCCGAGCTGCTTCGCCGCCTCGTGGGCATTGCCCGGGACGAGGGTCTCGAGCGGATCGGCGCGGACATGCTCGCGTCGAACGCGGGAATGCGCCGGACGGCCGAGTCGGTGGGCTTCACGATCGTCGACGACGGCGGCCTGACCGCCGAGGCCGTGCTCGACCTCGTCTGACCGCGTCTGGTTCGGCTGATTCGCGCGTCGGCCGCGGTAGAATGCCGGGCGGCCGCTGGCGCGTGGCTCAACGGTAGAGCACCTGACTCTGGATCAGGGGGTTCCAGGTTCGAATCCTGGCGCGCCAGCCAACTCCCTCGCCCGTCAGCCGAACGGCTTGAAGACCATGTCGGCGATGAGCAGCGCGAAGAGGGCCACGTTCACGGCGAGGTCGATCCGGAGACCGCGGCCAACCGCGACGACGTCGTCGCCTCGAGCGAGACGCTCCATCCGCCCCGACGTCACCACCACAGCGAAGACGACGCCGGCGGCGAAGCCGACGTATGCGAGCACGAGCCACGGTGACAGCAGCGAGTAGCCGAACGCCCACGCCGTGGCGACGCCCGCGAGGCCGCCGAGAACGAACAGCGGCGGCGAGATCCGGGCGAGCGGCAGCGACGCGATCGCCGGCCCGACGACCTCGAGCCGACGTGCCTGGTGGGCGATGACCAGGAGGGCGAGCGTGCCGGTCGTGAGCGCCACAGCCGCGAACATCAGCGCGACGTGGGCAAACAGGAGGATGAGCACCTACGAGACCGCGACGCCGAGGGCGCGACCGCCGAGCGAGTCGAGGGCCGCCCGGAGCCGCTCCGTGTTCCGCCGCGCGCTGCTCCTGAACAGCGGTGTCAGGAAGGGGGCGATCAAGCGGAGCGGGCGCGCTTGGGGGCGCAGCCGGAAGTGGACGTGGACGGCGGATCCCGACTCATGGGGCGCGATCGCCCAGTCGCCCTCCTCGATCATGGAACCAGTCGTCGTCCGGAACCCGAACCGGCGGTCCGGCTCGAATTCGGTGACCTCGAAGGAGCTCGCGACGGACCAGGGTCCGAACCGGCGACCCTCGATGCCGGTCGTACCTACCCCGATCGGGCCGAGCGACGTCCTCTCCATCGACGTCACCGACGGATCCCAGAGTCGGTGATGCTCGAAGAAGCCGACCGCGATGTGCTCGAACGCCTCACCCGGGGTGCAATCGACGACCAGATCGACCGCCATCTCGAACATGTTCGGCGCGTCTCCTCATAGTGTCACTATGACCATAATAGTCGTACTCTGACATGGTGGACGTCAAGACGCTCTCCCACCGCGAACGCCAAGCCTGGGCGACCCGCGAGGCGGTCATGGCAGCGGCGCGCGGCCTGTTCGCGGCGCGGGGCTACACGGCCACGACGATCGAGGCGATCTCGCGCGAGTCGGGCATTCCGGTGCAGACGATCTACTCCTCGTTCGGCAACAAGCGGGCGATCCTCGAGGAGATCCGGGCCGCGTGGATCCGTGACGCCGACGTCGCCGAGTCCTTTGCGGAGGCGATGGAGCTGCCGCGCCTCGCCGATCGCCTGCGGCTCGCCGCGCGCTGGACGCGACGTCAGTTCGAGCTCGGGCACGACGTCATCGCCGCATACCAGGAGGCGGCCCGGGTCGACCCGGAAGCGGGCCGGGTCTGGCGAATGACCCTCGACGGCCGCCGTACCGGATACACGAGGCTGGTCCGATCCGCACGCGCCGACCTGCGGGACGGGTTGTCCGTCAAACGGGCGGTCGACATCATCGTCGCGACGACCCTCGCCGAGGCGTTTCGGACGCTCGTGCTCGAGGCCGGCTGGACCGCCGACCAGTTCGAGGCCTGGCTCGCCCGCAGCCTGGTCAGGGAGCTCGTGGGCTGAGCGAGGCCATATCCTCTGATCGTGGCTTCCCTGGTTCCCGACAGCCGTCCGGGTGCGATTCCGGACGACGCGCCGCGTCGTGACTTCATCCGCGAGCGCGTCGCCGCGGATGTCGCCGCCGGCCGTGTGGCCGCTCCGGTCACCCGCTTTCCGCCCGAGCCGAACGGCTACCTCCACATCGGCCACGCGAAGTCGATCTGCCTCAACTTCGGTATCGCGGCCGAGTTCGGCGGCCGCTGCAACCTGCGCTTCGACGACACGAACCCGGCCAAGGAGGAGCAGGAGTACATCGACGCGATCGAGCGCGACGTCCGCTGGCTCGGCTTCGACTGGGACGGGCCGGCCCGCTTCGCGTCGGACTACTTCGAGCAGCTCTACGAATGGGCCCGGGACCTGGTCCGCCAGGGCCTCGCCTACGTCGACGACCAGAGCGCCGACGAGATCCGTGAGACCCGGGGCACGCTGACCGAGCCCGGGACGAACTCGCCCTGGCGGGAGCGATCGGTCGAGGAGAACCTCGACCTGTTCGAGCGGATGCGGGCCGGCGAGTACCCGAACGGAGCGCGCGTCCTCCGGGCGAAGATCGACATGGCCAGCCCGAACGTGAACCTTCGGGACCCCGTCCTCTACCGGATCGTCCACGCGAGCCACCCGCGGACCGGCGACGCCTGGTGCATCTACCCGACCTACGACATGGCCCACGGCCAGTCGGATGCGATCGAGGCCGTCACCCACTCGCTCTGCACGCTCGAGTTCGAGATCCACCGCCCGCTCTACGACTGGCTCATCGTGCACCTGCCCACGCCGTCGCGGCCGCAGCAGGTCGAGTTCGCCCGGCTCAACCTCACCCACACCGTGCTCTCGAAGCGGGTCCTGCTGCGACTCGTCACCGAGGGCCACGTCCGGGGCTGGGACGACCCGCGGATGCCGACGATCTCGGGGCTGCGGCGGCGCGGGTTCCCGGCAGAGGGGATCCGGGACTTCACCGAGATGATCGGCGTTTCGAAGACTGACTCCGTCATCGAGTACGGCCAGCTCGAGTACGCCGTCCGCCAGGTCCTCAACCGGACCGCCCAGCGCCGGTTCGGCGTCCTCGACCCGCTCAGGGTCGTCATCGAGAACTACCCGGAGGGTGAGACCGAAACGGTCGAGGTCGTCAACAACCCGGAGGACGCGTCGGCCGGGACGCGCCCGGTCGCCTTCGGACGGGAGCTGTGGATCGAGCGCGACGACTTCATGGAGGAGCCGGCGCCGAAGTTCTTCCGCCTCGCCCCCGGGCGCGAGGTCCGGCTGCGGAACGCCTACTTCATCACCTGCACGGACGTCGCGAAGGACGAGGCCGGGAACGTCGTCGAGCTGCGGGCGACGTACGACCCCGCGACGCGGGGCGGCGACGCACCCGACGGACGCCGGCCGAAGGCCACGCTCCACTGGGTGGCGGCGGCCACCGCCATGCCCGCCGAGGTCCGCCTCTACGACCACCTCTTCAGCCGGCCCGACCCGGGCGCGGACGGCGACCTCTTCGCCGACCTCAACCCCGGGTCCGAGACGATCGTTCGGGGGGCGATGGTCGAGCCCGCGCTGGCCGACACGCCCGTCGGCGAGACGGTCCAGTTCGAGCGCCTCGGCTACTTCACGCCGGACCCCGATTCGCGCCCCGACGCGCTCGTCTTCAACCGAGCGCTCACCCTGAAGGACACCTGGGCGAAGGTGCAGGCGCGGAGCTGACGAGCGGTCGCGGAACGGAAGGATCGGTGCCGTCCGAACGCCTTCGGCGGCTCAGCCTCCTCGCCGCCGGCTGACGGCGCCAGGCTCAGCAAGACGTGGGCACATTACGGTGATAATGTGGTCACATGGCCGACGTGGGCGTTCGACAGCTCAAGGAGCATCTCTCGGAGTACCTCGACCGGGCCGAGCGCGGCGAGGTCGTTCGCGTCACCGAGCGTGGCCGCCCGAAGGCCCTCCTCGGCCCCGTACCGGATCGTCAACGAATCGAGGCCGGTGTCCGCGAGGGCTGGATCACGCAGGCGCCGGGTTCGACGCCGCTGAGGCCCGTCGAACGGTGGAAGTCGGCGAGGAGCATCGTCGAGGCGCTTCGCGAGGATCGAGGCGAGTGAGCCTCTACGTGGACGCGAGCGCGCTGCTCAAGCGGTACATCGACGAAGCTGACTCGCCGCAGGCAGACGCGGTTCTCCGCTCCGATCCGTCACTCGTCACGGCCCGCCACACGATCGT
>DASTSC010000050.1:0-1759 GCA_035760905.1 Candidatus Limnocylindrales bacterium | reverse complement strand
GCCCCGATCGAGTTGCCGCGGACGAAGCCGAGGCCCGACGTGATGACGATCAGCCCGATCGCGACGACGAGGAGGATCCGGACGAGGCGATCGAGCTCGTGCTCGAGGGGGCTCCGACCGCGGTCCCGGCCGCCGATCCCGCCGGCGACCCGCCCGACCTCGGTCGCGCCGCCGGTCGCGACGACGATCCCCTCGCCGCGGCCGCCGACGACGCTCGTCCCCGAGTACGCGATCGAGCGGCGGTCGACGAGGGGCGTGTCCGGTGGATCGGGCTCGACCGTCGCCAGCTCCGGGACGGACTCCCCGGTGAGGACGCTGCGGTCGAGGAGCAGCCGGTCCGCACGGGCGACCCGGAGGTCGGCCGGGACGACGTCGCCTGTCCGCAGGAGGACGACGTCGCCGGGCACGAGGACGGTCGCCGGGACGTCGGCGGCGTGGCCATCCCGGCGGACGCGAGCGTGGGGCGCGGACGCGGCGCGGAGCGCCTCGAGGGCATGCTCGCCGCGATACTCCGTGAGCGCGTCGGCCCCGACGATCGGCACGACGCCGGCGAGGATCAGCAGCCCGTCGCGGACCTCGCCGAGGAGGACCGCGCCGATCCCCGACGCGACGAGAAGGAGGACGAACGGCTCGGTCGCCGCACCGAGGACGATCCGCCACAGTCCCGGCCCGCGCTCGGCCTCGAGCTCGTTCGGGCCGAAGCTCGCCTGTCGCCGTTCGACCTCGGCGGTCGAGAGGCCGGCACGGGGATCGACCTCGAGAGCGTCGGCGATCTCGTCGATCGAGCGTTCGTGCGGGGTCGTCGCCGGCGTCACGTCCATTCCGCCCATGAGGCACCCCGCCCGACGGGCCGCTCAAGGGCCGAAGGGCCCACCGGCGGGCTCCGCTTCGGCAGGGTGCACGATTCGCGACCGATGTCGAGGATGGTGGCATGAAGATCGTCAGTGCCGCAGAAGCGGTCGCGGGGATCCGCTCGGGAGCGCAGGTCTACGTGCACTGTGCGGCGGCCGCGCCGTCGGTCCTGCTCGACGCCCTCGTCGCGCGCGCGTCCGAGCTGACCGACGTCGGGATCGTCCATCTCCACGTCGAGGGTCCGGGGCCGCACCTCGCGCCCGAGATGGCCGGCCACTTCCGACATCGGGCGCTGTTCATCGGGCCGAATGCCAGGCGAGCCGTCGCCGAGGGTCGCGCGGACTACGTGCCGGTCTTCCTGTCGGAGGTCCCCCACCTCTTCGAGCGTGGCGCCCTGCCGCTCGACGCGGTGCTCGTCAACGCCACCCCGCCAGATGGCCACGGCTTCGTCTCGCTCGGAACGTCGGTCGAGGCGATGCATGCCGCCATCCGGGCCGCGAAGACCGTCATCGTCCAACTCAACCGGGCGATGCCGCGGACGCTCGGCGAGAGCTTCGTTCACGTCAACGACATCGACTTCGCCGTCGAGGTCGACGTCCCGCCGTACGAGGTCCCGCCGCCGCCGATCGGCGACGTCGAACGGCGGATCGGCGAGTACATCGCCGATCTCGTGCCCGACGGCGCGACGCTCCAGCTCGGCATCGGCGCGATCCCGGCGGCGACGGCCCTCGCCCTGCGCGACAAGCGCGATCTCGGCATCCACACCGAGATGTTCACCGACGGCGTCGTCGATCTCGTCGAAGCGGGCGTGGTCACCGGGACCCGGAAGGAGCGCAACCGGGACAAGATCGTGACCGCCTTCGTCATGGGAACCCGGCGCCTCTACGACTTCGTCGCCGACAACCCG
>DASTSC010000049.1:0-20934 GCA_035760905.1 Candidatus Limnocylindrales bacterium | reverse complement strand
ATCGGAAACTGGCCGAAGCCGGCCACCTCGCCGTCGCGCTGGGCGCCACGAGGATCGCCGCGTGCTGGCTCGTCCGGCCGACGGCAGCCAACCGCTCGATCGTTCGCGCGTACCCTGAGCTGATCCGTGCGCGGTTCGGAGCCTCGCGAGCCTGGACCGAAACCCTCGCCGGGCTCCCGTCTCCGCCCGACGAGCTCGGCTTCGTCTGGCTCGATCCGCGAAGTGGGGCAACGAGCCTCCGACTCCGGTCCGGAGGCGGAATCAGCCGGCGCGACCCGTCCCGAACTGGCGGTCGCCGGCGTCCCCGAGCCCGGGCAGGATGTAGCCCTTCTCGTTGAGCTGGCGGTCGAGTGCCGCGCAGTACATCTCGACGTCGGGGTGCGCGGAGGCCACGGCCTCGACGCCCTCGGGCGCTGCGATCAGGTTGAGGAGCTTGATCCGGCTCGCGCCCCAGCGCTTGAGGACCTCGATCGCGGCGGTTGCCGAGCCGCCCGTGGCCAGCATCGGGTCGAGGATCAGGCAGAGGTCGACGGTCGCCGTGTCGGGCAGCTTGTTGTAGTACTCGATCGGCCGGAGGGTCCGTTCGTCGCGAAAGAGCCCGAGGTGCCAGACCTCGGCCGTCGGCATGAGCTCGAGCATCGCGTCGACCATGCCCAGCCCGGCGCGCAGGATCGGCACGAGGCCGATCCTGTCCGCGAGCTCCACGCCCTCCATCTCCTCGAGCGGCGTGTGAACGGTCAGCGGCCGGAGCCGAACGTCGGCGAGCGCCTCGTAGCCGAGCAGCCAGGACAGCTCCCGGACGACCTCGCGAAACTTCTTCGGCTCGGTCGCGACGTCCCTGAGGACGGCCAGCTTGTGACCGACGAGCGGGTGCGTCGAGACGTGGAGCCGGGCGGGCAGACCCGCTGCAGCGCCGGTGGGAGCACCACTCGAAGCGCGGGCTGAGCTGACCGCAGCCGCGGGTGTCGGACCGTCGGGCACGGGCGACCTCGAGTTGGAGGGGCGTGAGTCGGCGCGGATCGTACACCGACCAGACGATCGAAACGACCGCCTCGCGGGCGTCCGGCTCCGCGCTATCCTCGGCCTCCGGCAGCAGCGCCGCGCCCGACGGCCCGAGGCGACCCGACGCGAGGTCCGGGCGCCAGCGGAGCATCCCCGCGGCGGCGAGCACGAGGTGAGCCCCTTGGCCGAGCGCGCGCAGCGACGATCCGCGGCGGCGTCCTCCCGATCCGTCGCGGCGGGCCCGCGCCCGGCGGCCGGCAACGGACGGCAACGTCGCGCCGTTCCGCCCCCCGTCCTCGTTCGGGTCATGCGGGGCGACATCGTCGAGGCGGAGCATCGTGGTCACGTCGTCGAGGTCGATCCCGCCGGCCGAGTCATACGCTCGATCGGCGACGTCGAGGCGGTGGTGACACTCCGCTCGACGGTCAAGCCGCTCGGCCTCGTCGCGCTCGTGGAGGCGGGCGGGATCGAGGCCTTCGATCTCACGCCGGCCGAGGTGGCGGTCATGGCGTCCTCGCACTCGGGCGAGGACCTTCACGTTCGAACGCTCCAGGACGTCCTCCGGCGAGCCCGGATCAGCCAGTCGGCCCTTGCGTGTGGCGTCGAGCACGCGCCGCTCGACGCGCTCACGGCTGCCCGTCTCGCCCGCGACGGGGAACGACCGGGGCCGATCCGTCACAACTGCTCGGGCAACCACACCGGGCTCCTCCTCCTCGCCCGGCTCGGCGACTGGCCGCTCGACGGCTACTGGGAAGCCGAGCACCCCGCGATGCGGGCGTTCAGCGCCGCCGTCGCCCGTGTCTTCGAGACACCGGCCGAACGCCTGGTGACCGCGATCGACAACTGCGGGATCCTGACCTACGCGTTCCCGCTCCGCTCGGTGGCGACGGCCTACGCGCTCCTCGGGTCGCCGAAGGCGATCGCCGCGTCCGATCCGCGTGCGTCGCTCGCGCCGGCGCTCACGACGATCCGGGACGCGATGATGGCCCACCCGGAGCTCGTCGGCGGCACGCGCGACCGGCTCGACACGGTCCTCATGCGCGCGGCGTCCGGGCGGCTGGTGAGCAAGAGCGGCGCGGAGGCACTCCGCGCGATCGGCGTCGTGGAGGAGCGAGATCGGCCGCCGGCCGGGATCGCCGTGAAGATCGTCGACGGGGACGGCGCGGATCGAGCGGGACGCGCGGTCGCGATCGAGACCCTCGCGCAGACGAACGCGCTTGACGACCGAACGATCCGCGAGCTCGGGCGCTACCACCGACCGCAGACCCTCGATTCCCACGGTCGGGTCGCGGCTCAGGCGATCCCGGCGTTCGAGCTGGCGCCGGTCGGCGAGCTCGTCTGAGGTCTTCGCCCGCTCGGCCCCGGGCTCCGGGCGCCGTCGGCGGCGTCAGAACCGGCGCCGACGCATGATTCGGGCATGAGCTTCGAGGGCGATCCGTATCGAGTCCTCGGGCTCGCGCGCGGCGCTTCGCTCGCCGAGGTGAAGCGGGCGTATCGGCTGCTCGTCAAGCAATACCACCCCGATTCGGCCGGGGAGCGCGCGCTGCCGCGGTTCCTCGCGATCCAGGCGGCGTACGAGTCGCTCGTGCACGGACGCGCGGCGCCGCCCCGACGGCCCGCCCGGTCGGAGACCCCGGCATGGGAGGCAGACCCGACCAGGGCGAGGGCCACCCGCGAGGCGTATCGCCGCCGATCGGCCGGTCAGTCCGCCGGTCGCGACGCTCGAACCGACAAGGGGGCGGATCGCCGCGACTCCGGCAGCGCTCGGCCGGGCACCGATGCCGCGGGGGGAGGCGCGTCGTGGACGCGAACGCCGCCCGGCGCCGCTCCGGGCGGTGAGCGGAGCCGACGGCGGCCGGGTCGCAAGGCGACGCTCGGCTCGACCTCCTACGACGACGCGCGAGCGCCGTTCGAGGCGACCTGGGAGGGCGGCACGTGGTACGGCGCCTCGAGCGGCACGTACTGGACGATCAACCCGAAGGAGTACGCGGACCCGCGCAAGCACGGTCCTGAGTACCTCGCACGCGCCCGGCGGGCCCGCCGCGGCGGTCGCCCGGATGAGCCGCCGACAGGCGAGCCGCCGACGGATGAGCCGACAGGCGAGCCGACGACGGATGAGCCGACAGGCGAGCCGACGACACGCGAACCGACGACGGATGAGCCGACCACGGCTCGGTCGCCGACGGATCGGCCGCCGACAATGCCGCCGCCGGGCGCCGACGCCTTCGCCGACGGCACCGCCGGGACCGGACCAAGCGTTCCTCCGGCCGGCGCCGGGTCGGCTGCGCGCGCCGAGATGCCCGCTGCCGGGCCCGATGAGCTCGCCGGCGGGGCCGGGCTCGCGCCCGGAGGTCGCGTCGTGCTCGCGCTCGTCGGATGGCCGCCGATCGGGCTCGCGATCGTCGCCCTCGTCGGTGAGCTGAGCGGCTGCGGCCGCTTCGCCGCCGCGTGCGGCGCCGACACGGTCGGCACGTTCGGAGCGGCAACCTGGCTCGTCCAGCTCGCGGTGGTCGCCGTCCTCCTCGCCCTGCCGCGGTTGGCACGCGTCGCCGCGGCTGGCTCGATCGGGCTCCTGGCCGCCTCGATCCCGGTGGCCGTCTTCCTGTCCGCGATCGGCGGCGCCCGCGACCCGGCCACCGCCTCGATCCTGCTCGTGGCACTTCTCGCGGCCGCCTGGCTCGTGGGGGTCGTGGTCCAGGTCGTCAGCGGGCAGCCCACCCGTTCGGCGTTCGGCCGTCGCGTAGGATGAGGTCGTGGCGCACCGTCGGACCGGGGGCGACCTCTCGAGCGCGGCCCAGGAGTACCTCCTCGCCCTCCGGGTGATGGAGACCGCGCCCGGGGAGCGGCTGACGGTCTCCCACGTCGGGCGGCGGCTCGGCGTCTCGACACAGGCGGCGTCCGAGATGATCCGCAGGCTGACCGCGGATTCGCTCGTCTGCCAGCACGAGCCGGACGGCCGGCCCGAGCTCGCCCTCACCGACGCGGGTCGGGCCGCGGCCGACGCGATCTTCCACCGCCACGCGCTGCTCGAGTGGCTCCTGACCGCCGTGATCGGCCTCGGCTGGGCCGAATCGGACGAGGAGGCAGCCCGCCTCCAGGGCGCGCTCTCGCCGCGCGTGGAGGCTCGCCTCGACGAGCTGCTCGGCCACCCGGAGACCTGTCCCCACGGCAACCCGATCGACGCCGCGACCGCCGCCCGCCGGCCGGCCGGCCTCCCGCTCGCGTCGGTCGAGGCGGGTCGGACCGCCACGATCTACCGAATCACCGAGGACGCCGAGGAGGACAAGGCCCTGCTCTCCTATCTCGAGGCACGGGCGCTCACGCCCGGCGCCCCGATCACCGTCCTCGCCCGTTCCGAATCGCTCGACTCGCTCACGCTCGACGGTCCCCGGGGACGGGCCACGCTCGGCCTCCGCCCGGCCGGCCTCGTCCGGGTGCTGCCGGGCCACGACGTCGACCGCTCGCTCTTCCACACGGTCACGATCCGCCCGTCGCCCGCAGCCGGCTGAGGTCGCCGTTCGCACGGCCCCTACAATCGGGCGATGTCGGATGTCCGGGTCAGGATCGCGCCCAGCCCGACCGGACCTCTCCACATCGGGACGGCCCGGACGGCGCTCTACAACTTCCTCGCCGCGCGCCATGTCGGGGGCACGTTCGTGCTGCGCCTCGAGGACACCGACGTCGCCCGAAGCTCGATCGAGTACGAGCGGGACATCCTCGACGGGCTCCACTGGCTCGGGCTGACCTGGGACGAGGGCCCGGACGTCGCGGGCGGCGCCGACCGGGGCCCGTTCGGGCCGTATCGCCAGATGCAGCGGCTCGAGCGGTATCGGGCGGCCGCCGAGCGACTCCTCGCCGAGGACGCCGCATACCCCTGCTACTGCACCACGGAAGAGCTCGAGGCCGACCGGCGGACGCAGGAGGCGACGCGCGAGCCCCCGCGCTACGTCGGCCGCTGCGCGCGCCTCACCTCCGACGAGCGGGCCGCGCGCGAGGCCGAGGGCCTGCGGGCGGCGATCCGCTTCCGGGTGGGGCAGGGGACGGTCCGGTTCGACGACCTGATCCGGGGCGAGGTCGAGTTCGACGTGGCGAACCTCGGCGGCGACTTCGTCATCGTCCGGGCCGACGGGACGCCCCTCTACAACTTCACCGTCGTCGTCGACGACGCCGCGATGGCGATCACCGACGTCGTCCGCGGCGAGGACCACCTGTCGAACACGCCGAAGCAGGTCCTCCTCTTCCGGGCGCTCGGGGAGCCCGTGCCGCGCTTCGCCCACCTGCCGCTCATCCTCAACCCGGACGGCACGAAGATGAGCAAGCGCAAGAGCCAGACCGCGGTCGACGACTACCGCGCGGAGGGGTTCGTGCCCGAGGCGCTCGTCAACTACCTGGCGCTCCTCGGCTGGGCGACCGGGACCGAGGAAGAGGTCCTCTCGATCGACGAGCTCGTGAAGCGGTTCGACCTCGCGGACGTCCACAAGGGCGGTGCGCGGTTCGATCGGGAGCGGCTCGAGTGGCTCAACGGGCAGTGGATCAGGCGCCTGCCCGACGAGGAGCTCGTCGATCGCCTCATGCCCTTCCTCGAGCGCGCGCGGGACGCCGGCCGGATCGACCGCCTGCCCTCCCGGGACGATGTCGCGGCGATCCTGCCGGTCGTCCGCGAGCGGCTGCCCGTGCTCGGCGCGATCGTCGACCTCGCCGGGTTCCTCTGGGTCGACGAGCTGCGGCCCGAGGCCCAGGCGATCGTGCCCCGGCGCTGGGACCGCGCGACGACCGCCGACGCGCTCGGCGCGGCCCACGGCGTCCTGTCCGGCCAGGGGCCGGTCACCTGGGAGGCCGACGAGCTCGAGACCCCGCTCCGGACGCTCGCGGAGTCCCGGGGCTGGAAGGCGGGCGACCTGTTCATGGCGATCCGCGTCGCAGTCACCGGTCGGGCCGTGAGCCCGCCGCTGTTCGATACGCTCGTCGCCCTCGGCTATGACCGGACGCTCGCCCGGATCGACCGGGCCATCAAGTCGCTCACGGAGGACGCGGCATGAGCCTCACGGCGGAGGAGGTCCAGACCTGGCTCGAGCGCTACGTCGAGGCCTGGCGGACCTACGACGCGGAGCAGGTCGGCTCGCTCTTCAGCGCCGATGCCGAGTACCGCTACCACCCCTGGGACGCGCCGCTCGTCGGCCGCGAGGAGATCGTCCGGAGCTGGCTCGCCCCGGAGGGGACCGACTCGTCACGCGACGAGCCCGGGACGTACGAGGCCCGCTACGAGCCGTACGCGGTCGCCGGCGATGCGGCCGTCGCGGTGGGTTGGACAACCTATCTCGGGGCGAACGGCGAGGTCGCGCAGACGTACGACAACTGCTTCCTGCTCAAGTTCGATCCGTCCGGCGCCTGCCGCTCGTTCACCGAGTTCTTCATGCTCCGCCCGGCCGACGCCGGTTGAGGATTCAGGGCCCGAAGACGACGCGGACGATCAGGTAGGCGGCCGCGGCCACGAGCCCGGCCGCGGGGAGCGTGATCAGCCAGGCACCGAGGATCGACCCCGCGACGCCCCAGCGGACGGCCTTGACCCGACCCACCCCGCCGGCGCCCATGATCGCGCCGGTGATGACGTGGGTCGTGCTCACCGGGAAGCCGAGATGGGCCGTCGCGAGGAGGACCGCCCCGGCCGACGTCTCCGCCGCGAAGCCCTGGGCCGGCGCGATCTTGACGATCCGGCCGCCGACGGTCCGGATGATCCGCCAGCCGCCGACGAGCGTGCCCGCCGCCATCGCCGAGGCGGACACGAGGATGACCCAGATCGGGACGTGGAAGTTGGCCGCCGGCAGGACCCCGCCGGCGACGAGGGCGAGGGTCATGACACCCATCGTCTTCTGCGCGTCGTTCGAGCCGTGGCTGAAGGCCATGAACGCGGCGGAGGCGGTCTGGGCGAGGCGGAACCGGCTCTGGAGGCGGGCCGGCTGAGCGTGCCGGAAGACCCAGTAGATGATCACGATGAAGACGACGCCGATGACGAGGCCGATGACCGGCGCGAGGAGCGTCGGGATCATGAACTTCTCGATGAGGCCGTCCCACTGCACGCCGTCCAACCCCGCCTTCGCGATCGCCGCGCCGACGAGACCGCCGGTGAGCGCGTGGGACGAGCTCGTCGGCAGCCCGAAGCGCCAGGTGATGAAGTTCCAGGTGATCGCCCCGATGAGCGCCGCGAGGACGACGACCATCGTCACGATCTGGGTGACCACGATGCCCTTGCCCAGCGTGAGGGCGACCTCGGTGCTGATGAGCGCGCCGACGAAGTTGAGGGTCGCGGCCATGAGGACGGCCGTCGCCGGCGTGAGCGCCTGCGTCGAGACGGACGTCGCGATCGCGTTCGCGGCGTCGTGGAAGCCGTTCGTGTAGTCGAACAGGATGGCGAAGAGCAGGACGAGGATCAGGAGCGGCGGCAGCAGTTGAGGCATGCGTCCTCGTCGTCCGCGCCAGCCGCGCAGGCGTCATCGTCGGGGGTCACCGGCCGACAGGCTAGCAGAGGCCGCCGCGACGCTATCCTCGCTCCCGATGCGCCTCTCGAAGCTCTTCTTCACGACCCTTCGTGACGACCCGTCCGAGGCCGAGATGGCCTCGCACCGCCTGCTCCTGCGAGCCGGCTACGTCCGCCAGCTCGGATCGGGGATCTACAGCCTGCTGCCGCTCGGCTTTCGGGTCGCGAAACGGATCGAGCAGGTCATCCGCGAGGAGATCGACCGGATCGGTGGGCAGGAGATGGAGATGCCGGTCGTCCACCCGGCCGAGCTCTGGAAGGAATCCGGGCGCTGGTACAAGGTCGGCCCGCAGCTCGTGCGGTTCAGGGACCGGGCCGAGCGGGACATGGTCCTCGCCCTCACCCACGAGGAGGTCGTCGCGGACCTGCTCCGCGACATCGTCCGGAGCTACCGCCAGCTGCCGGTCATCGTCTACCACTTCCAGACGAAGTTCCGCGACGAGCCCAGGTCGAGGGGCGGGCTGATCCGCGTCCGCGAGTTCGTCATGAAGGACTCGTACAGCTGCGACCGCGACTTCGCCGGCCTCGACGCCGCCTACGAGAAGCACTACGAGGCCTACTCCCGGATCTTCGAGCGGCTCAGCCTCCGGGCGATCCCGGTCGGCGCAGACGTCGGGATGATGGGCGGCACCGGGGCCCACGAGTTCATGGTCCTCAACCCCGCGGGCGAGGACACGCTCGTGCTCTGCGAGGCCTGCGGCTACGCCGCGAACCAGCAGATCGCGGCGGTGGGAAAGCCGGTGCCCGTGGCGGAGGAGGCGCTGCCGGTCGAGGAGATCGAGACCCCGGACACGACGACCATCGACTCGCTCGCGGCGTTCCTCGGGCTCGGCCGCGACCGGACGGCGAAGGCGACGTTCTTCGTGACCGGCGACGGTCGCTTCGTCGTCGCGATCGTCCGCGGCGATTACGACGTGAACGAGACGAAGCTCGTCAACGCGATCGGCGCGACCGGGGACCTGCGGCCGGCCCAGCTCGAGGAGATCCGAGCCCACGGGATGGAACCCGGCTACGGCTCGCCGATCGGAGCCAGGGATGCCGTCGTCGTCGTCGACGACCTGGTCGCCCGCTCGCCGAACCTCGTCGCCGGGGCGAACCGGCCGGGCTGGCACCTGCGCAACGTGAACGTGGGCCGCGACTTCAGCCCGGACGTCGTGGTCGACATCGCCAACGCCCGCGAGGGCGACCCCTGCCCGGAGTGCGGCGGGTCCGTGATCCTCCGCAACGGGATCGAGGTCGGCAACATCTTCAAGCTCGGCACCGACTACACGTCGGCGCTCGGGGCGACCTACCTCGGCGAGGACGGCGAGCGGCATCCGATCGTCATGGGCTCGTACGGGATCGGCGTCGGGCGGGTGCTCGCCTGCATCGTCGAGGACCACCGGGACGAGAAGGGGATCGTCTGGCCGCCGGCCGTGGCGCCGTACGCGGCCCACCTCGTCGCGATCGGGGCGGGGCGCGACGCCGCCGTCGCGGAGGCGGCCGAGCGGCTCTACGCGGCTGCCTGCGCGGCCGGTCCGGAGCACGAGATCCTCTACGACGATCGCGACGAGTCGCCGGGCGTGAAGCTGACCGACGCCGAGCTGCTCGGGATGCCGACGATCCTCACCGTCAGCCCGCGCTCGCTCGCCGCAGGCGGCGTCGAGGTCCGGGTCCGGGCGACCGGCGCGACTTCGATCAAGTCGCTCGAGCTCGTGGCGTCGGAGATGGGCTGGTCGATCGGTCCGCAGGACTGACCGGGCCTCGGGACTGATCGGGCCTCAGCGCTTCGACGTCCCGCGGTTCTCCTCGCCCGGCGCGCCACGGCCGTCGGCGTCGAGCCGATCCGGCCGTTCGAGGACGATCACCAGCTCCGCGCCGAGGATGACCGAGACGGAGGCGGCGAGCGCCCACGTCATGAGGAGGGCGACGCCGGCGAGCGGCCCGTAGACGGTCTGCCACCCGGGCAGGGCCGCGACGATCTCGAGGAAGGCCTGCTCGACGACGCGCAGGAGGGTCGTCGCGAGGAGCGCGCCGGCAACCGCCGCCCGAGCTCCGGCGGCGTCGGGAGGCACGAACCGGTAGAGCAGGGCGAGGGCGGCGAAGACGAGAACCAGGGGCAGGATCTGGGCGCCAACGAACCAGGCCGCGAGGGCGAGCGGGGACGAATCGGTCGGTCGGTCGGCGACGAGGGCCCCGGCCAGCGACGCCGCCGCGAGGATCACGAGGCTCGCGAGAAGGAGGCCGAGCCGGAGGAGCTGCCGCTCGACGAGCGTGCCCTTCCGGGGCACGTCCCACATCGCGGTCAGGCAGCCGACCAGGACCCCGAAGACGCGGCTGCCGCTCACGAGGATCCAGCCGACCGCGAGCGCTCCGGCGACGGCGAACCCGTCCTGCCGGCCCTGCGCCAGCTGCCGAACCGTCTCGCCCTCGCCCGGGATCACCCGCGTTGCCTGAGCGAGCAGGCCCGCCGCCAGGTCGTGGCGGCCGGTCACGGCCTGGGTGAGGGCGGCGATCCCGATGAGCAGCGGCGGGATCGACAGGACGAGGTAGAAGGCCATTCCCGCGGCCCACGTGAGGCCGTCGTCGGCGAGGAATGCCCGGACGACGCCGACGACGAGCGCCGGCAGGCGATGGAGGCGCGGACGCGCCGCGGCCCGTCTCGCCGCGTCCGTCGAGAGCGTGCCGCCGACGTCCATCGCCGGGATCGTCGTGCGGGGCCGGCCTCGCCGGCACCAGTCCGGTCCCCGCTGTCGTCACAGCTCCGTGACGGGATCCGGGTCGGCCGGGTCAGCCGGGTCAGGCCTGTTTGATCGTGATCCGCTCGATGACGTTCGCGACGTCCTCGCACTTGTCGATCGTCGTCTCGAGCAGGCCGTACATCTTTCGCCACTTGATGACGTCGATCGGGTCCGGGCTGCCGTCGAAGAGGCCGGCGATCGCGGCCCGCGAGATCCGGTCGCCCTCGTTCTCGAGCCGGTGGACCTCGATCCAGTACTTGTCGAGGCCGCGAAAGCCGCGCAGGTGGAGGAGCGCCTCGTGGAGCTGCTCCGTCTGGCGGACGATGAGCGAGCCGAGCTCGATCGCGTGGGGCGTCGGGGCCGGGATCCGGTAGAGGACGAACGTGTCGCCGGTCTCCTCGATCAGGTCGACGACGTCGTCGAGACCGCTGATGAGCGCGTAGATGTCCTCGCGGTCGAAGGGCGTGACGAACGTCGCCTCGAGCCGGTGCCCGATGTCATGGCTGATCTCGTCACCGCGATGCTCGGCGTCGCGGAGCTCCGTCGTGCGCCGCTCGAGGTCGTCGTACGAGCGCAGCATGGCCTCGAGCAGGCGGGCTGTCGCGACCATGTTCGCGGCATCCTCGACGAACAGGTCGTAGAAGCGCTCCTCGCGCGGGATCAGCCGAAGACGCACCAGTCTCACCACGTGCTGGGAGGGGACACCGACAGGGTAGCAGCGGCCATGCGATCCTCTGCGCGTGGAACCGTCGCCCCGCGCGCTCCGCCTCGCCCACCGCGGGGTCCACGAGACCGCGGTCGAGAACACCGTTGCGGCGATGAGGGCCGCGGTCGGGCGGCCGGGCATCGACGGCGTCGAGTTCGACGTCCAGGCCTCGCGCGATCGCGTTCCGGTCCTGCTCCACGACGAGACGCTGGCTCGGACGTTCGATCTCCCGGGCCGGGTCGAGGACTACGACGTGGCCGATCTCGAGGCGATCGGCGTGCCCTCGCTCGCCGCCGCCCTCGAGGTGCTCCCCGACACGATGTACCTCGACGTCGAGCTCAAGTCGGACGTCGGCGCGCTCGTCGCGCCGCTCCTCGAGCCGCGGCTCGCAGCCGGCCGGGTCGTCGTCTCGTCGTTCGACGCGGACGTGCTCCGGACCATCCGCTCGATCGCACCGCGGATCGAGCGCTGGCTCAATGCCGAGGCGCTCGACGGCAGCGCGATCGCGCTCGCCTCCGAGCTGGGTTGCACGACGGTCTCGGCCCGCCACACGACGATCGATCGATCCTGGCGCGAGCGGGCCGCCGCCGGCGGGCTCGCGGTCGCCGCCTGGACGGCCACGGACCCGGCGACGGTCGCGCGGCTCGACGCCCTGGGCTGTGTCGCGATCTGCGTCGAAGGTGACGCGCTGGGGGCATGAACCCGGTCCAGCCATTGCCCCGAACGGCGCCGGCGAAGGTCGTCCGCGGCAATGCCGTTGATCGCGGGTCGCGTTACGATCCGCCGGCACCGCCGCACTGGGAGGGGATGATGTCGATCGACGGCGACCTCCGTCGGACCTCGGATCGGCTGCTCGCCCAGCTGAGTCACCTGGCCGAGCTGGAGACTGCGAAACGGGACGCGAGGCCGGGCACGTCCGAGTTCGTCGAGCTGAGCCGCCAGGTGGAAGCGGTCGCGGCCGAGGTTCTCGGGATCTCGCAACAGCAGTCGCAGCTGGCGACGGCGTCGCGGGTCCTTCGCCAGACGGGCTCGGACGCCGCGCCCTCCCAGCCAATCTCGGCGACGCCGCCGGTCCGCGAGGCGCACGTGATCCTCGCCGAATGGCGCGAGGCCGAGCGACGGTTGGCCGCGGCCCTCGACGGCTCACCGGACGCGGAGCTCGCGCGTGCGGACGTGGATCGGCTGCGGGACGAATACCGCCGCTCGTTCGAGGCGCGCCGCTGACGCTCGCCGACGCTCAGGCCTCGGCGCGGTAGCGCCGCTCGCCCGTCGTCCCGTCGACCCAGACACGCATCCGGCGGCCGCTCGTCGGGTCGAGGAACACCTCGTCGGTCGCCAGGAACCGCGCTTCCAGGGGCCGATCGGGCTCCTCGCCCCCGCCCGGGCCCGGCGTCGACCCCGCCCGCTCGGCGGCCGCCGAACGATAGCGCTGTCGCTCGAGCGCGACGAGCACCGCGATCGCGCCGAACAGGACGATGAGCCACCACCCGGCGCTGATCGCCGCGGGGTCGCCGCTGGCGCCGACGACGGTGACGACGCCGAGCAGGAACAGGGCGACGGCGCCGGCGAGGACGAACGCGCGGAGCATCGAGCGTGGCTACTCCGCGACCGGGGTTCCCGCCTGCGCGTCGGGCGCGACGACGACGGCCGTGCCGTAGGCGACGATCTCGGACATCGTCCCGGCGAGCTCCGAGCTGTCGAACCGCATCGAGAGCACCGCGTTCGCGCCCATGAGCGAGGCGTTCTGGACGAGCCGGTCGAGCGCCTGGCGGCGAGTGTCCTCGAGCATCTCGGTGTACTCGTGGATCTCGCCGCCGCCGAGCGAGCGGAGCCCCGCCATGATGTTGCCGCCGAGGCCACGGCTTCGGACGACGAGGCCGAAGACCATCCCCTTCGTCTCGGTGACCCGCTGGCCCGGGATGTACGGCGTCGTGACGACGATCATGGTCTCTCCTCGTGACGGTGGGAGATCAGTGGCTCCGGCGCGGCCTCGGCGGCGGCGCGGCGCGCGGTGTCCACCTCGCAGGGGCAGCGGTCGCGCAGCAGCGCGAACGTGTAGTAGCCGGTCGCGTGCCCGTCGGCCCAGATCGGCTGGAGAGCGTACTGGCCGACGAGCCGGACGTCGACGAGACGCGTCTGGTCCGGGGTCAGCGTCGGGCGCGAATCGAGCCAGCCAGGCAGACCCGCCTCGCCGCGGCAGAACGCGCACGGGCAGAGCCACCGCAGGCCCGTCGTCTCGTAGCGGCTGACGTGGCCGTCCGCCCACTCGATCTCGAGCCTTCCGGAGGCGCGATCGGCGTCGATGCGTGTCGGCGTCGTTCGTTCGCGGTCGGCGATCACGGCCCAATTCTAGGGTGGTCCGGGTCGCGCGCCGCGCCGATCGTCCTGCTGGTGCGTCGCGGCGACGCGGGTATCCTGCCCGCGCCATGAGCCTCGTCGTCGACGGCCTCACGAAGCGCTTCGGACCGGTGGTCGCGCTCGACGGGGTCACCTGGACCGCCGCTCCGGGCCAGGTGTTCGGGTTCCTCGGCGCGAACGGCGCGGGCAAGACGACCGCGATGCGGGTCGTGCTCGGGATCCTCCGCCCGGACGCGGGACGGGTGACGTGGCAGGGGCGCGACACGCACGCGCTGCCACGGCGGACATGGGGCTATCTGCCGGAGGAGCGCGGTCTCTACCCGCGGATGCGGGTCGCGGACCAGCTGGCCTACTTCGCGTCGCTCCACGGTCTGGCGCCGCCGGATGCCCGTCGCCGCGCAGGGGAGTGGCTGGAGCGGTTTCGGATCACCGAGCTCGGCGACCGTCACGCCGACGAGCTCTCGAAGGGCAACCAGCAGAAGGTCCAATTCATCGCCGCGGTGCTCCATGAGCCTGCCGTTCTGCTCATGGACGAGCCGTTCACCGGTCTCGACCCGGTCAACGTCGGTCTGCTCCGGGATGCGTTCCTCGAGCTTCGCGACGCCGGCCGGACCATCGTCTTCTCGACCCACCAGATGGAGGCGGCCGAGGCGCTATGCGATGCGATCGCGATCATCGACCGCGGCCGTGTCGTGCTCGGCGGCGCGCTGTCCGACGTTCGCCGCGCCACGGGCTCCAGCCGGGTCCGAATCGCGGTCGCGGGCGAGCGTGATCTCGGCTCGCTGGCGCGCCGGGAGGGCGCCGTCGTCGTCCGTCGAGGGGTCGACGGCGCGGAGCTCACGGTGCCCGCCGGTGACGATCCGGCGGCGCTGCTCGCCGAGGCGCTCGCGAGCGGCCTCCGGGTGACCGCGTTCGAGCTCGTCGAGCCGACGCTCGAGGAGCTCTTCGTCCGCTCGGTCGGCGCGGCGCGCGACGACGAGACGGACGAGGCCGGCACGGAGTCGGATGGCCGACGGCGGTCGGTTCGAGCGGCAGGCGCGGACGATCCCGTCGAAGGGCTGGCATGAGCGGGCGCTCCGAGAACGCGCTCCTTCCGAACGCCTGGCTGATCGGCCGTCGGGAGTTCCTCGAGCGGGTTCGGAGCCGGCCGTTCGCGATCTCGACGCTGGTCCTGATCGCGATCGTCGTCGGCATCGTCACGATCCCGCTCGGGGGCCGTGGCTCGAACGGGCCCGTCGCCCGGATCGGCGTCTACTCGACCGACGCGGCGCTCGCGGCCGAGGCGGTCGGCATCGTCGACGCGACCGTGAACGCCGGCGGGTCGGGCAGCGGCCCGGTCCTCGACGTCGGCCCCATCGACGACCCGGCCGCCGCGCTCGCCGACGCCCGGGCGGGCCGGCTCAACGGGGTCCTCCTCGTCGAGCGGGACAGCGACGGCCGCCTCCGCTTCACCTACCGGAGCGGCAGCACGGCGTCGGACGCGGCGACGCTCGTTTCCGTGGCCGCGCTCTCGATCGCGGTCCTCGACTGGAGCCGGACGATCCCGCCGGAGGCGAACGTCGCGCCGTTCCGGATGCCGGTCATCGACACCGTCGCGGTGCCCGGGCGCAGCGGGCCCGGCACCGCCGACGCTCGACTCGTCGGCAGTCGCCTCCTCCTCGGCCTGTTCTTCGTGCTCCTCCTCTTCATCGCCCTCATCACCTACAGCATGTGGGTGGCCCAGTCGATCGCGATCGAGAAGAGCAGCCGGGTGATGGAGCTGATGATCGGCGCGGCGACGCCGATCCAGCTGCTGACCGGCAAGGTGGTGGGCGTCGGCGCGGCGGGACTCCTCCAGTACGCCGCCGTGCTCGTCCCGGCCGCGGCCGTCGCGGCCCTCCAGGGCGGCATCCGGATCGCGCTCGGGGGGACGTCGGTGGATCCGCTCGCCGGCGTGACGATCCCGCTGCTCCTCGCCTACGGCTCGTTCTTCGTGCTGGCGTTCCTCCTGTACGCGCTTCTCTACGCGGCCGCGGCGTCGCTGGTGAACCGCCAGGAGGACGTCCAGACGCTCGCGATGCCGCTGAGCATCCTGTCGATGGCAGGCTGCATCTGCGGCCTCGTCGCGCTCACCCAGAGCGGCGCCGATTGGGTCCGCGCGCTGTCGTACGTGCCGTTCGTCAGCCCGTTCGTCATGCTCGGGCGGATCCTCGTCGGCGACGTCGCGCCGTGGGAGCCGGTGGCCGCCGCGGCGCTCCTCGTCGCGGCGATCGTCGTGGCGCTCGTCGTGGCCGGCCGCGTCTACAGCGCCGGCGTCCTCATGTACGGCCAGCGGCCGACGCTCGGCACGTTCGTCACGGCGCTCCGCACGAGCCGCTGACCAGCTGCTGACGAGCCGCTGACAAGGCCTACGCGGCGACGATCCGGTAGACGTTCCCGGCGAGGTCGCAGACGAACAGCTCGCCCCGGCCGTCCTCGCCGAACGAGCTGATCTGGAGGGCGGTGTCGAGCAGCCGGGTCCCGTGACTCGGTGACGCGGCCCCGGCCGGGACGACGAAGATCTCGCCGGAGCAGTAATCGCCGTAGACATAGCCGCCGCGGAGCGACGCGACTCGTGTCCCCTGATAGACGTAGCCGCCCGTGATCGAGCAGCGGCCGTTCGTGTCGTGCGAGTAGGCGAGGAGCGGCAGCCGTTTGCCGCTCGTGTCGCAGCCGCTGGACGGCGAGTAGCAGGCGAAGGCCTCCATGACCCGCCAGCCCCAGTTCACGCCGCGGCCGGCACCGCGCGAGGTCGCCTTCGCGCGATCGACCTCCTCGAACCGGCTCTGGCCGACGTCTCCGATCCAGAGGGCGTCGGTCGACCGATCGAACGAGAAGCGCCACGGATTGCGCAGGCCGCGCTGCCAGATCTCGTTGCGGCCGGGCTTGCCGACGTACGGGTTCGACGCCGGCGAGCGGTAGCGGTGGGACGACGTGTGGTGATCGACGTCGATCCGCAGGATCTTGCCGAGCAGCGAGCGCTTGCTCTGGGCCCGATTGCCCGGGTCGCCGGCGCTCCCGCCGTCGCCTGTCCCGATGTAGAGGAACCTGTCCGGCCCGAACGCGAGCATTCCGCCGTTGTGGTTCGCGAACGGCTGATCGATGCGGAGGATGGTCCGGCCCGTGTCCGTGCTCACACGGTTCGGGTGGCTCGCCGAGGCGCGGTACTCGCGGATGACCGTGTTCCCGTTGCGGTTCGTGAAGTCCACGTAGAAGCGCCCGTTCGACGCGAACCGGGGGTGGAAGGCGAGCCCGAGCAGGCCCTGCTCGGAGCCGTTCGAGACGGACCCCGAGATGTCGAGGAACGGGGTCGCGCGAACGGAGCCGTCCTTCCAGATCCGGATCGTGCCGGTCTTCTCGACGATGAACAGGCGACCGCTGCCGTCGTGGGCGGACGTGACGAAGACGGGCGCCGAGAGCCCGCTCGCGATCCGGTGGAGGCGGATGGTCGCCGTCCGCGGCGTGGCGAGGACGGCCGTCTCCGAGGCGCCGTCGCCCGCGGGAGCCACGGCCGCGGCGAGCGCGGTATCGGGGTGCTGGGGCAGGCCGGCCGGGCCCGTGCCGGTCGGACCGGCGAGGGCGACGACGAGGGCGACCGTCGGGACCCGGGCCAGGCGGGCGAGCAGCGTGCGCATCCGGGAGAGGGTGACAGGCGGGCGCCCGACGCGCCAGCCGCTCGGTCGTACCGCGGCTCGTCGGCTCATCGGTCGGGTTCGACCGGCTCGTCGAGGAGCGGCAGTCGCTCGATCACGGCGAGGACCGGGGCGTTCGCGGTCACCGGCTCCTCGGTGGCGAGTGCCGCGTCGTCGTCCGACAGCGCCGGCGACGGGTCCGGTTCCCCCTCCGCGCCCGCCGCGAACGTCCGCCAGAGCCGGCTCCGGATGCCCGGCAGGTACGGGCTCGACCGGACGCGGGCGAGCACGCCGGACAGCCCCTGGGCCGCGACCGCCTCGTGGAGCGCCCGACCCTCGCCGAGCGTCGCCGGAACGACGACGACCTCGGGCCCGGAGCGGACGACGCGAGCGAGCTCGCGCCGGCGGCGGGCGAGAGGCCAGGAGAGGAGCAGCCGCCCGTCGAGGGAGAGGATGTCGAACACGAGGTACGCGACCGGGCGCCCGAGGCCGCCCGCGAGCCGCCGCTCGAGCGCCGACGCGTCCGCCCGTCCGGCCCGGTCGACCACGACGAGCTCACCGTCGAGCACGGCCGAGGTCCCCTCGAGCCGGAGCGCGAGGCCGGCAAGCTCGGGCAGCCGCGGCGCGAGGTCATGACCGTCGTCGAAGAGGCGGACGGATGGCGACCCATCCGCGGTCAGGAAGGCGCCGCCGCTCGTTTCGACGACCGCCGGCTCGAGGAAGGCCAGCGCCCGCCGGCCGCCCCAATGCGGCTCGAAGAGGTGGTCGGCCGAGTCGAACGGGCCCGGGGCGGACCGGGGGAGCATCGGCCGGAGCGTCTCGGGCGCCGCCGGCAGGAGCGGCTCGAACGACAGCGAGAGCTGGTCGCTTCGGCCAGGCTCGTCGATCGACCGCGCGCCGCGGGCCGGCACGGCGCACCGCTCGCCCATCGGGCCGATGGTAGCCGCTAGACTCCCGGCGAATGGCTCGTCCACCCCAGCCCGAGGACGTCTATCGCCTCCGAGTGCCCGGGGATCCCCGCCTTTCGCCGGACGCGTCGCGCGTCGCGTTCACCCTCCAGACGGCCGCCCCGGCCTTCGACGGCTACCGCCAGGCGATCTGGTCCGTCCCGGTCGACGGGTCGAACGAGGCCCGGCAGCTGACGCTCGGCGCCCAGCACGACGGCCATCCCCGCTTCTCGCCCGACGGCCGGACGCTCGCGTTCCTGTCCGACCGGCGACTCCGCACGGAGGACGACCCGAAGGCGCCGAAGGACCCGAAGGACCGCGAGGACGGCACGCAGATCCACCTCCTCCCGCTCGACGGCGGCGAGGCCCGCCGGCTGACCGACCTGCCGTGGGGCGTCGAGGGCTTCGAGTGGTCGCCCGACGGGTCGCGCCTGGTGGCGCTCAGCGCCTCGGTCGCCGCGGACCGCGAGGCCGACGCGAAGGCTCGCGGCAAGCGCGGATCCCGGAAGCCGGGCGAGCCGCCGGAGTCCGACTTCCACTACCTCGACCGGCTCCAGTACCTGTTCAACGGGGCCGGGTTCGTCTACCACCGGAAGCCGCGGCTGTGGCTCGTGGAAGCGGCCACGGGCGAGGCCCGGCCGCTCACCGACGGCGCGGCCCCGGAGGGGCATCCGGCCTGGTCGCCGGACGGGACGCGCGTCGCCTTCGCGGCGGACCGGCGACGCGACCGGGACCTGCGCTGGCGTTCCGACGTCTGGGTCGTCGACGTCGACTCGGGCCGGATCACGAAGATCACCGGCGGCAACGGCTACTTCGACGTGCCGGCCTGGCTGCCGGACGGGAAGAGCCTGCTCGTTCTCGGCCATCGCTTCCCCGCCCATGCCGGGTCCCGCAACGACGTCTGGCGGTTCGCGGCGGACGGGTCCGACTCGGGCCCTGCCGGCGGCCGGAACATCTCCGGGCGGCACGACCTGATGGTCGGCTCGACGATGAACAGCGACGTCACACCGGGCGAGGACCCGCGGCTCGTCGTCGTCGACGGGGGTGCGGGCGTGATCGTCGCCGCGCCGGCCGAGGGCAGCTTCGAGCTGTGGCGGCTCGGCACGGAGGACGGCGAGCTGTCGCGGCTGACCGAGGGGCGGCACTACCTCAGCGCCTTCGACGCGGTCGACTGTCCCGACGGCGGGACGCAGCTCGCCTTCATCCGCAGCTCGGCGACCGAGCCGCCGGACCTGTCCGTGGCCGAGCTCGGGCGGTCGGGGCGGCCCGCCGGCATCCGCCAGGTCACTCGCCTGAACGCGAAGCTGTTCGAAGAGGTCGGTCTCGTCGAGCCCGAGGTCCGCTGGGTCGAGGTCGACGGCCGACGGGTCCAGGGCTGGCTCCTGCCGGCCGGGGACGGCCCGCAGCCGCTCGTCGTCCAGATCCACGGCGGTCCGCAGACGCTCTACGGCTGGGCCCCGTTCTGGGAGTTCCAGGTCCTCGCCGCGGCCGGGATGAGCGTCTGGTATGCGAACCCTCGCGGCTCGGAGGGCTACGGCCAGGACTTCGCCGCGGCGAACTTCCGCGACTGGGGCGAGGGGCCCACGCGCGACGTCCTCGCCGGTGTCGACGCGCTCGTCGCCGACGGCCGGGCGGATCCCGACCGGCTCGGCGTCACCGGCGGCTCGTACGGCGGCTACCTGACGAACTGGATCGTCGGCCACGACCGCCGGTTCCGGGCGGCGCTGACCGAGCGCTCGGTGACCGACCTCGCGTCGCTCATCCTCACCGGCGATCTCGCGGGCGCCGAATTTGGAACGCTCGAGTTCGGGGCCCAGCCCTGGGAGGACCCCGACATCTACCGCGAGCAGAGCCCGCTCACGTACGCCGCGAACATCCACACGCCGCTGCTCATCCAGCACGCCGAGAACGACCTGCGGTGCACGATCGCCCAGGCCGAGATGCTCTTCGGGGCACTCCGTTCCCTCAAGCGTCCGGTCCGCCTCATGCGGGTCCCGGACGAGTCGCACGAGCTGACCCGCTCGGGGACGCCGTTCCGGCGCGTCGAGAACCTGGTCCAGGTCCGCGACTGGTTCCGGCACTTCCTCGTCGACGGCAGGCGCGGCCTGCCGCCGCTGCCGAAGGCGCGCGCCGGCAGGTAGGCGGTCGCCGCCGCCCCGCCGCTGCCGGCCCGCGGCCCGGCCGCCGCCGAGTCACCGCCGCCGCGAGCCGGCCGAGTCACCGCCGCGCGAGCCCGCGGCCGGGCGCGTTTCCCGCGAAACGGGAATAACGGCGGTCGAAACGACTCCCAGCCTGCATTTTCCCGAACGCCGGGAAACCTGACGACGGAACCGCCCCGAGCTGGATGCCCGGGTGCCGTTACGCCCGCGCCGCGGGAATTCGCACCGCCGCGTGGACCCGACGAGTGGCCCGCGGCGAGCTGGCCGTTGCCGCGAGCCTGCTACTGCTCGTCGCCCGGCAGGTCCTCGCCGGGCGGCCGTTCGAGGGCGCCGCCGATGCTGCCCGTCGGTCCGCCGCTCGCCGCTCGCCCGACCCGGTCCCGGTCCGCGTCCGGCCCATAGTCCGCGCCGGCCGCGTCCACGCGACCCGTCCGCGGAGCTGTCTCCGGACCCTCGACGAGCGGCGCCTCGCGGCCGGTCTCCTGGCGGTCCGGGACCGGTGTCGTGACCGGATCGGCCGCCGACCCGCCGGCTGCGGCGTCGACCGCGTCCGCGGCGGTGCTCCGGTCCATCCGCGCGGCGAGCGAGGGTTCGGGTGAGGCAGCGCCTCTGAATTCGGCAGGGTGGCGGAGGGGATCGCGGTCGGCGTCGTCGGTCATGCCCAGAGCGTCCAACCGACCGTCACGCTCCTGCGAGCGTGCCGACCCAGCCCCGGGTTGCAGCGCGCTCGCAGCCGAGCGCTATGCTCGATCACGATGACCGCCCCCACGACGCCCCGCGAACCCGTCCCCGCATCGTCCCCCTCGGCGATCCGCGCCTGGGAAGCCGGCCCGCTCGCCGGCCAGGTCGGGGCGATG
>DASTSC010000048.1:0-5051 GCA_035760905.1 Candidatus Limnocylindrales bacterium | reverse complement strand
GACTATACGAGTCGCCGAACGCGAGACGAGGGGGAAGATGGTTCAGATCAGCAAGCACTTCTCCGAAGGCGTCTCCGTCAACGACCGGGGAGAGTGGTCGCGCTGGTGGCACGGGCGGCCGGACGGGATTCCGTCGCCGATCGAGCAGAACCGAAAGCACATTCGCCTGCTCGAACGGGCCTTCGACGACGGGCTCGTTCCCCTGCCCCGCCGGCTCGGGCTCGTCCCGCTCAAGCCGTCGTTCCGGAGCCTCGTTCTCGTCTCGAACAACGCCCGGATCGGCCGTCCGAAGCGGACGGTGGACGGCCTGCATGCGGTGATCAAGGCGGAGCAGCTGAAGACGCGGCTCTTCGATGAGTTCGACCGGACTCCGACATGGAAGATCGCCGGGCTGATCGGGGCCGAAGGCCTGCAGAGACTCGCTCGAGACCTCGCGCAGCTGCACCGACCGGCGTCGTTCGACTGGCCCGGCCGGTTCGGGCTGTCGCCCGGCCCGCCTCCTCGGGGTCCACACGAGACTGTCCAACCGCCACGGCCCCCGCTCGCGGCACCTCCTCCTGCCTGGCGAGTCAAGTTCGACGGGCCGTGTTCGAACTGCGGGCGCCTCTTGCGGAAGGGCATGCCGGCTACGTGGAGCCACAGCCTCCGAAAGATGTACTGCCTCGACTGCCGTCCCTCCTAGCGGCCGAACGGGGCCGCTGGTGACACGGTCCGCCGCGAAGAAGCCGTCAGGTGCGCCACACGAGCGGTGGGTTACGGCGAGACGACTACGTGAACCTGCACGTCCTCGGGATGGGTGGCGCCGAACGGATCGAGTCGGACGCTGCCGCCGATTGACCAACCAGACGGGCCCTGGCAAACGAATGGCGTTGCGCCCGTGCCCGCGACGATCGTCAGATCGATCGAGCGGTCGCCGTTTGGGCACCACCGCTTGAACCGGTTCGCGTCGCGACCGCCGACGGTGATGATCACGCCGCAATGGGTCGGATCCGTGGACGGGCACGTTCCGACCGCGCCGTACTCCGCGACCTGTTTGGCAGCGTGATTCACCACGAACGACGCGGCCGCGCCCGTGTGATCCGCGTCCGCGGGGCCGGCCACGACGAGTGCCAGCCCCACGGCCGCGATCAGGCCGAGCAGACGGGAACGAGTTTCCACCGTTGAATCCTCCTGAGACCGTCGTCGCTGTTCCGGTCCGTCAGCTGCATGGTGTCGTGAAGCTGAGCGACTTGGGATTGGTGGACGTAATCCGCACGAGCGCGATGCCTGCATCGGGAGCCGTTGCAACGTTGATCGATCCCGGTTTCGAGCTCGTGATCGGCTCGACGTCGTGGCCGACCTGCGTATTCCGGCTGGCGTCCGTGTACCAGTCGATGACGATCTGTGTCGTCTTGCTCAGGTAGTTCACGGTCGTGTCGCCCGGGTACGCGGCGCAACTGCCCGACGTCATCGGCCTGGCAGCGACCACTCCGACGGGCAGCAGTAGGGCCACGCCGATCGCGACGCCGACGATTCGAACCGTTCGCATGAGAACCCGTCACCTCCACCAAGCCGTCGGGATGCGGAGCGCGCGACGCGCCATCTCCTGCTGCCCGCGCGTTGTGCGTGTGAATACGCGTTGTTACGATCCCGGCCAATTCCCCTGAACAGAGGAACCGCGGTTGGGCGACTGGAACGAGCTCCGGATCCGCGACATCCGCAATGCCTTCCGGCTGATCGGGGAATGCCGCGACTTCTCAAGCGAGCCCGACCTCTGGCAGCTGCGAGCGTGCGAGGGCTTGACCCGCCTGATCGGCGCGCCGACGAACGGCGGCGAGGGCATCGTCGGTGTCGACGGAGGCACGACTCCGGTCTCGGCCATCCAGTTTGGCTTCGACTCGCAGACGCTCGTGCTGTATGGCGAGTATCACCGGGCCAACGTCACGAACGACGATCTCTTCTACGCGGCGGTGGCACGCATGCCCGCCCGGAGGGTGACGCGCACGCGCTCGGAGCTCGTCCGCGACGATGTGTACTTCCGGTCGTCCGTCTTCGAGCAGTATCTCGAGCCGGCCGACGTCCACCACCGGCTGATGTCGGTTCGGCACTCCGCCGACGGCGGTCGGGTCAGCGTCCTCCACCTGCACCGCGCGTCCTCGGACCGAGACTTCTCCGCCCGCGAAAGACTGCTCGTCGACTTCTTTCATGCCGAGCTGGGCCGGCTGATCGGCCGGTCCCTCGTGAGCGCCGCCGAGCCGAGTCCTTCGATCCTGCCGCGACGCCTCAGGCAGACGCTGGTCTGCCTGATCCAGGGCGACAGCGAGAAGGAGATCGCGATCCGACTCGGCCTGAGCCAACTCACGGCCCACCAATACGTCGGTGCCCTCTACCGACGCTTCGGGGTTCGGAGCCGGGGCCAGCTGTTGGCCTACGTCCTCAAGCGATCGAGACGGCCGGAGTGGCTGCAGCTGCTCGACGTCGAGCCGACGGTCGGGATGCGCGCCGACTGACCGGCCGCATCGTCGAGGACTTCCTAACCGCTGAATCTGCAGTCCGAATGCAGGCGGGGCGCTTTTGGCCTCACCGCAGCGCGCCCCGCGTGCCGCACCGCGCGGCGCCAGCGCGCCCCACACCAGTTCCGCCGCGCTCGATCAGGACTCGGCCGAGCCGCCGCGGGCCGCCGTACCGGCCAACGCCCGTTCCACGGACCGTGAGAGCATCTCGAGGACGGGCCCGACGTGCCCGACGAGGCTCTCGTCCTGGCCGTACACGGAGAGGCTCGTCCCGTTGAGGACCTTCGAGGCCGCCTCGACGATCTGCGGCGCCTGCTCGACCGGGAGCAGCTCGAGGCGGAGCTGCTGGTCGGCCCGCGGCCGCAGCATCTCGCGCTCGACGTCGAGCGCCTCGAGCTCGTTCTGGAGCCGTCGCGTCTCGAGCTCGCGCTCCAGTGCCTCGCGCTCGCGGTCGGCGCGCAGGAGGCGCACCGGAACCTCGGCGTTGACCCGGTCCTCGGCGACGGCCATCTCGGTCCGGAACCGGTCTCGCTCGAGCTCGAGGGCCTGGCGATCGACCGCCAGCTTCTGCTCGGCGACCCGACCCTCCGACGCGAGCTGGGCGAGGCGGGTCTCTTCCTTGGCCCGGACGTCCGACTGGTCGCTGCGGACCTTGATCTCGTTGCGGACCTCGGCCTCGAGCTGACGCCGAAGGTCGGCGTCGACGATGAAGACCTGGGCGAGCTGGGCGACCTCGATCGTGATCCCCCAGCCCGCCTCCGTCCCGACCGCCCGCTCGAGCGCTCGCGCCGCCACGTCGCTCAGCGTCGTCTTCCGGCCCTCGATGCACTCGGCCATCGTCAGGTGCGAGACGGCGTCGCGGAGCTCGCCGAGGCAGACGTGGGTGAGGAGGGTGCTGATCTCCGCGATCCCGCCGCCCGAGGTGAAGTCGAACTCGTGGGCCGCCGCCGCGGGGTCCGTGATCCGGTAGACGATGATCCCCTTGAACCGGAGCGGGATCCCGTCCTTCGTCTCCTGGGTGAACTCGAACGTGGCCTCCTGCTTCGACGCCGGGACCAGGACCCAGACGGTCCCGGGCAGAAGGAACGCCTGCCGGGCCGAGCCGAGGTTCTCGAGGCGGCCCCGCCGCCCCACCAGCAGGAACTCGTTCGCGCGTGCCGTGACGAATGCCATCGCCAAACCTCCCGTCCGCCGAGAACTCGCCGATTCGAAAAGCCGGCCCGTCAGGTCGCCGCCAGCACGCCGCCTCCCTTCTTCTTCGCCGCGTACATCGCCTCGTCCGCGCTCTCGAGGACGTTGCTCGCCGTCTCCTCGTCGAGGAACGTGAGGCCCATCGAGGCGCCGACGACGACCTTCCGACCGGCGAGCGCGATCGGTTCGATGACGCGGGAATGGACGCGCTTGACGATCCGCTGGGCCGCCGCGCGGTCCGGGACGCCGCCGAGGACGAGGACGAACTCGTCGCCACCGAAGCGAGCCGCGACGTCGGTGTAGCGGATCGCGCTGCGAAGCCGCTTCCCGGTCTGGCGCAGGACGTCGTCGCCGGCGGCGTGGCCGAGCGTGTCGTTGACGGCCTTGAAGCCGTCGAGATCGACCATCACGAGGGCGGCCTTCGCCTGGCCGGCTTTGGCTCGGCGGAGGATCGGCTCGACCCGGTCGTTGAACCCGCGGCGATTGAGGAGCCCGGTCAGCTCGTCGTGCGTCGAGCGGTCGTGCTCGTCGTTCGCCTCCCAGATGATGAGGACCACGACGGCGCAGGCGATCGGGGCCCACCAGCCGATCGACTGGTAGACGGCCGCGAGCAGCCAGCCGAGGACCATCTCGCCCGCGAGCGTCTGGCGGCCCGAGGTGTCGACGACCGCGACGAGCTCGTCCCACGGCAGCCGCTCGCGGAGCCCGATCGTGAGGGTGCTCATCCCGACGTCGACGGCGCAGAAGACGAGCGCCCCTGCGACCGACGCCACGAGGGTCGCCGCGGTCGTGTAGAGGACGGGCTCGAGCGCGGGCTCGAGGAAGGCCGCGACGAGGCCGCCCGCGACCGCTCCCAGGGCGACGATCGAGTGGTTGGCGAGCGTCCCGAACCACGGCACCTCGCGCAGCTCGCGAAGCTCGAGGCTCGAGATCGCGCCGACCCAGGCACCGGCGACGGGCCCGCCGAGCGTCATCGCGGCGACGATGAACGGCAGGTGGAAGGTGATGACGCCCCGACCCCCGAGGCTTCGCGTCCGGGCCGAGCCGATGAGCCCGAGCACGGTCCAGAAGGCGAGGCCGGCGACGCGCTGGTCGCGGAACGGGAGGGCGATGCCGTCGAGGGCGATCGCCTCGCCGAGGCGGAGGTTCGCCGTGGCCCAGGCGAGCGCGGCGACGCCGCCGAGGATCGTTGCCGCGGTGAAGGCGGCGAGCGCCGGCGGGGTGGGTCGGCGGTCGACGAGGGGCGGCCGGGTCATCTGGCCAGCCCGCGTATCGCCAGGTTGGCGCTGGTTCCGGGGATCGCGGTGGATGGTCGCGCGGATCGCGGGGTCGTAGCCATCAGTGGGCACTCCTGTGACACGACAGGTC
>DASTSC010000047.1:0-11349 GCA_035760905.1 Candidatus Limnocylindrales bacterium | reverse complement strand
TTCCGCGACCCGTTCCGGATCGCCCGCTCCCACGCCGAGCAGGGCGCGACCACCGTCCTCGGCGAGCTCCGCTCGTCGCGCCGGCCCGACCTCGTCGGCCTCGGCGAGGGCTACCCGGACGCGTTCTATGGCGAGACTCCGGCGACGATGAGCGCGGCGATCCCGCTGCTCGTCGACGCGGTCGCGCCCTACGAGCAGCCGCTCCTCGCGGGCACGCTCGACGAGGCGCGGGCTGCCCTCGCCGCGGCCGGTGACGCGATGACGGCAGCGCTCCGCTGGAACGGCGCCGCGAAGTGCCTCCTCGACACCGCCCTCCACGACCTCGTCGGCAAGGCCCATGGCGTGGCCGTCGTGGACCTGCTCGGCCTCCCGAGGACGATCCCGCCGACCGACTTCACCCTCGGCCTCGACGAGCCGGCGATCGTCGCCGAACGGGCGCGGCGGGCGGCGGGGTTCCCGGCGCTCAAGATCAAGGTCGGTGGGCCGGACGACCTCGCGACGCTTCGGGCCGTTCGTGACGCGTACGACGGGCCGATCCGCGTCGACGCCAACACCGGCTGGTCGCTCGACGGCGGTCGGCGGCTCCTGCCCGAGCTCGAGCGGCTGGGCGTCGAGCTCGTCGAGCAGCCCTTCCCGCCTCGCCGTCTCGACTGGCTCGGCCGCCTCCAGGCCGAGTCGCCCCTGCCGATCGTGGCCGACGAGAGCGCCGTCGTCGACGAGGACCTCGAGCCGCTCGTCGGGGTCGTGGCCGGGGTGAACGTCAAGCTCGCGAAATGCGGGGGTCCCGGTCCGGCCGCGAAGATGCTCGCCCGCGCCCGGGAGCTCGGCTTTCGGACCTTTCTCGGGTGCATGGAAGAGACGTCCGTCGGGATCGCCGCATCGGCCGCTGTGGCGTCCCTGGCCGACTGGGTCGACCTCGACGGCTGCCTCCTGCTCGCCGATGACCCGGGTTCCGGGCTCGAGCTCGGGGACGACCACCGCTGGCGTCTGCCGACCGTGCCGGGGCTCGGGGTGACCCTCCCGAACGGCCTCGTCGGGCCGCCCGAGACGGCCTGAGCCGTGTGGACAACTTCGTGGACGACTTGGTGGACAAACCCCCTTTCGGCCGGGCCGCCGGCGGTCCTAGCATTCGCTTCCTACCGGTCGCCCGCCGGAGTGAGGGAGGCGGACCGGGGCATCGGTTTCCAGGGTTTGGAACGGACGACGAGCTCGTCCGTGGACCCGTCGCGCCCGGAGACGAGAGGAGGCTGGCCATCGATGGATTCACCCACGCCCGCCACCGGAGCAACCGGCACTGACGCCGCCGAGTTCGTCCGGTTCTGCTATCACCGCCGGCGGGTCGGCTGGCCGGACCTGTACGACGAGATGTGCGCCGTCGGCTCGCGCGGTCTGTTTCGCGGCTGGGGCGTGACCGAGCTCGCCGAGCACGGCATCGGGTTCAGCCTGTTCGCGACGCCCGCGCTCGCGTCGCTCGTCGCCCAGGTCGTGGCCGAGGAGCAGGCCGCCGAGCCGCGCCGAGCTGGGTTCTCGATCGCCCGCCTCGGGACCGGCGGCCGCCGTGGCCAGGATCCGCGCCCCGAGCTCGACCAGGAGGACGACGCTCAGCCGCGAGCCACTCCTGCGCTCGTGCCGGTCCCCGCCCGCTGACCCACGGGGCGCCGCCCGCCCATTCGGATCTCATTCGCCGCCCGATCGGGCGGCAACGTCGAAACCCCCGGCTCGTCCGGGGGTTTCGTGCTGTCGAGCCGGTCCGGCGCTGCGCTCAGGCGCGGATTCGCCGCCGGGCCATCTCGCCCTCGATCTGACGCTCCGCCTCGACGTAGCGGTCGATCTGCTCCCGGAGCTCGTTCGCCTCCGGCGTATACAGGTGGGTCTGCTGCTGGAGGACGTACGAGAGGCGCCGGCTCGTCATTCGGACGTGGTCGAGGTTCTTCATGAGGACGAGCGGGTCCATGGCCGCAAGATCGTCCGGGTGGTAGATCCGCTTCACGGGCTCGATTGTACGGACCGGCCCGGCCCGGACGAGCGGCCGGCCCTCACTTCACGGGCAGCCGGCCCTCAGACGACGCGGAGCCCGCGCGGCGGCCAGCGCCAGTCGATCGGCAGGGCGGCACCGGCCAGCGCTCGGCGCCGGCCCGCGGCCGTCGCGCCGAGGACGAGGATCCGGTCGAGCTTCGTCGCCCGACCGGCCTCGTCGCCCCACAGCTTCGTCATCTTGCGGACCGGATGGACGTCGTCGAGCGTGACGCCGGCGAGGTGATAGCCGGCAGGCGCCGCGGCCTCCTCCCAGACGGCCTCCGCGAGCGCGATGCCGTCGGTGATCCGGCGTCCCCGGTCGGTCTCGACATCGCCGACCACGATGACGACGACGGCGTCGTCGGTCAGCGCCGGCCGGAGGGCGGCGAGGACCTCGCCCATGAACGCGAGGTACGGGGCGCGGCGATGGGCGTCGTCGAGGGCCTCGTCGATCGCCTTCGGGTCGAAGCCGCACAACCAGGCGCGCAGCCAGTTGTAGTAGCCGTACTTCACGACCCGGAGATACGGCGGTGACGTGACCACGAGACGCGCCCGGTCCGGCAGGGCCCGCTCGCGGAGAGCCGCGCGCGCACGGTCGCCGACGTCGCGGGCGTCACCGAGGAGGGCGACGCCGGGCGCGGGCGGAGGGCCGTGGCGGAACAGGCGGCCGATCTTGAGGCCGAGGCCGTCGAACACGTCGCGCTCGGGCGACCGAAAGCCCGACCGCTCGACGAACTCGCGGACGTATCGCGGCGCCATGCTGAACGTGTTCGGCATGACCTCGGAGAGGTAGCTCGCGCTCTTGCCGTGGAGGATCCCGGTCAGGGCCGCCGCGAGGAAGCGGTCGACCCGATCCTCGAGCCGGAGCGCCGACCGCGTCGCGAGGAGCTGACCGAGGGTCCGCGGGTGGAAGGCGAGCGCGACCTCGACGGGCACCGGCTCGTCGGCCGCCTCCGGGCCGTGGCCCGAGCCGACGGCGGGGACGCCGCCTACGGTTCGACGAGCGGTGGCGAGAGCGGATGAGCGGGCGAGATCGAGGATCGTCTCGCCGAGACGGGTCCAGGTCTCGGCCTCGGCACCCCACGCCAGCCGGAGCGTGGTCAGCCGCGTTCGGGCCTCGGCTCGGCTGGCCGACTCGACCTTCGCCGCCGTGAGCAGGTGGGCGAACGGGTTGAGGTCGTTGCCGACCCCGTAGCGGCCCTCGGCACAGGCCTGCAGCGCGGTCGTGCCACGACCCGAGAACGGATCGAGGACCACGTCGCCGGGGCGCGAGTAGCGGGCGATGAACGCGTGGGTGAGGGCGGCCGGAAAGCTCGCCAGGTAGGAGCACATCGGGTGGAAGGCGTGCCCCCACAGCCGCTGCTGCGCCTTCCAGTCTGCGTCGATCGCGAGTCGCGGGACCGACGCTGGCGATGCGGCCGTGAGCTCCGGCATGCGGGCCGACGTCCTCCTGCGGCGCCGGCTCCCGGTCCGGCAGCGGCTCGGGAGTGTAACAGGGCCGCCGGCCGGCTCAGCCCCAGCTTCGGGCCATCTCCTCCCGGTAGGCGTCGCGGGCCGACTCGTACTCGAGGCGCGCGCGGACCCACTCCGCGGTCCCGGGCGTCGTGTCCTCGACGCGCCGCTCCGCGGCCCGCCAGCGGGCCAACAGGACCCGGAGCGCGACCCGATGGTCCTCGGCGTCGCGGGCGCTCGTCTGGTGCATTGCCACGTCCCCCTGCGACCAGTCTCGCGTCCCGACGGTCGGGATCGGCGGCGGACGGCGACGCGGGCGGGAAGGCGATGGCCTCATGCCCTCCGACCGCCTTCGACAGGTGCCGCGTCGGCGTCCCGGCGCCGATCCCACCGTGGGATCGCTACTCTCCGCCTCCGCGGCTCGCGGCGAAACACCGGAACGGCGTACGGCGCGGTACCCATCCGGGCACCGGGGTCGGGTGAGTGGGTGCGCTTTACGGGCGGAGTCGCGGCTGCGAACCTTGCGGCGAGTCCCCGTAGCTCAGCGGACAGAGCAGCCGCCTTCTAAGCGGAAGGTCGGAGGTTCGAATCCTCCCGGGGACGCCAAGGGCCCGCAACTCCACCGCTCGCCACCGGTACCCCCGTGGCTCGACCAAAGTACGGCTTGGCGCTGGGTTCTCGCGACTCCTACAGTCCGCCCATCAGCGAGCCCGACTCCACCCCTGGCCTCCCCTGGCAACACAGGGGTCGCGGAGCGGCCGAGAGGCCCGCACACTGAGGCACGAACGCACATGGCTTCCATGGCCGTCCACGAACTCGGCCCGATGCTCACCGCGACCGAAGTCGCGGAGATGCTCCACCTGCACGTCAACACGGTGAAGCGTCTCGGCGACCGCGGCGAGCTTCCGTTCTACCGCGTCTGCAAGCGCGGCGACCGCCGCTTCCGCCTCGACGACGTCCTCCAGTTCCTCGCCCGAAATCGATAAACCGCGGCCCGGCCGACGCGCCGGACCCGGATGAGATCGGAAGCGCTCGCCGTACGGCGGGCGCTTTTCGGTGTCAGGCGTTCTCGACGGCGATCCCGGCGTTGAGGACCCCCGCGAACGTGACCCAGGCGAGGTAGGGGAGCAGGATCAGGCCGGCGCTCCGCCGAACCCGTCCGAGGGCCACGATCGTGAGCGCGATCGCCAGCCACAGGACGACGAGCTCGACGAGCGCGGCATCGATCGCATGGGCGTTGAAGAAGAGGACCGACCAGGCACTGTTGAGCGCCAGCTGGAGGGCGAACGCGCCGGCGGCCGTTCGAACCCGGGCGGGGTCGGCGCCGTCGTCGTCGGCCTGTCGCAGGAGCACGAGGGCGAGGCCCATCGACGCGTAGAGCGCGGTCCAGACCGGCCCGAAGACGGCGCCCGGCGGCGTGAAGCCCGGCTTGTCGAGCGTCTGATACCAGGTCCGGATCGATCCTGCGGTCAGGGCGCCGGTGACGCCGCCGACGGCGAGCGGCAGCGCGACGAGGAGGCCGTCGACCGGACGGATGCCGGAGCTCGGCCGGCGAAGCGAGAAGGCCATGGCCCGAATTGTGGGCAGCGGCTCGTGACCGGAACAGTGTCATCGGGCTCGATCGCGGGACAGCCGCCTACAATGACGCCCGCCCACCCGTTCCGAGGATTCCGTGGTCGACTTCGCCCTCAGCGACGAGCAGCGTCTCGTCCGCGACACCGCCCGCGCGTTCGTCGAGGGAGAAGTGGCGCCGAACATCCGACACTGGGACGAGGACGGCGGCTTCCCGCGTGAGCTGTTCGGCCGGATGGCCGAGCTCGGCTTCCTCGGCGCGCCACTGCCGGAGCGGTATGGCGGAGGCGGCGCCGACTACATCGCCTGGGCGCTGCTGTGCGAGGAGCTCGAGCGCGGCGACACCGCGTTCCGGGTCGTCCAGAGCGTCCACGTCGGGCTCAACTCGCTGGCGCTCCTCCAGTGGGGCACCGACGAGCAGCGGCAGCGTTGGCTCGTACCCCAGGCGAAGGGCGAGAAGCTGGCGACGTTCGGCCTCACCGAGCCGGGCGTCGGGACGGACGCTGCGAACCTCCAGTCGACCGCCCGGCGCGACGGCGACGCGTACGTCCTCAACGGCCAGAAGCAGTGGATCAGCCTGGCCGACGTCGCCGACCACTTCCTCGTCTTCGCGTCGATCGACCGCTCGAAGGGCTGGCGCGCCATCACCGCGTTCATGCTCGAGCGCGGGATGCCCGGCCTGACCACCGGGACGCTCCACGGCAAGATGGGGATCCGCGCCGGGAACACGGGGATCATCAACCTCGACGGCGTGCGGGTGCCGGTGGAGAACCGGATCGGCGAGGAGGGCGAGGGCTTCCTCGTCGCGATGAGCGCGATCGACCAGGGCCGCTACACGGTTGCGGCGGGCGCGGTCGGGCTCGCCCAGGCCTGCCTGGACGCCAGCGTGCGTTATGGCCGCGAGCGCCAGACGTTCGGCCGGGAGATCGGCCGCCATCAGCTCGTGCAGCAGATGATCGCGAACATGGTGAAGGGCATCGAGGCCGCCAGGCTGCTCGTCTGGCGCGCGGGCTGGCTGAAGAACCAGGGCCTGCGGACCACCCGTGAGACGTCGCTCGCGAAGTGGTTCGCGACCGACCACGCCGTTCAGTCAGCGCTCGACGCGATCCAGGTCCACGGCGCGAACGGCTACTCGAACGAGTTCCCAGTGGAGCGCTATCTCCGCAACTCGAAGGCGGCCGTGATCTACGAGGGCACGAGCCAGCTCCACACGCTCATCCAGGCCGACTACGCCCTCGGCTACCGGTCCGACCGGCCGCTGCGCTGCGAGCCGTGGCCGGCCGACGGCTTCACGAGACCCGGGGCATGAGCCGCGAGACCGGCCTGCGGGTCGGCATGGGCGCTGCCGCCCTCGCCCTCGCCGGCACGTTGCTGTTCGGTGCCTGGCACGTGGTCGTCGGTGGCGGGCTTCACGGCAACCCGCGCGCCGCGGAGTTCGGGGTCGCCCTGGCGGCGATCAGCGCCGTCGGGCTCGGGGGTCTGCGTGTGATCGATCGGCGGATTCGCTGACCGCGGGTTCACGGGCGGCGCATTCGCGGGTCTGCCAGGCTCGCCGGTCTGGTCGGGTTCGCCGGTCTGCCAGGCTCGCCGGTCTCGCCGGGTTCGCCGCCTGCCGGAACGTCTCGTTTACCAGCCCGGGTAGTGCTGGGCGCGTCGCCACTGGCGGTTGCTTCTCGGGTACCACCCGGGATGGTGATAACGGCTTGCGAAGCCCCGCGTGTGCCGGCTCGACGCTCGTACCACTCGCCCGGCTGGTATGCGCGAGGATGGGGGTACTCGCGCCCGCTACGCCACGCACCCGGCGTCGACCACGCCGCGCACCCGGCCTCGACTACGCCGCGCGCTCGATTGCCGTCCGAGCGTCCGCGGGCCCGTCGACGGCCTCGGGGACGGATCGGTTCGCGCGCCCGCGAGCGGTGATGATCATCGCCACGGCGACGACGATGAGCGCCCCGGCGAGGAGCGTCCGGGGCCCGATCGGCTCGCTCAGCAGGGCCGCGCCGAGCAGCACGGCGACGACGGGGTTCACGTACGCGTACGTCGACACGACCGGGAGCGGGGCGTTCCGGATGAGCCAGGCGTAGGCCGTGTAGCCGACGAGGCTGCCGACGACGATGAGGTAGGCCGTCGCGGCGATGGAGTCGAAGGAGGGTGCGCTCACCGCGCCGACCTCGCCGATCGCCGCCCCGACGACGAGCAGCAGGACCCCGGCGATCCCCATCTCGATCGCGGTCCCGAGGAGTCCGGGCGAGACGTCGCTCTCGTGGCGACTGGCGTAGACGGAGCCGATCGCCCATGACAGCTCGGCCGCGACGACCGCGGCGAGCCCGGCGCCGTCGAACCCGCCCGAGGGATCGGGCGCGGCGAGGACCGCCACCCCGACGAAGCCGACGAGGACGCCGAGCCAGACGATCCTCGACTGCCGCTCGCGGAACGCGAGCCAGGCCACGAGGACCATCGAGACGGGTGTCAGCCCGACGAGGAGGGCGGCGATCCCCGAGGGCAACGTCTGCTCGCCCCAGGCCACGAGGCCGTTTCCGCCGACGAGGAGGAACCCGCCGACGATCGCGATGTCGAGCAGCTCGCGACGGGTCGGCCAGCGGATCGCGGACCGATCGAAGACGAGGCAGGCGAGACCGAGGACGGCCCCGGCGATGACGAAGCGAACGCCGGCCATGAGGAACGGCGGCAATGTCTCGACCGCGACCCGGATCGCGAGGTACGTCGAGCCCCAGACGAGATAGAGCGAGACGAGCGCCGCCCAGGCGAACGGCGTCATCGATCGAGCAGTTGGCCTAGTCGAGTGGTCCAAGCGTGGCAGGATAGCAGGGCGCGTTCGCCAGAATGCGTCAGGTTCAGGCCGCCGACGCGACCGGTCTGCAGATCCGGCACGGCCGATAGCCGGCCGCCACGGCCTCGGGCAGCGAGCGGAACCGGACGAGGTGGCGGGCCTGGACTCGACGGGCGTGATGGCAGGTCGGATGGCACACGATCCGGGTCGTGTCGGAGCCGACGTAGCGGATGCCGCCGGCCGCGAGCTCGACGAGCCCGTCGAGGTCGACACCCTCCGTCGAGAGGACGAGCCGCTTCACCTCGGGGCCGCCCATCGAGTACTGGCCGATCGCCCCGTCGCCCCGCACGACGCGGTGGCACGGGACGACGAGCGGGACCGGGTTGTGTCCGAGTGCCGAGCCGACTGCGCGGACCGCCCGCGGATGCCCGATCTCGGCGGCGACCCAGCCGTAGGGCCTCACCTCGCCCCTCGGGATCTCGAGCGCCTTGAGCCAGACGGCGACCTGGAACTCGGTCGCGCCCCGGAGGTCGAGCGGGATCCGAACTCGACGATCGCCCGCGAGCCGTCGCCGGATCGCCGACGCGAGCGTCGCCGGCACCGTGTCGCCCCGGCTGAGCGGCCGGCCGATCTCGGTCGCGAAGCGCGACTCGAACGTCGCCTCGTCTGCGCGGCCCACGAACGACACGCCCCGGCCGTTCCAGGCGACGACGATCGGGCCGATCGGCGAGTCGAGGTCGGCGAAGCGGTCCGCGAGCCCGAGCTCGACGAGGGTTCGATCCGCGAGCGCGGGCGGCGCGGGGACGCGGAGGTCGCGGAGGGCGGCCTCGAGGATGGCGTCGGTGGCGGTCATGCGGTCAGCTCCTCGCGCTCGTCGGCGTCGTGGGCGGCGCGCAGGAGCGCCAGGCCGCGATGGACCTGGGCCCTGAGCGTCCCCTCGGACCGGCCGAGCGCCTGTGCCATCTCCGGGAACGAGAGATCGTCGACGTAACGAAGGACGATCGGCACGCGGTACCGCTCGGGCAGGCCGGCGACGTGGCGGCCGAGCCGCTCCGCCTCGGCCCGTCGGATCGCGTCGGGCTCGGGTAGCCCGACGCTTGCGGAGCCGGCCGCCGTCGGGGTGAGAGGGAGCGCCGGCTGGCGCTCCGACAGTCGCCGCCGCCGGTTCCGGGCCGCGTTCACGGCGATCGCCGCCAGCCACGCCCGAAGGTCGAGGCCGCGGATCCGCCGGGCGTCGTAGCGTCCGATCGCCCGGTAGGCGCGAACGAACGTGTCCTGGGCCACCTCCTCGGCGTCCGCGGCATTCCCCAGCAGCCGCAGGGCGATCGCGTAGATCCGATCGACGTGGCAGCGAAGGAGCGTCTCGAACGCGGCGTCGAGGTCGGTGGCGAGAGCCCGCGAGAGATCGCGATCGTCCATCAATCCCTGAAACCCGCCGGGCCACGGTTTCGTTGCATCGCCCGCCTCAGGGCGATGGCGGCAGCTCGGTCTCGCCCGTCGGCTGGAGGAGGAAGATCCAGATGTCCCAGGCGACGTGGCTCGCGACGAGCGCGCCGAGCGGGACGCCGAGCGCATAGAGGGCACACCAGTGCGCCCCGGCGACCGAGGCGGCGCCAACGAGCGTGAAGTTCCCGGTCACGAGATGGACGCCGCCATAGGCCCCCGTCGCGAGCGCGGCGCCGCGCCAGCGGCCGTAGCGGCGCATGAGCGCCGCCTGGACGAGGCCGCGCCAGAAGAGCTCCTCGGCGGGTCCGATGACGAGCCCGAGCCGGGCCGCGATCTCCTCGCGCGGCCGGAGCGTCCGCAGCGCGTAGATCTCCCGGATCTCGCGGTCGCCACCCGGGACGAACCGACGCGCGAAGCGGTCGCCGAGCCCGAACGTCGCGTAGAGGACCGACGCCGAGACGGCGCCAAGCGCGACCTCCCGCGGGCCGAGGCGGACGCGCCGGGCGCGACGGCTCGCGACGAGGGCGAGCGAGCCGAGGGTCGCGCCGGTGATCGTCATCCGCTGCCAGAAGCGCGGTCTCGGGCCGCGAAACGTCGCGCCGAACGCGACGAGGGCGCCGGCGAGCCCGATCGCGAGCGGAACGACTCCCGGGCCGTCGGCGTCGGGTCGGCCGTCCGGCTCAGCCATGAAGAACGCCGCTCAGGAGCACCCCGGCGACGAGCAGCAGGCCGAACGTCATGTGGAGGCGGGCCGTCTCGAGGTCGATCATCGCGATCGCCCGCGCCTGACCGGTCGCCCCGAGCTCGGCCGACCGGACGACCTGGGCGAGGAACGGCAGCGACAGGATCGCGAGGAGCGTGGCCGGCGGCAGCAGGCGGAAGGCGACGGCCAGGCCGAGCGTGATGTAGGCGCCGAGCACGAGCGCGACGTACGACCAGTGCGCCCAGCGCCGGCCGACGCGCGAGCTGAGGGTGACGATGCCGGCGCGCGTGTCCTCCGAGATGTCTCGCCACTCGTTGCCGTGAAGGATCGCGGCCACCAGGAGACCGACCGGCACGGACAGGACGAACGCCTGGAGGGCCCACGTTCCGGTCACCGCGAAGTACGTGCCGGCGACCATGAGCGGTCCCATGAGCAGGAACACGAGCGGGACGCCGAGGGACCGGTACTTGTACTGGAGCGGTGGCGCCGTGTAGCCCCAGCCGCCGACGAGCCCGAGCAGGCCGAGGACGACGATCATCGGACCGCGGAGGGCGACGAGGTAGACACCCACGGCCACGGCGAGCACGAACGCCACGATCGCCGCGACGAAGGCCTGGCGCTCGGTCAGGCGGCCCTTGACGATCGCGTGCGATGCCCGCGGCGAGGTGATCGAGTCGATGCCCTTGCGGACGTCGTAGATCTCGTTGACGACGTTCGTGCCGGAGTGGAGGAGCACGCCGCCGACGAGCGCAGCCAGGAACGGCAGCCACGTGAAACGGCCGTCGACGGCCGCCAGCGCACCGCCGGCGAGGACCGGCACGATCGAGGCGGTGTAGGCGAACGGCCGGAGGATCTCCCAGACCCCGCCGACGCGCCTGGCGAGACGCTGTGGCGTCGTCAGCCGCCGATCGTCGGCGAGCCCGACCGATCCGCTCGGCCGGACGTCGGCGACCGAAGCGGAGACCGGCGCTGCGGCGGCCGCGGGATCCGAGACGACCGCCGTTCCGTACAGCCCTGCCGCCGCGATCACGTCGTCGATCTGGCGCTCCTCCTGGAGCACGGGCTGGAGCAGCGGCAGGCCGAGCCCGGTCTCCGTGTGGAACCGCATCGCCCGTTCGGCGACGTCCTCGCGCGTCCCGCACAGCATGAACGCGTCGAGCAGCTCGTCGGGGATCGCGTTGCCCGCCGTCGTGTAGTCCTCGGCCCGCCAGGCCGCCGCGATCCGGTCGCGGAGGTCGCGCTCGAACCCGGCCCGCCGGAGCGACACGTCCGAGAGCACCGACATCATGTAGATGACGAACGGCTCGCGCTTCGCCCGGTTGAGCGCCTCGCGCCGCGTCCGGTCCACGAGCGTGAGAAGGTAGCCGGC
>DASTSC010000046.1:0-11010 GCA_035760905.1 Candidatus Limnocylindrales bacterium | reverse complement strand
GTCGAGCGGATCGACGGCAAGGGCGGCGGCCGGCCCCAGATGGCCCAGGGCAAGGGCTCCGACCGCGCGGGCCTGGGCGACGCGCTCGACGCCATCCGGGTCGCGATCCGCGACCGGTTGGCGACCTGAGCCGGCGACGGGCGAGGGGAGGGGATGGCGTTCTGGCGACGGATCTGGCAGCGCGACGGCGAGGCGGCACCCGCCGCCTGCACGGCCCTCGACGTCGGCACGGAGTTCGCCAAGGCGCTCGTGTTCGAGATCGACGATCACGGCCGGGGCGTCGTCAAGGGCGTCGGTCGCAAGCGCCAGGGACTCGCCCACATGCAGTCGGGGACGGTCGCCGACATCGCCGCCGTGGTCGACAACTGCTCGGTCGCGCTCCAGGAGGCCGAGGAGATGGCCGGCTTCCGGCCGACCCAGGTCGTGATCGGGATCGCCGGCGAGCTCGTCAAGGGCTTCACGACGACCCATTCGCAGGAGCGCCGCAAGCCCGACCAGCCGATCACCGACGCCGAGCTCCAGCGGCTCATCGACGGCGTCCAGCGCGAGGCGCTCCGCCAGGCCGAGCGTTCGATCACCTGGGAGACGGGCCTGCCGCATGTCGACGTGCGGCTCGTCCACGCGGCCGTCACCGGCGCCAAGATCGACGGCTACGCGCTCACGAACCCGGTCGGCTTCCAGGGCCGCCACGTCGAGATCAGCATCTTCAATGCGTTCGCGCCGCTCGTTCACCTGGGCGCGCTCCAATCGGTCGCGAGCCAGCTCGACCTCGAGCTGCTCGAGGTGGTCGCGGAGCCGTATGCCGTGGCGCGGGTCCTCGGCTCGGAGCAGGTCCGCCAGGCCGGCGCGCTCTTCGTCGACGTCGGCGGCGGGACGACCGACGTCGCGCTCGTCCGCGGCGGCGGCATCGAGGGGACGCGCATGTTCGCGCTCGGCGGACGCGCCTTCACGAAATCGATCGCCGACCGGCTGGCCCTGCCGTTCCCGCGGGCCGAGGCGCTCAAGGTCGATTACGCCCGAGGCCTGCCGGTCGAGCGGCGCGACGAGATCGCGGCGATCGTCGCCGAGGACGTCGGGGTCTGGGCGGCCGGCGTCGAGCTCGTTCTCGAGGAGCTCGCGGGCGGCGACCTGCTGCCCGGCAGGATCTACCTCTGCGGCGGCGGCTCGCGCCTGCCGGAGATCCAGACGGCCCTCGGCGAGGAGTCGTTCTGGAAGCACCTGCCGTTCGCCCGGCCGCCCGAGGTGGCGATCATGGCGCCGGACCAGATCGAGTCGATCAGTGACGAGACGAAGCTGCTCGTCGACCAGCAGGACGTCACGCCGCTCGGGCTCGCCTACCAGGCAATCGAACTGGCGACCGAGGAGGACGTCCTCGACGTCGCCCTCCGGCGGGTCCTCCGGGCGATGAAGGTCTGATCGTGCCCGACACGCCGGCCATCATCTATCTCGACGTCGAGGACGAGATCACCTCTGCGGCGTCCCGGATTCGTGCTGCGGAGTCGCGCCGGCTCGCGGTCGTCATCCCGCCCGGCTCGCGGATCGCGACCTCACGAATGAACTTCCGGCTGCTCGCTCGCGAAGCGCTGGCCGGCGGCCGCCGGCTCGCGATCGTCGCCCCCGACGCGCCGTCGCGAGCCCTCGCGGCGTCGGCCGGGCTGCCGGTCTTCGGCTCGGTCGGGGAGTTCGAGTCGGCCTCGAGCGCGCCCCCGACGCCGGACGGCGACGGCGCCGCCGGCGGTTCGGTCGACGAAGCTCCGGCCGCCCCGAGCGGCGGCGCTCGACGACGCCGGAATCGATCGACGGCGACGGCGACCCTCCCGGACCGCGCGGAGGAAGGGACGATCATCATCCCGCCGGTTCCGACCGAGGGTGCGGCGTGGTCGACGTCGGGGCCGCCGGCCGCGGCTACGGCGTCAGAGCTCGCTCCCGCGGCCCGATCCGCCACCCCCGCCGTGGCAGCGCGCGGCGTTCGCCGCTGGCGCGTGCCCCGGCTCCTGCCGGTCGCGATCGGCCTCGTCCTCGTCGCGCTTCTCGTCGGCGGCGTCGCGGGCTACGTCCTGCTGCCGAGCGCGACCGTCGTCGTCACCCCGCGCTACGAGCCGGTCGGTCCGATCTCGTTCACCGTCCGGGCCGATCCGACCGCCACCGGGGTCGACGGCGACGCCGGCATCATTCCCGCCCAGCGGCTCACGTTCGACCTGAGCGAGACCGGCACGTTCGAGGCGACCGGCAAGCGCGAGGAGAAGAAGGCGGCGTCCGGGATCGTCCGGTGGACGAACTGCGACCCGACGGCGAGCTATCGGATCCCGTCCGGCGCCATCGTCCGGACCGAGCGCGGCATCCGCTTCGCGACGACCGAGGCGGTCTTCCTGCCGGTCGCCGGGATCCGGAACGGGAACGTGCTCGACTGCCAGTCGAGCACGGCCGGCGTCGCCGCGGTCGATCCCGGGCCCGAGGGCAACGTCGACGCCGGGGCGATCACCGTCCCGCCCTCCAACTACAACGCGAACGTCATCCACGTCACGAACCCGGACCCGACGACCGGTGGCAGTCTCAAGACCTTCCCGAGGGTGAAGCAGGCGGACGTCGACGCGGCCCAGGCGGCGCTGCGCAAGCAGCTCGCCAAGGACCTCGACGCAAAGCTCGCGGCCCCTGACGCCGTGCCGTCGGCGATGACCGCCTTCCCGGCGACGAAGTCGCTCTCGGAGCCGACCCCGGACGGCGACCCGAGCGCGCTCGTCGGGCAGGAGATCGAGACGTTCGACCTGACGATGAGCGCGACGGGATCGGTCGTCGCCGTCGACGAGCGGCCGATCGAGACGATCGGTGCCGCGCGGTTGGCCGGATCGGTCCGGGCGAACCGGACCCTCGTCGCGGATTCGGTGACGATCACGACCGGCAAGGCGAGCGTGAGCGGCGAGGTCGTGACGTTCCCGGTGGACGCGTCGGCGACCCAGGTCGCCCATCTCGACGCCGCCGCGCTCCGTGACGCGATCCGCGGCCGACCGCTCGACGAGGCGCGCCGGACGCTCGAGGCGTACGGCGACGCCTCGATCACGACCTGGCCGGACTGGGTCTCCTCCATCCCGACGATCGACCAGCGTCTCGATGTCGAGGTCGCGCCGCCGCCGTCGCCGTCGCCGGCTCCATCGCCGGTACATGCGTCGCCGCGCCCGTCGCGGTCGGGCCCGTCGCCGGCCCCATCGGGTTCGTGACCCGGCTGCTGGGGGTCGATCTCGGGGAACGCCGGATCGGTCTCGCGGTCGCCGAGTCGGACGGCGTCGCCGCGCGACCGCTGACGACGCTGCCACGCGGTTCGGAGGTCGGGGCAGACGTCGACCGGCTGCGCGATCTCGCCGCCCGGGAGGAGATCGCCGAGCTCGTCGTCGGCCTGCCGATCGAGGCGCACGGCGCCGAAGGGCCGCAGGCCGCCGCGACGCGCCGCTGGGCGTCGGCCGTCGGATCGGCGCTCGGGCTGCCGGTCGTCTATCGTGACGAGCGCTACACCAGCCACCTCGCGGAGGAGCGGCTCGGGCCGATCGGGCGTGGCCGCTCCGGTGGGCCTCCGGGTCGCTCCCGTCGCAACGCCTACCGAGCGCGCGTCGATCGCGAGGCCGCGGCGATCATCCTCCAGGACGAGCTCGAGGCGCGGTCCCGCGCGTCGGCGCCGCCGTCCGGTCCAGCCGAGCCGACCCGAAGCACGGAGAACCGATGACGATCCGAGGCGGGGGCCGGCCGCGCGACTCGCAGGCGCACCCGCAGGACCCCGAACCCGCGTGGCTCCCCGCGGTTGGCCGGGGCGGCACCCGCAACGGGTTCGTCGCCGCGGGACGACGCGATCCGCGCCACACGCTCCGGTTCCTCGTGTTCGCCCTCGCCCTCGCCGCGCTCGTCCTCCTCGCGCTGGTCACGGTCCTGCGGCCGATCCTCGTCCGCGGCGTCGTCGCCTGGGCCGACGACAACCCATCGGCGCTCCACCTGCCGTTCGTCGCCGACCTCGTCCGCGAGGACCTCGGCTCGGCGCTCACAACGCCGGGCGGCACGAGCGACCTGCCGGTCGAGTTCGACGTGAACCCCGGCGATACGCTGCCGGTCGTTGCCGCGCGACTGCGGCAGGCGGGACTCGTCGCGAACGAGCGAGCCTTCCTGTTCGAGGCGACGCTCGACGACCTCGGGTCGCGGCTCGAGGCCGGTCGCTACCTGATCGCCGGCAACCTCACTCCGGGCGACGTCGCGGCCGCGCTCAGCCCGGAGCACAAGATCACGGTGACGACGGTGGAGGTGACGTTCCGCGAGGGCCTTCGGCTCGAGCAGCTCGTGGCGAAGCTCCAGACGGTCCCGTCCGGGGTCGATCCGAAACGCTTCTACGACCTCGTGACGAAGCCGCCGGCCTCGCTCGTCGACGCGTATCCGTTCCTCGCCGACCGGAGCTGGAAGTCGCTCGAGGGGTTCCTCTATCCCGCGACCTACACGCTCCGAACCGACGCCCAGGATCCGACGACCGCGGACGACCTCGTGCGGATGATGCTCGACCAGTTCGCCCAGCACGTCGACGCGAATCGCCTCGCCGCGGCGAAGAAGGCCGGTGGCCTCGACAAGGTCCTCGTGCTCGCCTCGATCGTCGAGCGCGAGGCGGCGCTCGACGACGAACGAGCGCTCATCGCCGGCGTCTACCAGAACCGGCTCGATCACAAGCCGACGATCCTCAACGCCGATCCCACGATCCTCTACGGGATCGACACGCTCAACCTCCGGTCGATGCCGTTCGAGGAGTGGCAGACCTACTACTTCTGGAAGACCGCCGGCCGCGACCTCAACACCGTCGACCTGCCCGGGGATCTCGCCGGCTTCCAGACGTACCAGCGGGCCGGGCTGCCGCCGGCACCGATCTGCACGCCCTCCGACGCGTCGATCGACGCCGCCCTCGACCCGAACACGAAGCCCGGCTACTTCTACTTCGTGGCGATCCCCGACGGCGGCGGGAAGCACGCGTTCGCGAAGACGGCCGCCCAGTTCGACGAGCTCCTCCACAAGTACGGCTACCGGTGACGGCGGCGACAGGCGCGACGGGATGGCCGTCGCCGGACGACTTCGCCCCGCCGCCCTCGGCCGCCGACCGCGAGCGCTGGCGGGAGGCCGACCGCGCAGCTCGACCGGCGCGGATCGCTCGCGTCCGTGCGCGATTCGCGGCCGCCGGCGTCGACGCGTTCTTCGGGCTCCGCCCGGAGACGAGCCGCTATCTCTCGGGGTTCGCGCTCGGCGACTGCGAGGACCGCGTGGCCGGCAACTCCGGCCAACTCCTCGTGTCGGCCGATGAGGTCGTCCTGTTCGCCGATTCGCGCTACGACGTCCAGGCCCATCGGGAGGCGCCCGACGCGCGCGTCGCGACCGTCTACGGCGACCTGCCGGCGCGCTGGCCGGACCTGTGCGGCTCGATCGGGGCCCGGCGCGTCGCCGTCGAGGCGGCCGCGATCCCGAAGGCCGTCTGGGACCGGCTCGAGGCGGCCGGTCGCCCGGCGGGGATCGAGCTCGTGCCGGTCGAGGGCTGGCTCGAGGCGGACCGGGCGACGAAGGAGCCCGCCGAGATCGAGCGGGTGGCGGCCTCGTGCGCCATCGCGGACGGGGCGCTCGCGGCGCTCCTGCCGGAGATCCGGCCCGGATGCACGGAGCGGGAGCTCGCGCTCCGGCTCGAGTGGCTCATGCGGACCAGGGGCGCGGACGCGCTCGCCTTCGACGTCGCCTGCCTGTTCGGGCCTGAGGCCGCGCTGCCCCACGGCTCGCCCGGCGACCGCCCGATCGCGCCCGGTTCGGTCCTGCTCTTCGATTTCGGGGCCCAGGTCGACGGCTACCGGAGCGACATGACCCGGACGCTCTTCGTCGGCGAGCCGTCGGCGATCGACCTGTCGCTCTACGAGCTCGTCGCCCGCGCGCAGGCCGCGGCGATGGCGGCCGTCTCCACGGCGGTCGAGGGGAACGCGCGGCCGCTCCCGAGCGGGCGGGCGATCGACGCGGTCGCGCGGCAGGTCGTCGAGGCCTCGGGCTACGGCCCGCGGTTCGGGCACGGGACGGGCCACGGCATCGGGCTCGCGACCCACGAGGAGCCGCGTCTGTCGCGGACGGCGACGGAGGACGTTCCGTTGCCCTCGCCGACGGTCTTCTCGATCGAGCCCGGCGTCTATCTCGAGGGCGAGACCGGCGTCCGGATCGAGGACCTCGTCGCGATCGACGCCGAGGCCCACGCCGCCCGCGTCCTCACGCGGTTTCCGCGCGAGATCCTCGTCGTCGGCGTCTAGCGGACGACCGCTCGGCCCGAGCGACCGCTCGGCCCTTGACGGCTCGTCGCGACGGTCGCAGGGTGGCGGCGGTGGACATCACGTTCGAGCCGCTCTTCCTCGTCGGCATGCTGTTCACGATGCTCGTCCCCGTTCTCCTCGTGCTCGCGATCGCGTGGCCGCTCTGGCACCTCGCCCGCGGGACGTTCCGGCCGCACGCGCCCTCGGATCCCGCGCTCGACGAGCTCCGGGTGCGGTATGCGCGCGGCGAGATCGGCCGCGAGGAGTTCGAGGAGCGGCTGCGCGTGCTGACCGACCGCCGCTGACGTCGGCCGGCCGACGGGCGCGCCGCGATCGGCCGGGCGCGTCGCCATCGGCCGGGCGCGCCGCCATCGGCCGATTCGGCAATGACATCGGCGACATTCGGGCGTTCTGGACGAACGACGCGTCCGACCCATCCCGATCGACAACGTCGTTGCCGATCCGTGGGGTTGTGCGGCGTCGTCGCGGTCGTTCGGTGCAGATCGCGCCAATGGAGTTGGAAAACGGCGACGCTCGGCGCGGATGGAGCGCTGGACGCTCGGCGCGGATCGGGCGCTTGATCGGTCGGCGCGGAGCGGAGCTTGGTGGAGGCGCGCTGACCCCCACGCCGAGGCGGCTACAATCGATCGACCACCCCGACCTTCGGCGCCGCCGGCTCGACGTGTCCGGCGACCTGCTTCTGGAGCCCACCACGCATGATCTCGACAGGTGAGCTGCGCAAGGGCGTCGCGATCGAGCTCGATGGCGACCTCTGGCAGATCCTCGACTACCACCACATCAAGATGGGCCGCGGCTCGGCCCAGGTTCGGATCACGCTCCGAAACGTGAAGCGCGGCCAGACGATCGAGCGGAGCTTCCAGGCCGGCACGAAGTGGCCGCGGGCCCAGCTCGACCGCCGACCCGTCCAGTTCCTCTACCGCGATGGCGACGACTTCCACTTCATGGACACCGACTCGTACGATCAGTTCAGCCTCCGCGCGGACCAGCTCGAGGACGCCGGGCAGTACCTCAAGGACGGCATGACGGTCGACCGGACCTCGTACCAGGGCGAGACGATCGGGATCGAGCTGCCGGTCTCGGTCGACCTGACCGTCGCCACGACCGAGCCCGGGTTCGCCGGCGACACCGCGCAGGGCGCGCGGAAGCCGGCGACGCTCGAGACGGGGCTCGTCGTCTCGGTGCCGCTCTTCGTCACCGAGGGCGACACCGTCCGCGTCGACACGCGGACCGGGGAGTACCTGACCCGCGTCTGAGCCGGGTCGTTCGGGAGGGCGGGCGATGCCACGGCTCGTCGACCTGAGTCACGAGATCCGCGACGGGATGACCACCCACCCGGGGATCCCGGCGCCGCGGATCACGACGTTCCTGAGCCACGCCGACTCCGCCTCGCGCTACGCCGAGGGCACGACGTTCGAGATCGCCCGGATGGAGCTCGTCGCGAACACCGGGACGTACGTCGACACGCCGGCGCACCGGTTCGCCGGCGGGCCGGACCTCGCCGCGCTGGGGCTCGCGTCCGTTGCGGACCTCCCCGGTCGTGTGATCGACCGAACGGGGGCCGACGGACCGATCGAGCTCGACGCCGAGGACCTCGACGGGGCCGCCGGCCAGGCCCTGCTCGTTCGGACCGGCTGGGATCGCCACTGGGGGACCGAGGCGTATCTGTCGGGCAACCCGTTCCTGACCGAGGCGGCCGCGCTGGCCCTCGTCGACGTGGGCGTCGCGCTCGTCGGGATCGATTCGCTCAACGTCGACTCGCTCGCCGACGGCCGGCGCCCGGCCCATACGGCGCTCCTCCGGGCGGGGATCGCGCTCGTCGAGCACCTGACCGGGCTCGACGCCCTGCCCGCGTGGGGCTTCCGCTTCTTCGCGGTGCCCCCGCGGATCGCCGGCATGGCGACGTTCCCGGTCCGGGCGTTCGCGATCGTCGACGACGGCGGGAGGTGAGCACGGGACGGGCGGGGGGCACCGAACCGCCCGACTGGGCGCTGCCGGCCTGGGACGCGATCGACGGGCGATCGAGCGACCGGCCGCCCCCGACCGCGGCCGGCCGGCCGACATCCGCCCCGGGCAACGCCGGCCTCCGGATCTACAGCGTCAGCGAGGTCACGCGAACGATCCGCGACGTCGTGCGGGCCGACGAGCGGTTGCGCGACGTCTGGGTCGAGGGCGAGGTCGGACGCGTGACGATCAGCTCCGCCGGGCACGCCTACTTCGCGCTCCGCGACGAGCGCAACCAGCTCCAGTGCGTCTGGTTCCGGGACGAGCGGCTCGGCTCGGCGTTCGAGGCCCAGACCGGGCTCCGCGTCGTCGTCCACGGGCGGCTCGACCTGTACGAGCCGACCGGCGCGCTCCAGCTGTACGTGGAGGCGCTCCAGCCGGCGGGGTTCGGCAACCTCGCGGTCCGGTTCGAGGAGCTCAAGGCCCGGCTCGGCGCGGAGGGGCTGTTCGATGCCGCCCGGAAGCGGCCGCTGCCGGTCCGGCCGCGCGTCGTCGCGGTCGTCACGAGCCCGTCCGGAGCCGTCTGGCACGACATCGCGACCGTCCTCCAGCGACGCTGGCCGCTCGTCCGCGTCGTGCTCTCGGCTTGCCAGGTCCAGGGCGAGGGAGCGCCGGCGACGATCGTTCGGGCCCTCCGGCGCGTCGAGCGCTACGCCGCCGACGCGGTCGCCCATGGCCGGCCGGAGGACGCTCCCGCGGTCACGATCGTCGCCCGCGGCGGCGGCTCGCTCGAGGATCTCTGGGCGTTCAACGACGAAGCCGTCGTCCGGGCGATCGTCGGCCACGCGGTGCCCGTCGTGTCCGGGGTCGGCCACGAGACCGACGTCACGCTCGCCGACTTCGCCGCCGACGTGCGGGCGGCGACGCCGTCCGCGGCCGCGGAGCTCGTCGTCCCGAACCGCGTCGACGTCGCGGCGTCGCTCGCGCAGCTCCGCCGCCATGCCGATGCCGCGCTCGCGGGACGGCTCGGCGCGGCCCGTCGCGTGGTCGGGGAGGAGCGCCGCGCCCTCGACCGGCTCGATCCGGCGGCCCAGCTCGCGACGGCGCGCGAAGGCGCCGGCCGCCTCCTCGATCGGGCGACCCGCGAGATCAACAGACGCCTCGAGGACCGACGCCTCGCGCTCGAGCGTGGCGAGCGACGGCTCGCCGTCATCATGCCGGCCCGGCTCGCGGCGACCCGGGCAGCGGTGGACCGCGGCGGCCGCGTCCTGCCGCTCGCCATCCGGGACCGGGTGCTCCGCTCCCGTGGCGCGCTCGACGCCGCCGCGGCCGCGCTCGGCGCGCTCGGCCCGCAAGCGACGCTCGACCGCGGCTACGCGATCGTCCGCGAGGCCGGCGGCGGGATCGTCCGGTCGCCGGGCGACGCACCTCGCGGTGCGCGGTTGCGGCTGCGCGTCGCCCGCGGCGAGTTCGGGGCGGTGTCGGACGGCGCGGACGGCGTGGACACGGCGGACGCGGCCGAGCCTGGCGGACGGCCGGGTCAGACGGGGACGACGAGGACGTAGCGGCCGTCGAGCTCGGCGTAGCGGACGGTCGGGCGCTGCCAGCGGAGGTAGTCCCCGCCGAGTTGGCGGACCGGCACCAGGCTGTCCGGCCGGTACGATCGACCCCAGATCGAGCTGATGCGCGGATACCAGACGTCCTCGACGCGAACCGCGGTGACCGCGAAGCGGCTCGTGCGCGCCGGGTCGGCCGTCGCCCGGAACCCCGACATGACCCAGGCATGGGCGCCGCGCCAGACGAACAGGGCGACCGGGCGATGGGTCCGGCGGATCGCGCGGGCGGCGAGCCGGATCGCGGCCGCGCGGGTCGGTACGGCCGCGACGCGGTATCGCCCGTGCCGGAGCGCGTCGAGCGTCCTCGCCATCCCGGCGGGCTCGGCGCCCGGACCGAGGAGCCGGTCGGACGAATACCGGCGGGCGAGCCGATACAGGGTCGTCTGGTCGAGCCGCCGGCCGCCGGGGCCGCGGATCATCAGGTTGACCATCGTCGCGATCGACGCGGGCACGCAGTACGTGTCGGTCGCCTGCGGGACGAAGTCGCCCGCCGCGTACAGGTCGAGCACGTACGGGGGCACCGCGGAGACGGCCGGGTAGGGCGGCGGCGAGGGCTCGGACGTCGAGGCGGACGGCCGCGGCGACGGTGGCGACGGGGGCGGCGACGGGACGAACGGGGACCCGACGGACGCCGCGTCCGCTGCCCCCGCGAGGGCCGGCGCGAACGGCGCCGCGCCGCCCCTGCTGCCGACCCGGCCACCCGATGCCGACCCGAGCAGGATCGCGCCGCCGATCGCGATCGCGAGCGGACCGGCGGCCACGAGCGGCCGCGGACGAGGAACGCGCGCCATCGACGACCAGCATCGCCCGGGGGACGGTTTCGCGCCACCCTCGGGTCGACCGCGCGCCGCTATCCTCGGATCGATGTCAGCGCCCGCGCCGCCCGAGCCGACCATCCCGCCCGAGGTCGCCGCGCTCCCGTTCGATGCCGCGCTCGAGGAGTTCCAGCGGACGGTCCAGGCGCTCGAGGCCGGCGGCCAACCGCTCGAGGAGGCCCTCGCGCTCTACGAGCGGGGGGTCGCGCTCCATGCCCATCTCGATCGGCTCCTGAACGATGCAGAGCTTCGCATCAGGCGGCTGGTCGAGCGCGCCGGCGGGGTCGAGACGGGCGAGCTGCGGGACGATACCCAGGCCTGACC
>DASTSC010000045.1:0-13238 GCA_035760905.1 Candidatus Limnocylindrales bacterium | reverse complement strand
GGGTTCCTCCCGCTCACGAGCGGTGAGCTGCGGATCGAGGGACGGCGGGTGAACGACCTGCCGCCGCATCGCCGGACCGTGAACACCGTCTTCCAGAGCTACGCGCTCTTCCCGCACCACACCATCGCCGACAACGTCGCGTTCGGGCTGCGGATGGAGAAGCTCCCGGGCGAGGAGGTCCGCGGGCGGGTCGCCGAGTACCTCGACCTCGTGGGGCTCGCCTCGTTCGCCGATCGATTCCCCGGGCAGCTCTCCGGCGGGCAGCAGCAGCGCGTCGCGCTCGCGCGGGCGCTCGCGAAGCGTCCCGCGGTCCTCCTCCTCGACGAGCCGCTCGGCGCCCTCGACCTGAAGCTGCGCAAGCAGATGCAGATCGAGCTGGCGCGGATCCACCGCCAGGTCGGGACCACGTTCGTCTTCGTCACCCACGACCAGGGCGAGGCGCTCTCGATGGCGACGCGGATCGCGGTCATGAACGGCGGTCACGTCAGCCAGGTCGGCACGCCGCGCGAGATCTACTACCGGCCGGTCGATCGGTTCGTCGCCGACTTCATCGGCGAGTCGAACCTGCTCGACGGCGAGGTGGTCGGCACGGACGGACCCCTCGCGCGCGTCCGGCTCGCGGGTGGGATCGAGGTCGCGGCGGCGCGCGGCGACGATGCCCCGGCATCGGGCCCGGCGAGCGTCATGGTCCGGCCCGAGGCTCTCCGGGTGGGGGACCCGGTCGATCCCGATCGCTCGGGGCTCCGTGGCCGCGTCATCGACGTGGCGTTCCTCGGCGATCACACGCGGGTCGCCATCCGGACGGCCGGGGGCGACCTCGTCGCGGCGGTCCCGCACGCGGATCGCGTGATCGCCCATCGTCTCGAAGGCTTGCTCGACCAGGAGGTGGACGCATGGTGGTCGGCGGCTGACGCCGCCGTGATCGGGCGGTAACGAGGCGGCGCCGAAGGACCGGCGCCCCGAGGAGGAGGAGCAATGGCTGGCCGATACACGCGACGCGACTTCCTCAAGCTGACCGCCGGCGCCGGTGCCGGGATCGTGGTCGCTGCCTGCAGCAGCACGCCCGGAGCGTCGTCGGCGCCGTCGAGCGTCGCGCCCGCCGGATCGAGCGCGGCCTCGGTGGGCGCCAGCGCGGCCCCGAGCAGCGCACCGAGTGCAGGCGCCGCGAGCGCGTCGCCCGGACCACTCAACTTCCTGACCTGGAGCGACCACTGGTCGAAGGACGAGATCAAGGGCGTCAAGGAGTCGACCGGGATCGAGGTCAACATCACGGAGCTCGCCGACAACATCGACGGCTACAACAAGCTCCAGCAGGTGCATGGGCAGCTGGACCTCGTCTCGGGCGATGCCCTGTGGGTTCCCCACTACTACGACGCCGGCCTCGTCCAGCCGATCGACATCAGCTCCTTCCAGGTCGCGTCGCAGCTCTATTCGATGGCGCGCTCGTTCGACTTCTGGACGAAGCCTGACGGCTACCTCGCCTACCCGTGGGGCTGGTCGCCGATCCAGATCGTCTTCAACCCCGCGAACGTGTCGCCGGCACCCGACAGCTGGCAGGTCCTCGTCGATCCGAAGTACAAGGGCCGGATCGTGATGGAGAAGCAGCCGACGGACATCATGCTGTTCGCCGGCGTCGCGACCGGGGCCAAGGACATCTACAACATGACCCCCGACGAGCTCGCGGCGGCCAAGGACTGGCTGACGAAGCTCAAGCCGAACGTGAAGCGGCTCGTCCAGCAGAACAACGAGACGATCCAGGCGCTCGCGTCGGGCGAGGCGTGGCTCGCCACGCAGAACATCGGCGCGCCGGACCGGGTCAAGGACGCCGGCGGGCCGCAGGTGGAGGCGATCGTCCCGAAGGAGGGCACGACCGGCTTCATCGACGGCGAGATGACGGTCAAGGGCGGCGACAACCAGGCCCGCGTCCAGCCGTACCTCGAGGCCGGCGCCCAGGCCGAGTACGTCGCCCAGAACTTCCTCGACAACGGCCGGCCGCTCTTCAACGAGAAGGCCTACCAGCTGCTCGTCGACAAGGGCCAGAAGGAACGGGCCGACCGCTACCTCTACAACCAGCCCGAGCAGGCCCTCAACATGCGCCTCAAGGGCCCGGCCGGGAACACCGACGCCTACATCCAGGCGTTCAACGAGGTGTTCGGCGGCTGAGCGCAACCGCGACGCGCGCACGATGACGGCGACCGCGGAGGCCCTGCCGGGGGCCTCCGCCGAACCCGTGGCCGACGACCGGAGGCGGCTCACCCGCCTCTGGCCGTTCGTGCCCGCGGCCTTCGTCCTCGGCGCGCTCTTTCTCGTCCCGCTCGGGATCGCCTTCGCGGCCTCGTTCTGGTCGACCGGCAAGGGCCTCCAGCTCGTCGCGGACTGGTCGCTCAAGAACTACGTCTACGTCCTGACCGAGGGCCCGTACCTCGGCGTGTTCGCGAAGACGATCCTCGTCGCCGCGCTCGTCACCGCGATCGGGATCGGCGCGGCGTTCCCGTTCGCCTACTTCCTCGTCCGGTACGTGTCCGCGCGCTGGCAGCGGATCGTGCTGCTCGCGGTCATCGTCCCGTTCTGGACGAGCTACCTCGTCCGAATCTACTCGTGGCAGGCGATCCTCGGCGAGAGCGGGATTCTCAACCGCGTCCTCATCGCGCTCGGCGTCATCACCGAGCCGCTCGACGTCTTCCTCTACAACGACGTCGGCGTCGTCATCGTCCTCTTCTACCTCTACTTCCCGTTCGCCGCGCTCACGCTCTACACGAGCCTCGAGCGGTTCGACTTCACCCAGCTGACGGCCGCCCAGGATCTCGGCGCGCGGCCGTTCACGGCGCTCCGGCGGATCCTCGTGCCACAGGTGCGGCCGGGCCTCGTCACGGCCTGCATCTTCGTGTTCATCCCGATCCTCGGCGAGTACCTGACCCCGACCCTTGTCGGCGGGACGCAGGGGATCCTCATCGGCTACGACGTCGTGACGTTCTACCAGGGCGGCTCGTACCCGCTCATGGCAGCGACGGCGTTCCTCATCGCGGCGGTCGTCGTCGCGCTCCTCATCGCCTTCCGGCGCTACCTCCAGATCGAGGATCTCGTGCGGGGGGCCGGCTGATGACGGACCACGGCTGATGGCGACGATCGACCCGCTCGAGACGATGCCCGTCAGCCCGCACGCGCGGCTCCTGCGCTGGGCCCTCCGCGCGTGGGCAGCGGTCATCCTCGTCTTCATCTACCTGCCGATCGTCGTCCTCATCGTCTTCAGCTTCGAGGACAGCAAGACGATCGGCTTCCCGATCCGCGGCCTCTCGACCCGCTGGTACGAGGGGATCCCCGACAACGACCAGCTCGTCGGGGCGATCTGGACCTCGATCGTCATCGCGGTCGTCGTCGCGGTCGTGTCGACGCTCGTCGGAGCGATGGCCGCCTTCCCGCTCGTGCGCGCCCGGCTCCGCTGGCCGAACGCCGTCCGCGTCCTCGTGACGATGCCGATCATGGTCCCGGGCGTCCTGCTCGGCGTGGGGCTGCTCGTGTTCCTCGCCGGGGTCCTCCACATCCGGCTGTCGCTGCTCACGGTCGTCGGCGGCCATCTCGTCCTGACGATGCCGTTCGTCGTGCTCATCGTCAGCGCGAGGCTCCAGGGGTTCGACCGGGGGCTCGAGTGGGCCGCCGCCGACCTCGGCGCGTCGCCGGCCCGGACGCTCCGGCACGTCGTCCTGCCGCTCATCGCCCCGGCGATCGCCGCGGGCGCGCTCATCAGCGTGACGCTCTCGATCGACGAGTTCGTGGTCACGTTCTTCACGATCGGCTCGCAGCTGACGCTGCCGATCTACATCTACACGCAGATCAAGTTCGGGGTCACGCCCGAGGTCAACGCGGTCGCGACGCTGCTGTTGATCGCGACCGTCGCGACCTTCGCCATCGGGGCGCTCGCCGCGGCAGCGTTCCGGCGGCTCGGCCGCCTCCGGCGCCGGACACGGAGCGTGGCCGCGACGACGGTCGTGGCACGAGAGGGAGGAGCCTGAATGACGGAGGCAGTGGCAGCCCCGGCCGGCGGTTCGACCGGGACGATGACGGCCGCGGTGTTCGAGGGCGACGGCCGCTGGTCGCTCCAGGAACGCCCGATGCCGCGCGTCCAACGCGCCGACGACGTCGTCGTCGAGGTCGAGGCGTGCGGGATCTGCGGCACGGACCTCCAGATCCTCAACGTGCCGCCGGGCCATCCCGCGACCCCCGGCACGATCCTCGGCCACGAGTTCGTCGGGCGGATCGTGGACCTCGGCGAGGGGGCAGGGGAGCTCGCCGGGCTCCGGCCCGGGATGCGCGTCGTCGTCGACCCCGACCCGAAGTGCGGCGTCTGCCGCAACTGCCGGGCCGGCCGGCCCGCGAGCTGCGTGAACATCGTGGCGCTCGGCATCTTTCGCGACGGCGGCCTCGCGAAGCGGGTCGTCGCGCCGGCGTCGGCCGTCTACCCGATCGCCGACGCCGTTCCGGCCGAGGTCGCGGCGGTCGTCGAGCCGCTCGCCTGCGTCGTCAACGGCGCGAACAAGGCCAACGTCCGACCGGGCGAATCGGTCGTCGTCTTCGGGGCCGGCCCCATCGGCAGCCTGTTCACGGCGGTCCTCGGCGCCGCAGGCGCCTCGCCGATCATCGTCGTCGAGCCGTCGACGAAGCGCCACGCCGTCGTCCGCGCAGCGGGCGCGAGGGAGGTGCTCACGCCCGACGAGTTCGCCGCCCGCCGAGCCGAGCTGCTCCCGTTCGGGGCGGACGTCGTGGTCGACGCCGTGGGGACCCAGTTCGGGACCGCCGTCGAGGTCGCCGCGCTCGGCGGCCGGATCGTCCTCTTCGGCCAGAATGCGAACGCCCGTCCGCCGATCCACCAGTACTCGATCACGGAGCGCTCGCTCTCGGTGATGGGCACGTACATCACCGCGTTCACGTTCCCCCCGGCCATTCGGCTCGTGGAGCAGGGCATCCTGCCCCTTGCCGCGATCGTCACCCACGTCCTTCCATTGACCCGCCTCGGCGAGGGCTTCGACCTGCTCCGCTCGGGCGAGGCGACGAAGGTCGTCATCACGCCGTAGGCCATCCGCTTCGAGGACCCGATATGACCGAGCCTGCCGCCGCCACCGCCGACGCCGTGAGGGCGAAGACGATCCGCGTCGCCAACGCGCCCGTCTCGTTCGGCGTGGACGAGCTCCTGCCAGCCGACGCCTGGATGCCGAAGCCCGACGAGGTGATCGACCTCATCGCCGAGCTCGACTACGAGGGGACCGAGCTTGGCCCGCCCGGCTTCCTCGGCGACCCGTCCGTCGTCCGTTCACGCCTGGCCGAGCGCGGGCTCGCGCTTGTCGGCTCGTTCCTGCCGCTCAACTTCGCCGACGAGGCGCTCTTCGCGCGGGACCTCGAGTGGCTCCGCGGCGTCCTGCCGACCGTCCGTGATTCCGCGCCCGACCCGTCGACCGTCATGGCGATCCTCTCGGACGGCTTCGACGCGCCGGCGCGTCTCCAGTTCGCGGGTCGGATCCCCGAGCACCCCGAGGCCTGGCTGCCGGAGAACCGCTGGCCGAGCTTCATGGCCAACCTCCACCGGGCGGGCGAGACCTGCCGGGAGGCGGGCTTCCGGGTCTCGATCCATCCCCACGCCGGGACGTACCTCGAGACCGAGCCCGAGATCCGGCGGATGATGGACGGCCTCGACACGTCGGTCGTCGGGCTCTGCCTCGACACCGGCCACGTCCGCTTCGGCGGCGGCGACCCGGTCGCGCTCGCCCGCGACTATGCCGACCTCATCACCCACGTCCACCTCAAGGACTGCCGCTCCGCGGTGATCCGCGAGGTCGCCGCGACCGGCGGCGGAATGGAGGAGGACCTGCGGGCCGGGGCGTTCGTCGATCTCGGCGACGGCGACTCGGCGATCGCCGAGGTGATCGACGTCCTCCGCGACCGCGGCTACGCCGGCTGGATGGTCGTCGAGCAGGACTCCCGGCTGCTCGGCTCGGATACGATCGAGCGGCTGCGGAACTCGCAGCGGAAGAACCGGGAGTTCCTGCGCGGCCTCGGGCTCTGAGGGAGGGACGCCGCTCCTTCGCGAAGACCAGCGTCGTTGGTGACCTCGAGGATGCCGAGACGTCCCGCTCAGCCGCCCTCGACGATGAGACCGAGCGAACGGGCGGCCTCCGCCTGGCGTCGGTCGAACGTCAGCATCACGAGCGGCCGGGGCAGGCGGTCCGCGGCCGCAAGATGGAGCGCGTCAAGCGTCCGTACCTCGTGCTCGCACCCGATCCTCGCCGCGCGGTCGAGACAGGCCCCGTCCAGCGGCACCACGAGGCACCGATCCCAGTCGTTCCGGAGGCGTCGCCGGAGCGCGTCGAGCTCGTCCGGCCCATAGCCGAGCCGGCAGAGCGTGATCTCCGCCTCGGTTCGAGCCAGCGAAGAGGCCGCCCAGACCTCGTCCTCGTCCATCCGCCGAACGACCAGCTCGGTCCCGGACTCGTCGACGTAGCGCTTCACGAGCGCCGACGTATCGAGGAACAGCATCAGCGCTCGCGGAGACGATCCAACACGTCGGCGCTCGATCTCCCCGTCGGCGCGGGAATCGGTTGCGGTCGCGGAGGCCGCGTTCGGGCGCGCGGGGCGACGACGGCCGCGACGGCGATCAGATCGTCCAGGCTTGCGCGGCCGGCCGACGTCACCGGACCGATCTCGGCGGCGGCGACGCCGTCGACCGTGACGATCAACCGTTCCCCAGACCGCGCGCGGCGCACGACCTTGCTCGCCTGGTTCCTCAGCTCACGAAGCGGGATCCGTTCCACGGGCGGACTGTAGCACACGTGCTACGCCCATGTTCTGTCTCGGGTGCGTGCCGCTCGGCGTCGGGCGCCCCTTAGAACGCTGCGCCGACGGTCTTCCGGCCCGGCACGAGCGGAATGCGCGGGTCGGGGCCCATCGCCGCCCACTCGGCCCGGATGAAGTCGAGGTCGGGATCGAACGAGCAGGCGAGGGTGCGGCGGTCGCCGGCGAGGGCGTTGAGGTACCAGGCATCGTCGCCGGCGATCGCCGCGAACGGGTGGTAGCCGTCGGTGACGATGACGAGATCGCCGTCGCGAACGGCCCAGACGCCGTCGCGCGGTCCGCCCGGCTCGTGCTCGGGCCGGCGGTAGAGGCGCTGGACGCCCCATGCCTCGGGTCGCCGGAAGCCGTAGAGGTAGACCTCCTCGAGGACCGCCTCGGACGGCATGTCGTCGACGTCGTGCTTGTGGGGCGGCCAGGACGACCAGTTGCCGCCGGGCGTCAAGACCTCGACGACGATGAGCCGATCCGCCGGGAAGTCCGGGTCGATGACGTGGCTGATCTGGCGCGTCATGCTCCCGCCGCCGCGGGTCTCGACCGCGACGTCCTCGGGCCGGATCAGGATCGGCTCGCGCGCCACCTCGGTCCGGCCCGATCGCGGCGCCCAGGCGAGCGCGAGCGTTACTGATGCGCCCGAGCGGTCCGGCTCGGGCACGACCGACCAACCCTCGCTCTGCGGCACGTACACGGCCGATGGCAGGGCCTCGAAGGGAGACGGCCGAGGGTCGAGGACGATCTGCTCGCCCGCCGGGCCGACCGCCGTCGCCCCGCCGCCGCCGACGACGACGACACAGGCCTCGTGCCCTGGCAGGGACAGCGGAAACGGCTGCGGGCCGAACGCGCCGGCCTCGACCGTGAGGTACCGCCAGCCCGCCCTCGTCGGATCCACGCGGACGCGTCCGTCCTCGCCGCGGCAGACGCGGAGCTCGTCGACCGGCAGCGTGTTGACGGGCGCCTCGGCCGCCACCTCGCCGACGGGCGCGGCGCCCTCCGCGCGCACGCGCTCGGACCGCCCGCGGTCGGGCGCGGTCACGCCTTCTTGTCGGGGTTCGGCAGGACGACGTCCGTGACGGCGTGAAGCAGGTCGTGGTAGCTGGCGATGAAGGATCGGAGCGTCCGCACGGAAGGCCCGAACGTGTCGAACTCCTCGGGCGTCATGCCGTCCGGCTCGTAGGCCCGCTCGAAGTCGGGGAAGCGGCGGCGCAGCTCGTCGAGGTAGCGCGGCTCCACGGGCTCCTCGAACCGCGGCACCGGATCGATCCCCGACGCCTGAAAGCGCTTCCACCACGCGTGCGGGAACGAAAGGACGACGTCGCCCCCGACCAGCTCCGTCCAATGGAGGCGGTGGCGGATGGCGGCGCCGAGCGGCTTCGCCCGAAGGCCCCGCCGGGCGAACTCCTCGGCCGTCCGCTTCATGACCGCGACCCCGGACCACGGGATCGCCTCCGGATCGGCGGCGATCCCGTCGCGGGCCTCGAGCACCTTCAGCCAGTCCTCGATCCGGCCCATCATCACGGTCACGACCGGGCCCATCGAGTCGACGTCGAGCCCATCGGCCTCGCGCCGCTTCAGCCCTCGCTCGATCGCCTCGCCCGAGGCGAGCGCCTGGGGGACGCTGAACGAGACGGTCGCGTTGACGCTGACGCCGCGGTAGGTCGCCTCCTCCATCGCCCGGACGCCGACCGAGGTCGCCGGAAACTTCACGATGATGTTCGGGGCGAGCTCGGTGAAGCCGACGGCCTGCTCGACCATCGCGTCGTGCGTCCGCCAGAAGGTCGGGTTCGTCTGGACCGACAGCCGTCCCTTTCGGCCGCCCTGCTCGACGAAGACCGGCTCGAGGAGCTTCGCGCCTTCGGCCGACATCTCGCCGACGATCGCCCAGGCGAGCTCGACCTCGGTCCAGGCCGGATAGGCGACGGCGAGCTCTCCGACGCGGCCGGCCCAGCGCTTCGGGTCCTGCTTCCAGACGTCGTGGACGATCGTCGGGTTGGCGGTGGCGCCGACCGCGCCGTAGCGGATGGCGTACTCGAGCTCCGGGACGGAGCAGGAGTCGTTCCAGAGGTCCGTCGGCGTCGAGCGGACGGTCTTCTCGAGCGGGGTGAGCGTCGCGACGTCCATCGCGGACGATAATAGTCCGGCCCGCCGTCTCTCCCCGGAGGTTCCGTCCCGGATGTCCGACGATCCGACCGCGCTCCGCCGCCTGTCCGGCGCCCAGATCCTCGTCGAGTACCTCATCCGCGAGGGCGTGCCCTACGCCGCCGGGATCCCCGGGCACGGTTCGTGGACCGTCGTCGACGCGCTGCTCGACCGGCGCGACGAGATCCGGACGATCCAGGTCCTCCACGAGCAGTCGGCCGTCCACCTCGCTGACGGCTACTACCGCGTGAGCGGCCGGCCGATGATGGCCTTCACCTCGATCGGACCCGGCCAGACGAACACCGTGGTCGGGATGGCGACGGCGATGTCCGATTCGACCGCGGTCATGCTCGTGACCGGCTCGGCACACACGTACATGCGCGGTCACGGGCTGTTCCAGGAGATGGAGCGGCGCCAGTCGGCGGAGAACCCGCGCATCTTCGAGCCGATCACCAAGCAGTGGTTCCAGCCGTCGCGCGTCGACGAGGTGCCGTGGGTCGTCCAGCGGGCGTGGAACCAGATGACGACCGGGCGGCCGGGTCCGGTCCTGCTCGACTTCCCGATGGACATCCAGGCCGAGTCGGCCGAGGTCCGCGTGCCGGTTCCTGCCGAGCGCGAGGCGGCCGGTCGGGTGCGGCCGCCGGCGGACTTCGTCGAGCGGGCGGGGGCACTCCTCCGCGGCGCGAAGCGGCCGGTGATCGTCGCGGGCGGCGGCGTCATCCTCGCCGACGCGTCGGCCGAGCTGACCCGTCTCGCGGAGACGCTTCGGGCGCCGGTGGTGACCACCTGGAATGGCAAGGGCTCGATCGACGAGACCCACGAGCTCGCGGCGCAGACGATCGGCGACACGGCCTCGACCTGCGGCAACGAGCTCGCGGCCTCGGCGGACGTCGTTTTCGCGGTCGGCATGCGCTTCACCGACTGGAGCGCGTCCTCGTACCGGAAGGGCGTGACGTTCGCGATCCCGCCGGCGAAGCTCATCCACCTCGACATCGACCCCCGGGAGATCGGCAAGAACTACCCGGTCGCGGTGCCGCTTCTCGGCGACGCGAAGGCCGGGCTCGAGGACCTCCTCGCCGCGCTCGGGCGCGACACGGGTGCGGCCGGACGCGACGCGTACGTCGAGGAGATCGCCCGACGCAAGAAGGCCTGGTTCGCGCAGGTCGAGGAGAAGTCGGGCTCCGACGCCGTGCCGCTGACGATGGCCCGGGCCGTCCGCGAGATCCAGCGCGCCGTCCGCGACGACGCGATCGTCGTGACCGGAGCCGGGCTGCCCCAGGGGATGGTCAAGCAGCGCTGGGTCACGCGGTTCCCGCGGACCCACATCACCTCGGGCGGCTTCTCGACGATGGGCTTCGAGCTCCCGGCCGCGATCGGCTGCCAGCTCGCGGCGCCGGACCGGCAGGTCCTCGCGATCGGCGGTGACGGCAGCTTCCTCCAGACGATGCAGGAGCTCGGCGCGGCGGCGATGGCCGGCACGCCGGTCTGCATGGTCGTCCTCGACAACTCTGGCTGGATCAGCATCAAGGGCGGCCAGGACCACTTCATGGGCCGAACCGCCGCGACCGACTTCCTCCTCCCCGACGGCGACGTCTACCGGCCCGACTACGCGGCGATCGGCAAGGCGTTCGGGCTCCATTCTGCCTACGTCGAGCGGCCCGACGAGGTCTGCGACGCCGTCGCCCGGGCGCTCGCCTCTGGCGGACCGTCCCTCGTCCACGTCCGCGTCGAGCGGGACCTCGCGATGGCCGGCCCGGACAAGACCGGCTGGTGGGACGCGCCGGTGCCCGAGTACCACCGCGAGCAGCGCGCGGAGTACCTGGCCGGGCTCGCCGAGGAGCAGCAGTTCTAGCCGAATCGGTCGTCCGCCTCGCCGACGACCTCGTCGCCGGTGTCGCCGCCGACGATGCGTTCCACGCCGAGCTCCTCGCCTGGCTCGGCGAGCCGCGCTTCCGGGCGTTCGCCGAGCGCCATCGCGACAAGATCCGGCGGAAGCTTCGATCGGCCGCGGACGAGGACGGCCGCCGTGACGTGCGCGCGGAGCTGTCCGTCGCCGCGCGCCTCCTCGCCGACCGGCGGTTCGAGCTCGCCTACGAGCCGTACGGCTCCGGCCGGCTCGGGCCGGACTTCGGGGTGACGTTCCGGGCTGGACTCGCGTTCAACCTCGAGGTCACGCGGCCGCGACCGCGGCCGGACGGCGTCGACGTCGGCCGCGCCGTCGTCGCGAAGATCCGCCAGATGCCGCCGAGCGTCGCCAACGTGCTGCTCCTCGACGTGGGCGCGGGGTCACCGGCCGCTCTCGACGTCGCTGGGGCGATCCGGGCGCTCCGCCAGGCCGTCGACGCGCGCGACACGGCGGTCCTGTCGCGGCTCGAGGTCGCGACTCCGCGCGCCTTCTACGAGCGGTTTCTCCGGCTCGCGGCGGTCGTCGCCCGCTCCGAGCCACCGCCGGCCGCGACGCTCTGGGCGAACCCGTCGGCGCGGATCGCCCTGCCCGATGCGGCCGGTCGAGCGCTCATGACGACCCTCGGGGACGGCGCGGGCGAGGGTCGATGACCGAGGCGCAGGCGTACGGGGCGGAGAGCATGACGGCCCCGCTCGCGTGGGCGCTCCTGCGGCGACCCGGGCAGGCCTTCGGTCGGGCCTTCGAGGACCCCGAGCTTGGTTTCCGCCATCCGGTCGATCTACCGAGGGCAGTGGCCGAGCACGAGGCGCTCGTGGCCCTTCTCGCGGGGCTCGGGGTCGACGTCACCGTCATCGACGAGGGGGCGACCGGCGACAGCGTCTACCCGTTCGATCCGCTCCTGGTCACCGCCCGCGGTGCGATTGGCCTCCGCTCGGGCAAGCCGAACCGCGTGGCCGAGGCGGACGAGCTCGCGGACTGGTGCGGGTCGGCCGGGATCCCCCTCGCCGGGCGCGTCGATCCGCCCGGGACCGCCGACGGCGGCGACACGTTCTGGCTCCGGCCGAATGTGCTGTGCATCGGCCGGTCGCTCCGAACGAACGACGAGGGCATTCGCCAGCTCGCCGCGCTCGTCGATGCCGAGATCCGGGTGTTCGACCTGCCGTACTGGCACGGTCCGGCGGAGGTGCTCCACCTGCTCTCGGTGATCTCGCCGGTCGCCGACGATCTCGCGGTCGTCTATCCGCCGCTCCTGCCCGCGGGGCTGTGGCGTCTCCTCGAGGAGCTCGGGGTCCGGACGATCGCGGTGCCGGACGAGGAGTTCGCGACGCTCGGCTGCAACGTCCTCGCGGTCGGGCCCCGGGTCGTGGTCGTCGCCGAGGGCAACCCGCGGACGGCCGCCGCACTCCTCGCCGCGGGCGCCGAGGTGCACGCCACGCCGCTCGCCGAGCTCGGGCTCAACGGCTCCGGCGGTCCGACCTGCCTCGTCAGGCCGATCCGTCGAGCGTGAGCTGGAGGGGCGCAGGCGACGGCTCCCTCGCGGCGACCCTCGTCAGGCCGGCGCTGCGGCGCCGAGCAGCTCTCGCTCCCGCTCGGCGGTGGCGATCTCGACGAAGCGACAGAGCGCGTTGACCCGGCGCATCTGGTCGGGCGTGTGGCAGGCGACCCGGAGCAGCTCCGGGCTCGCGACGACGATCGCGAGGGCCCGCGCCCGCGAGACCGCGACGTTGAGGCGGTTCCGCTCGTAGAGGAACTCGATCCCGCGGGGCGCCTCCTCGGCCGACGAGGCCGACATCGTGTAGATCGCGACCGCGCCCTCGCGGCCCTGGAACTTGTCGACGGTCCCGACCCGCCGGGCGACGTCGCGCCCGAGCCGCCGCTCGAGCTCGCCGCGGACGGCCGCGACGTGGGCGTTGTACGGCGCGACGACGAGCAGGTCGGCGGGCTCCAGCGGGCGTTCGTTGCCGTCCCGGTCGACCCAGGTCGTGTCCAGGAGCGCCGCGACGAGGTCCGCGACCGCGTTCGCCTCCTGCGCCGATCGCTGGGCGTTGCCGGCGTGGACGACGGGCCGCCAGCGCACGCCCGAGCCGCCGAGATCGACATCCCGGTCGGCGTCGGTCACCTCCTGGCGTTCGGTCCCCTCGGCGGTGCCGAGGCGGTCCTCGTAGAACGTCGGCGAGATGAAGGCGTTCACGGCCGGGTGGAGCCGGAACGTCGTGTCGAGGAAGATCCCGCGCTCGGGCGGGATCGTCGCGTCGGACCCGAGCACGTGGCCGAGCGCCGACGCGTCGGCACCGTCGGGGTGGATGCCCTGGGTGACCTGGGCGAGCTGGTTCGGGTCGCCGAGCAGGACGATCGAGCG
>DASTSC010000044.1:0-5999 GCA_035760905.1 Candidatus Limnocylindrales bacterium | reverse complement strand
CGGCGCGGGCTCAGCCTGAAGATCTTCGACTGGGGGACGGTCCAGCCGGCGGGTGGAAACAAGGTCCGCCAGGTGATCGGTCTCCAGCGGGGCCTGTCGGACGAGCTCGCGCGAAAGATCTCGAAGCTCATCCGCGACGAGTTTCCGAAGGTGAAGGCCCAGGTCCAGGGGGACGCGGTCCGCGTCTCGGGCAAGAGCAAGGATGAGCTGCAGCGGGTGATCGGGCGGCTGCGCGGGCTGGACGAGCCCGTGCCGCTCCAGTTCGAGAACTACCGCTGACGATGCGAGCCCGCCGCCGGATGGCGCTCGGCCGAATCGCGATCGCGGTCGTCGCGATCGTGTTCCTGCTGTCGCTCATCCTCGAGCCGCTCCTCCTGGCCTCGTGACCGACGATCCGACCCACGCGCCGGAGCTCGCGGGCGAGGGCCTCCTCGCGCCGCACGGGCTGGAGGACGTCGGCGAGGCCATCGCGGAACCGGACGGCGCGGAGCAGGCCGGCGTGCCCGACGTCGCGCCCGAGGCGTCGCCCGAAGCGTCGCCGGAGGCCACGCCGGAGGCGTCGCCGGAGGCCGGCGAGCCATCGCGGCCCACGCGCCGCACCGTCGCCCGGCTGATCGCGGACACCCTCCGGGGCGCCGGTGTGAAGTTCGCCTTCACGGTCCCCGGCGAGAGCTTCCTCGGCCTCCTCGAGGCCTTCGGCGACGCCGGGATCCGTGTCGTGGCCACGAGGCACGAGTCGGGCGCCGCGTTCATGGCCGAGGCCTACGGCCAGCTCACGGGCCGGCCGGCAGCCTGTCTCGGAACGCGGGCGGTCGGCGCGGCGAACCTCGCGATCGGCATCCACACGGCGAGGGCGGACTCGACGCCGATGTTCGTCCTCGTCGGGGACGTCGAGCGGGCGCTCCGCGGCCGCGAGGCCTTCCAGGAGGTCGATCTGCCGACCACCATCGGCGGACTCGCCGCCTGGGCCGGCGCGATCGACGAGCCCGAGACGGCGCCTGCCGTGCTCGCCGAGGCGATCCGGCGAGCGCTCGCCGGGCGTCCGGCCCCGGTCCTCATCGCCTGCCGCGAGGACGCCCTCGACCTCGAGGCCGGCGGCGGCAACGTGCCGATCGCGCGGCCGGCTCTCTCGCGGCCCGACCCGAACGCGGTCCGCGCGGTCATCCGGCTCCTCGCCGCGGCCGTGCGGCCGGTGATCCTCGCCGGTGCCGGTGTCCTGCGGGCGCGCTGCAGTCGCGAGCTGGTCCGGTTCGCGGAGCTGCTCGGTGTCCCCGTCGTCGCGTCGTGGCGGCGTGGCGACCTCTTTCCGAACGACCACCCCCTCTACCTCGGGATGTCCGGCTACTTCGCGGCGCCATCCGCCCGCGAGCGCCTCGAGACTGCCGACGCGATGCTCGTGCTCGGCTGCCGCCTCAACGAGCCGACCAGCCTCGGCTACACGGTGCCCGCTCCCGGAGCGCGCTGGGCTCACGTCGACGTCGACCCAACAGCCTGGGCCGATCGGGAGCGCGCGGCCGAGACGACGATCGCCGCCGACGCCGGCGTCTTTCTGCGCGCCGCGGTCGCCCGGCTCGAGGCGGCAGCGCTCGACGCCGCGGTCACGGACCTCCGGCAGGTCGCGAGCGACGAGGCTCGGGCGCGCTACGAGGCGACGACGACCGTCGACGGGGGCGACTGGGACGGTCCCGGCGTCCACCCGGGTCGGGTCGTCACGTCGCTCCGGTCCGTGCTGCCCGACGACGCGATCGTGACGACGGACGCCGGCAACTTCGGCGGCTGGCTCGCCCGGGGCTACCGCTTTCGGCGGCCGGCGACCTTCCTCGGTCCGACGTCGGGAGCGATGGGCTACGCGCTGCCCGCGGCGATCGCCGCGGCGATCGTCCATCGGGACCGGCCCGTTGTGGCGGTCGCGGGCGACGGCGGGTTCGCGATGACGATGGCCGAGCTCGAGACCGCCGTCCGGGAACGCGTTCGGCCCATCGTGCTCGTCTTCGACAACGAGCGCTACGGGACGATCCGGATGCACCAGGAGCGACGCCGACCGGATGGCCCTGCCACCGATCTCGGTCCGATCGACTTCGTCCGGGTCGCGGAAGGTCTCGGCGCGCATGCCGAGCGGGTGGAGAGCGCCGAGGCGTTCGAGCCGGCGCTGCGACGCGCGCTCGCCGGATCCGTGCCGGTTGTCCTCCACCTGCCGCTCGACCGGCGCTGGGTGTCGGTCGACGAGACGCCCGTCTGATCCGGGACCGTCTCGCTGCAAGCAGGCTGAAACGCCCCGAGCCCGTCTGAGTCGAGCGGCCCTGATTGCCGCCGCGGCAGGGTGCCGACGGAGGTCGAGCGTGACCGAACGATCCGGCGACACCGCGGACCCAGGTGGCAGCTGAGACCGGCGGGCCCGACACGGGGCGATTCTCGATCGAGAACGACCCCGGCTCGGTCACCCGTGATGACGCGACGTGCGCGATCGCGTGGCGTGCCGACGGCTACGAGGCGATCGAGGTCTACGTGGACCCCGCGCTGGGAGATCGGGACGCCGACATCTGCGAGACGGTCGAGGCGCTCGCCGGTGCCCACCGCGATATCGACACGCTGACAGACGCGATCGAGACGTACGCGGCGGGTGAGGAGCTGTCGGCCTCGATCTACGAGCGACCGGACGCTGCTCCGCTCGGCCTCGTGGCGATCGCCTTCACGATCGGTTGAGCCGTCGTCGCGTCGTCAGGCGGCGGGCGTCCCGTGGCTCGCCTCCGCTCGCGCGACGATCGACTCGATGACGCCGCGCTTGGCATCCGCGTACAGCCCCGCCTGCCGCCAGGGCCGGCCCGCGAGGTCGCGCTTGCGCCGGTCGAACCGGTCGCGCTCCTCGGGCCGCTCGCGGAGCCAGTCGCGGAGTTGGAGCATCTGCTCGATCGGCGCGGCGCCCGTCGAGTAGACGTGGACGCTCGTGGCCCCGTCGGGACCACTGAAGAGGCGGTGCTCCGCGGCCTCGGGTTCGCGCTCCCGGAGGACGTAGCCCTCCCGTTCGAGGTCGCTCGCGTAGGCCGGCTCGTTCGCGGAGTCGGGCACGACGAGGAGCACGTCGATCACCGGTCGCGCGGCGAGGCCCGGTACCGCGGTCGATCCGACGTGCTCGACCTGCAGCGCGCGAGGGCCGAGGACCTCGCGGATCCGGGCCGCCTCCCGGTCGAAGCGGTCCGGCCAGCCGGCGTCGTAGTCGGCGAGCACCACCTCGCCGTCGAGGACGACGCCGCCGGTCGCGGCGCTCGCGCGACCGTCACGCGTCGCCGGGCTCGGGGGGGCGGCGACCGCCGAACCACCCGTCGTCTCGCCGGCCAGCGCCGCGCTCAGGGCATCCCAGGGTGCGGGGCCGACGACAGTGTCAGAAATCCGTTCACGCTTGGATCGCGCGCGTCGCGACACGTGCTCCTGTCCTCCGTTCGTGGAGCGTCAATCATCGCCCAGTCGGGCGATCCGCGCCGCACGCGAATCGGGGCCCGCGCGCGGCGCCGGCCGAGGGCGCAGACTTCAGGCATGTGGGTCGTCACTGCCGTCGTGCCGTCGTCGTGAGTCGCGCCGCGGGGAGCGCGCCGTCCACGCCCGATCGCCTCGATGTCGACGCCCTCGTCGGCGCGTATCACGACCTCGAGCCGGACCCGTCCGTGGCAGCCCAGCGCGTCGCGTTCGGGACCTCCGGTCATCGCGGCTCGGCGTTCGATCGCGCGTTCAACGAGGCGCACATCCTCGCCATCAGCGAGGCGATCTGGCGGCACCGACAGGCCCGTGGCTACTCCGGCCCGCTGTTCGTCGGCCGCGACACGCACGCGCTCTCGGAGCCGGCCTTCGAGACGGCCCTCCGCGTCCTCGTGGCGCACGGCGTCGACGTCCGGGTGGACGCTGCGAACGGCTTCACCCCGACGCCGGCCGTGTCGCACGCGATCCTCCTCGTGAACGGCGCCCGGACGACCGGACCGGGCCTGGCCGACGGGATCGTCATCACGCCTTCTCACAACCCGCCCGAGGACGGCGGCATCAAGTACGACCCGCCGACCGGCGGACCGGCCGACACGGACGTGACGCGGGCGATCCAGGACGAGGCCAACGGCCTCCTCGAGGCGGGCCTCGCCGGCGTCCCCGTGGTGTCACTCGCCGAGGCCCGCGCGGCGGCGCGCCCGTACGACTTCGCCGGGTCGTACGTTCGCGACCTGGCCTCGGTCGTGGACCTCGAGGCCGTGCGGCTGTCCGGCCTGCGGCTGGGCGTCGACCCGATGGGCGGAGCGTCGCTCGCGTACTGGGCGCTGATCGGCGAGCACTACGGGCTCGACCTGACCGTGACGAACGATCGGCTCGATCCACGGTTCGCGTTCATGCCGCCGGACTGGGACGGACGGATCCGGACCGATCCGTCCTCGCCGCAGGCGATGGCGCGGCTCGTCGAGCTCCGCGACCGGTTCGACCTCGCCCTCGCGAACGACGCCGACGCCGACCGCCACGGCATCGTCACCCCGGCGGGCCTCATGAACCCGAACCACGTCCTCGCCGCGGCGATCGCCTACCTCTTCGGCGGTGCGCGGGAGTGGGGGAGCGAGATCGGCGTCGGCAAGACGATCGTCTCCTCCTCGATCATCGACCGCGTCGTCGCGGATCTCCGTCGGCGCCTCGTCGAGGTGCCGGTCGGGTTCAGGTGGTTCGTCCCGGGCCTCCTCGACGGGCAGCTCGGGTTCGGCGGCGAGGAGAGCGCCGGTGCCTCCTTCCTGCGCCGCGACGGTCGGGTCTGGACGACCGACAAGGACGGCATCGTCGCCTGCCTTCTCGCCGCCGAGCTGACGGCGAAGACCGGCCGCGACCCCGCGGCCCTCTATGGCGGTCTGACCGAGCGACTCGGCGACCCCTGCTATCGGCGGATCGACGCCCCGGCCGACGCCGACCGGAAGGCCGCCCTCGCCCGTCTCAGCGCAGACGACGTCCGCGTCGCGGAGCTCGCCGGCGAGCGGGTGGTCCGGATCCTCACGACGGCCCCGGGGAACGGGGCGCCGATCGGGGGCATCAAGGTGGAGACCGACGACGGCTGGTTCGCCGCCCGCCCGTCGGGGACCGAGGACGTCTACAAGCTCTATGCCGAGAGCTTCGTCGACGAGGCCCACCTCGACCGGATCGTCACCGAAGCCAGGTCGATCGTGGAGACCGCGATCTCATGACCCGTCGGCGCGCCGGTGCGCGTCGATGACGGCGCGGTAGACCGCTTCGTACTCGTCGGTCATTCGCTCCGGCGTGAACCGCTCGATCGCGTACGCGCGGACGGCGGCGCGGTCGAGCTCGCGGGCCCGCTCGACCGCCAGCGCCGCCTCGGCGTCGTCGTCGATGAGAAAGCCGCTCAGCCCGTGCTCCACGGTCTCGGTGAGCGCGCCGGCGCGGCGGGCCACGACGGGCGTCCCGGTCGCCATCGACTCGATCGCGACGAGCCCGAACGGTTCCGGCCAGGCGCCGAGCATGAGCGTCGCCGCGGCCCCGGCGTAGAGCTGGTCGCGCTCGGGCGGAGGGAGCTCCCCGAGGTACTCGACGACGCCCTCGTCGATCGCCGGCTGGACGACCTTCGCGAAGAGCTCCTGTTCGGACGGGTCGTAGACCTTGGCGCCGACGCGGAGCTTCATCCCGGTCTCGCGCGCGACGCGGATCGCGTGGTCGACCCCCTTCTCGGGAGCGACCCGGCCGACGAAGGCGAGGTAGTCGCCGGGGGTCGGGTCGAACGGCGTCTCGTCGAACGGCAGGCCATGGTGGATCGTGGCCACCCAGTTCGCCCCCGGCGACCAGCGCCGCTGGCTGTCGGAGATCGAGACGAGCGGGATGTCGTCGAACTCCTCGAGCAGCTCGGGGATGCCCGAGACGTCGAGCCGGCCGTGGAGCGTCGTGACGACGGGCGTCGGGGCGTGCCTGGCGAACAGGAACCCGAGCGTCTCGACGTGGGAGTGGATGATGTCGTACCGGTCTGCCGCGGCCCAGAC
>DASTSC010000043.1:0-1695 GCA_035760905.1 Candidatus Limnocylindrales bacterium | reverse complement strand
TGGGGTCTGCCGCCGAGGCCGCCGGCCGAAGACAATCGACCCAGGCCGCCTCCGTCGCCGGTGCCCCATCGGGGCCCCGAAGGGCGGCCGTTCGTTTTCTCGGCCCTCGCGTCCTCGCGTCGCTGCACCTGGAGGTCCAGGATGGTCCGCGTCCTCGCCGCGCTCACGCTCGCCCTCGCCGCCCTCGCCGTCGTCCCCGGCCCGCAACGCGCGGCCGCCGAGACGACCAACATTCCCGGGATCGACGTCTCCCACTGGCAGGGCACGATCGACTGGCAGGCCGTCGCCGATGACGGCATCCGCTTCGCCTTCGCCAAGGCGACCGAGGGCCGGACGTTCGACGACGACCTGTATCCGGCGAATCGCGCCGGCGCGAAGGCCGCGGGCATCCGCTTCGGGGCGTATCACTTCGCCGCCCCGAACCGGAGCCGGCGCGACGCCCGCCTCGAGGCCCGGCACTACGTCAGGGTCGCGGGCCTCACGAAGGGCGATCTCGTGCCCGCCCTCGATCTCGAGCGGACGGGCGGCCTCACCTCCGCGCAGCTCATCGACTGGACGAGGGTCTGGGTCCAGCGCGTGTCGCAGCTCGTCGGCGAGAGACCGGTCATCTACACGTCGCCGCACTTCTGGCGGACGTACATGGCGAACACGACCTGGTTCGCGGACCACGGCTACCGCGTCTGGGTCGCCCGGTGGAGCTCGACGGTGCGCGTTCCCGCGTCGAGCTGGGGCGGCGAGGACTGGACGTTCTGGCAGTACACCGACTGCGGCTTGGTCGACGGGATCGATGGCTGCGTCGACCTCGACTGGTTCAACGGGCGGCGCTTCCGGAGCGTGACCGTCGGGTCGTAGGCCCGGTCGATCGTCCAGTAGCCGTCAGTAGCCGTCTTCGACGACGTTCCGGAGCGGCTCGCCCCGTTCGAGACGGCCGATCTGCTCGGCCACGAAGGCCCAGGCCCGGCCCTGCTCGCCGCTCACCTGGCCGCCGATGTGGGGCGTGATGAAGACCCCGGGCGCCGACCAGAGCGGGTGTCCGGGCGGCAGCGGCTCGGGGTCGGCGACGTCGAGCACGGCCCGGATCCGGCCCGCCCGGAGGGCCGCGACGAGCGCGCCCACGTCCATCGTCCCGCCCCGGCCCGCATTCACGAACAGCGAGCCCGGCTTCATCCGTGAGAAGACCTCGGCGCCGATCAGGCCGCGAGTGGCCGGGGTCAGCGGGAGGAGGTCGACGACGACATCCGCCTCCGGGAGAAGCCCGGGCAGGTCGTCGAACGAGCGGGCGCCGTCACGAGGGTGGCGCGCGACGCCGACCGTCTCGGCACCGAACGGCCGCAGCCGCGCGGCGACCGCCCGCCCGATCGAGCCGTAGCCGACGATCAGGACGGTGCTCCCGTTGAGCTCCCGGCCGCGCATGCCCGCTCGCTCGTCGGGTTCGGGCCAGCGCTCGGCGATCTGTGCCTGGGCGTAGGCGGGAAAGTCGCGGAAGGAGGCGATGATCGCGCCGACGACCCACTCGCCGACGCCGACGTCGTGGACGCCGCTCGCATCGCAGAGGGTGATCCCGCCGGGGAGCCGGTCCGCGATCGCGTCGACCCCGGCCCAGAGCGCCTGGACGACGCGAAGGCCGTCGAGATGGGCGATCGCGTCGAGCCCCGGCTCGGGCTCGGCGACCACGAGGAGGTCGGCGTGCGGCTT
>DASTSC010000042.1:0-3898 GCA_035760905.1 Candidatus Limnocylindrales bacterium | reverse complement strand
GAGCTGCCGAACCAGGAGGTCGAGACGGCCGGCGCCGCCGCCGCGGCACTTCGCGAGGCCGGCTTCGAGGTCCACGAGAAGGTCGGCACGACGGGCGTCGTCGGGATCCTCCGGAACGGCGACGGCCCGATCGTCCTCATGCGGGCGGACATGGACGCCCTGCCCGTCGCGGAGGCGACCGGGCTTCCGTACGCGAGCAAGAGGCAGGCGACCGACGTGGCGGGTGAGCAGGTCCCTGTCGCCCACGCCTGCGGTCACGACGTCCACGTCACGAGCCTCATGGCGGCCGCGCGCCTCCTCGCGGCCGAGCGGGACGCGTGGCACGGGACGTTCATCGCGCTCTTCCAGCCCGCCGAGGAGCTCGGAACCGGGGCGCGGGAGATGGTCGAGGCAGGCCTGAAGGCGCTCATCCCGAAGCCGGACGTCGCGCTCGCCCAGCACGTCCTCGTCTATCCCGCCGGCCACGTCGGCACGCATGCCGGCCCGTTCCTCTCTACCGCCGCGAGCCTGCGGGTGACGGTCCACGGCCGCGGCGCGCACGGGTCGATGCCGCAGCTGTCCGTGGATCCGGTCGTCCTCGCGTCGATGATCGTCGTCCGCCTCCAGACGATCGTCTCGCGGGAGGTCGCCCCGGACGACTTCGCGGTCGTGACGGTCGGTCGGCTGGTCGCCGGGACGAAGAGCAACATCATCCCCGACCACGCACTGATCGAGCTGAACATCCGTGCCTACGATGACGGCATGCGCCGCCGCCTCATCGACTCGATCGAACGGATCGTGAAGGCCGAGTGCGACGCGTCAAGAGCGCCGCAGGCCCCCGAGTTCGAGGTCTACGACCAGTTCCCGCTCACCTCCAACGATCCGGACGTGACGGCGAAGGTCGCTGCCGCGTTCGAGGCGCACTTCGGGCCGGACCGGGCGTTCGCGGCGCCGCGGCTCTCGGCGAGCGAGGACTTCAGCGACATTCCGAACGCGTTCGGCACGCCGTACACGTACTGGGCCCTCGGCGGCATCGACGAGGCCGAATGGCGAACCGCGGAGGCTGCCGGCGCGATCGCCTCGATCCCCGCCAACCACTCGCCGAAGTTCGCGCCGGTCATCGAGCCCACGCTCGAAACCGGGACTGCCGCGATCGTCGTCGCCGCACTCGCCTGGCTCGCGACGTCGGACACGCCGGCGTGACGGCAGCGACCGCGGACCCGAGCGACGGCTACGTCGGCAACGACCGGCTCCTCTTCGGGATCATCCTCGGCGTCCTCGCGTTCTGGCTCTTCGCCCAGACCACGCTGAACATCGCCTCGACGATGGCGACCGACCTCGGCGTCGAGATGAGCGTGATGAACATCGCCGTCTCGATCACCGCGCTCTTCTCGGGGATCTTCATCGTCGTCGTCGGCGGCGCGGCCGACCGCATCGGTCGGGTGAAGGTCGTCCAGGCCGGGTTCGTCCTGGGGATCGTCGGGTCCATCTTCGTCGGCTTCGCACCGGCGGGCGCGCTCGCGACGCCGAGCCTCATGATCGGTCGGATCAGCCAGGGGCTCTCCGCGGCGTGCATCATGCCGGCGAGCCTCGCCCTCGTGAAGGCGTACTGGCAGGGACCCGCCCGCCAGCGAGCCGTCAGCCTCTGGTCGATCGGGTCGTGGGGCGGCTCCGGGTTCGCGGCGCTCTTCGGTGGTCTCATGGCCGCGAACGTCGGCTGGCGCTGGATCTTCTTTGCGAGCGCCGTGGTGTCGGTCATTGGCATGCTCCTGGTCCGGGGCACGCCCGAGAGCCGGGTCGGCGCCGACCGACCCTACAGGCTCGACGGCCGCGGCATCGCCGCGTTCATGGTCGCGATGATCGCCCTCCAGGTGCTGCTGACCCAGGGCTCGCGGCTCGGCTGGACGAGCCCCACCTCGCTCGCACTGCTCGTCGTCGCCGTCGTCGTGGGCATCGCGTTCGTCCGGGTCGAGCTCGGCAATCCGGACGCGTTCGTCGACTTCCGGCTGTTCCGGAACCTCACGTATTCGGGTGCGACCCTCTCGAACCTGCTGCTCAATGCCGTCGCCGGGATCATCATCGTGGCGATGACGCTCGTGCAGATCGGGGGCGGGATGAGCGCCCAGGAGGCCGGCCTGCTCACCCTCGGCTACGCGATCGCGATCGTCCTCTTCATCCGCGTCGGCGAGAAGCTCCTCCAGCGGTTCGGAGCGCGCAGGCCGATGATCTGGGGGTCGCTCATCGTCGCGGTGTCGATCCTGCTCCTGATGCCAACGAACCTCCTGCTCGGCACGTACCAGATCCTCGCGTTCGTCGCGTTCACGCTGTTCGGCATCGGGCTCGGGTTCTATGCCACGCCGTCGACCGACGCCGCCCTCTCGAACCTGCCCGACGAGCAGGCCGGCTCCGGATCGGGCATCTACAAGATGGCCTCGTCGCTCGGGGCATCGTTCGGCGTCGCGATCTCAGCCACGATCTTCACAGCCCTGAGCGCCGATCTGGGTGGGCTCGGCAACTGGCTCGACGGGGTGATCACGTTCCTCGGCCGGCAGGACAACCTCGCCGTCCGACAGGCGGCGTTCTTCGCCTTCGCGGTGAACCTGCTCATGATCGTCGGCGCGATCGTCTCGATCCTCCTGCTCATCCCGAACGGCCGGAGCCGCAGCGAGACGGCCTCGACGGCGCGACCACGCGCGGAGGCCGCGGCCCGATCGGACCCGGCCGACCTTCGTTCCTGAGCATTCGAGCGCCGCTGCCGCGTGATGGAGACGCTGGTCGTCGCCCTCGATCTCGTCGGGACGTTCGTGTTCGCCCTCAGCGGCGCGATGACCGGCGTGCGGTACCGGCTCGACGTGTTCGGGATCCTCGTGCTCGCCTTCGCGGCCGGCAACGCCGGCGGGATCACCCGCGATCTCCTCATCGGGGCCGTGCCACCGGCGGCGATCGCCGACTGGCCGTTCATCGTCATCTCGATCCTCGCCGGGCTCGTGACGTTCGCGGCGCACCGGGCCGTCCGGCGGCTCCACCACGCGGTGCTCGTGCTCGATGCGGGCGGCCTCGCGCTGTTCGCCGTCTCAGGCGCGCTCAAGGCGTACGCGTTCGGGCTCAACCCGATCGCGGCCGTATTGCTCGGAATGGTGACCGGCATCGGTGGCGGGATGCTCCGCGACGTGCTCGTGGCCCAGATCCCGACCGTTCTCCGGGCCGAGCTCTACGCGGTCGCCGCCCTGGTCGGGTCGGCCGTCGTCATCGCCGGTGTCATGGCCGGAGTCCCCTCGCCCGTCGCCGCGGTCGTCGGCGGCGTGCTCACCTTCGGGCTTCGCCTCGCGGCCCTCCGCCGCGGCTGGGAGCTGCCGGTGCCCGCCGGCATGGAGGAGTGAGCCGCCGCGCGAGCTGGCGCCCTACTCGAGCGGCTGGTAGACGCCGAGGACGTTGCCCCAGGGATCGGCGAACCTGAACCGCCTCCCGCCGGGATAATCCTCGAGCCCGACGACGATCCGGCCACCAGCGGCCTGGACGGCCGCGAGCGCGGCATCCGCGTCGTCGGTTCGCGCGAGCGCGAGGACGCCCTCCCCGCGGACCGATGGCGTCACGGGATTGAGGCCACCGAACTCCTGGCCCGGGTTCCTCGGATCCTGGATCCCGACGTACTCGCCACCGTAGTCGTTGAAGCTCCAGCCGAGCGCCCGCGCGTAGAAGGCCTTCGCCTGCTCGACGTCGTCGACCGCCAGTTCCACGTAGTCGATCACGTTGGCCATCGCGGAAGCCTACGCGCTCTGGCCGCGTTGCCTTGCCAGCCATCCGCACCAGACTGGCCGCCGGCTCGGGAGCAGGAGCTCAGCGACCGAGGACGACGTCGATCCCCGCGAGGATGAGGTCGACGAACCGACGCGGAAGGACGCCGACGCGCTCCGTCAGG
>DASTSC010000041.1:0-2121 GCA_035760905.1 Candidatus Limnocylindrales bacterium | reverse complement strand
GGTGATCCCGCCGGGGAGCCGGTCCGCGATCGCGTCGACCCCGGCCCAGAGCGCCTGGACGACGCGAAGGCCGTCGAGATGGGCGATCGCGTCGAGCCCCGGCTCGGGCTCGGCGACCACGAGGAGGTCGGCGTGCGGCTTCGCGCCTTGCCAGCCGTCGGCGGGCGGGTAGGCGTGGAGATCGATCGGGGATTCCGCGAGGGCTTCGCGCGCCTCTGGCGGGCCGTCAGTGGGGATCCAGACGTCGAGGGGCACGAGCAGATGATGCGCTACGGCGCCTCCGGCTCGAAGATCTCGCCCTCGATGTCGGCGAGCTTCGCTTCGACCGGTCGTCGGACAGCCGGATCCGCATCGGGGAACGGGCCGGTTTCGCCGCGCCTCGATGATGCCGCCCTCCGCGGAAGGGGACCGTGCCGGGTTGCGCCCGCGCGTGCGCTGCCCCTTGGCGGATTCCTATGGCGCGTCGGCCGCGGGCGTCGCCGAGCAGACGATCCCGCCCTCTCGGCCGGGCACGAACGCGCTGAACGCGGGGCACGGCAGGCAGGTTGCGACGCTCACCCGCGTCCGGCGACGCGGACAGTCGACCAGACCGTCGGCGCCGATCTTCAGGAGCGACGCGAGCCGGACGGGCACGCCGCCGCTGCGCGACGCCTCCGTTTCGGCGGGTTTTGCGTCCGCCTCGATCGCCGCGCCCGCCTCGAGCGACGCGCCGACCGCGGCGTTCGCCGCCCGCTGCGCCTCCACCCGCCGCCCGTAGCGCCGCTCCACCGCCGCCTCGAGCGCCCGCCGGACCGGCGTGAACGCCGACGCGACGAGCAGGACCGTCAGCAGCAGCGCGAGGTCCGATCGCTCACCCGTCACCGCCACGAAGACCCGCTGGAAGAACGCGATCGCGAACGTGTAGAGCCCGCCGAGGATCGCCGTCAGCGGCAGGTAGACGAGCGTTCGGCCGATCAGCAGGTCGACGTCGTAGAGGTGGTAGCGGGTGATTGCGAGCACCGCCGCGACCGGGAAGGCCGCCGACGTGAGCTGGGCGACCATCGTCGCGATCTCGCCGACGGCCCCCGACACCGGGAAGACGTAGCGCGTCAGGAGGAACGGCACGCCGCCGACGGCGGCCATGACGACCGCGCCGAGGATCCACCGCAGCTGCGCCCGGACGACCACGTCGCCGCGCCGATACCGTTCCGCCACCGACGCGAGCGCGAGCGCGACCGCGAGCCCGAGCAGCCAGACCGAGAGCAGCCGCCCCGCGGTCACGAACGGCTCGAGCACCGCCGGTGCCGCGAACGGGTTCGCGATCCACGGGTAGATGACCAGCCCGCTCCGGGCAAGTCCGGTCGAGGCCATGAGCCCGAGCCCGCCGACGACCGCGGCGATCACCCCGAACCGCGACGCCCGTGAGCGAACCCGTCCGTCGGGGAACGTGCAGCCGGTGACGATGAGGAGGGTGATGACGCCCGGGGTCGCGACCGCGCTCCGGAGCCAGGCGAGCGCGACGAGCGCCGGCGGCGCCGGTCGCAGCGTCTCGAGGGCCGTGCTCACGAGCAGGTTGATCGGGAACATCGTCGCGAGCACCAGCCCGATCACGAGGAACAGCCAGGCGGTCGGGTTACGCGATCCGCGAGCGAGGAGGAGCGCGCCGACGGTCGTGTAGCAGACCGCGGAGAAGATGAGCCCGAGCGTGCCGATCGCGCCCGACTCGAACGTCACCGGCAGCTCGGCGAGGTCGTGGCCGACCCAGACCACGACGCTGCTCGCGAGCAGCACGATCACCGTCCCGAGCGCGCCCATCGCGAGGACGCCGATCACGCGGTCCGTCAGGATCCGGGCCGCGAACCGGCGCACCGAACGGACCCTCAACCGCCGTAGGCGACGACGCGCGCCGCCTCGAGGTCGGCGAGGATCTGCGGCAGGCGTCGCGGGTTCTCGGCGAAGTCGAGCACCGCGTGGTTGAACGCCGCGCTCAGCGTCGGCGGCATCTGGTCCGAGGCGTCGAAGCGGAAGTGGTCCGCGCCGGCGAGGAGCGCCGCGGCCCGTGCCGAGACCTTCGTCGGGTACTGCTGGACCTTGCTGTTCACCGACAGCGCGCCGCCCGTCTCGACCCACGCCCGCTGGCCC
>DASTSC010000040.1:0-7275 GCA_035760905.1 Candidatus Limnocylindrales bacterium | reverse complement strand
CGGGCAGAGCGCTCGACCACCGGGCTCGCGAGCGAGCGGGGCGACTGGCCGACGGCCCGACCTGACTCCCGGCTCCCGGGAGACGGTCTCGTCGCGGTTCGCTACTGGTTGTCGATCTGGGCGCGCTGGAGGCGGCCGGAGAAGTCGACGTAGATCGACTTCCACTCGGTGAACGTGTCGAGCGCGGCGTGGCCCGCCTCGCGGTGGCCGTTGCCGGTCTCCTTCCAGCCGCCGAACGGGAGGTGGGTCTCGGCGCCGATCGTGCCGGCGTTGACGTAGACGATGCCGGTCTCGAAGTCGCGCATCGCCCGGAACGCCACGTTCACGTCGCGGGTGAAGATCGACGACGAGAGCCCGTAGCGGACCTGGTTCACCGCGGTCACCGCGGCCTGGTAGTCGGCGACTGGGACGATCGACAGGACGGGCCCGAAGATCTCCTCCTGCGCGATCCGGTCCATCGGCTTCACGTGCGTGAAGATCGTCGGCTCGAACCAGTGGCCACCGGCGAACCGGCCGTCGAGCGCCCGGCCGTCGACCCGCGAGCCGCCGACGACGAGCTCGCCCTCGGACCGCCCGACCTCCACGTAGCCCTCGACCTTCGCGACCGCGCCGGCGTTGATGAGCGGTCCGACGTCGGTGGCCGCGTCGAGGCCGTCACCGAGCCGGAGCGAGCGCGTCCGTTCGACGAGCCTGTCGAGCAGGGCGTCGTGGACCGCCCGCTCGACGACGACGCGCGACGCCGCGGTGCAGCGCTGCCCGGTCGTCCCGAAGGCCGACCAGACGATCCCGTCGACCGCGAGGTCGAGGTCGGCGTCGGCCATGACGACGATCGCGTTCTTGCCGCCGAGCTCGAGGCTGACCCGCTTGAGGCGCCGCGCGGCCCGCTCGGCGATCCGCTTGCCGGTCGAGGTGTGGCCGGTGAACGAGATGACCGCGACGTCGGGCGACTGGACGATCGCGTCGCCGACGTCGGCGCCCGACCCGGTCACGAGGTTGACGACGCCCGGCGGAAAGCCGGCCTCGGCCATGAGCTCGACGAAGAGGACCGCACAGCGGGGCGTGTCGGATGCGGGTTTGAACACGACCGTGTTGCCGGCGACGAGCGCGGGCATCGTCTTCCAGCCCGGGATCGCGATCGGGAAGTTCCAGGGCGTGACGATCCCGGCCACCCCGAGCGGCTGCCGGATGCTCATCGCCCACTTGTCGGGTAGCTCCGAGGGCACCGTGTCGCCGAACATCCGGCGGCCCTCGCCGGCCATGAGGAAGGCGATGTCGATCGCCTCCTGGACGTCGCCACGGGCCTCGGCGATGACCTTGCCCATCTCCTCGGTCAGCGCCCGGGCCAGCCGCTCCTTGTGCTCGGCGAGCAGGGCGCCGAAGCGGTAGAGGATCTCGCCACGCTTCGGCGCCGGCGTCGCCTTCCAGCGCGGCAGCGCCATCTCGGCGGCCTTCACCGCCATCGCCACGTCCTCCGGCCCGCCCGCGGCGAACCGCCCGACGATCTCGCCGGTCGCCGGGTTGCGGCTCTCGAACGTCGCGGCGCCCCGCGCCGGCACCCATTCACCGGCGATGAAGTGGCCGTAGGTCCCGACGCCCGGGGCTGCCTCGGGCCGGCGCTCGACGGTCGTCACGACGCCGGCGTCTCGAGACGGGCGAGAAGCGCCTTGACCTCGTCGAGCTCGTCGGCCTCCTCGCGCCCGAGCGCCGATTCGAGGAGGCGAAGCGCCGTCCGGAGGAGATCGAGCTCGGCGGGCGTCAGGGAGATCGTCCTCGCCTCGGGCGCTGCGGTCGGCTCCGTCATCGATCCCGCCTCAGACACGCTCGAACGCCATCGCGACGGACCCGCCGCCGCCGAGACAGAGCGTGGCGAGGCCGTACCGGCCCTCGCGCCGGTGGAGCTCGTGGAGCAGCGTCGCGACGATCCGGGCGCCCGAGGCGCCGATCGGGTGGCCGAGCGCGATCGCGCCGCCGTTCACGTTCGTCTTCGACCAGTCGAAGCCGAGCTCGCGCCCGTCCGCGAGCGTCTGGGCGGCGAAGGCCTCGTTGATCTCGACGAGGTCGAAGGCCTCGATCGGGAGCTCGATCCGGTCGAGCAGCTTGCGGACGCCGACGACCGGGGCGAGGAAGAGCCATTTCGGCTCGACCTCCGCCTGGGCGTAGCCGACGATCCGCGCGAGGGGCTTCAGGCCGAGCCGTTCGACCGCGCGCTCGCTCGCGACGACGGTGGCGGCCGCGCCGTCGGTGATGCCGGGCGAGTTGCCGGCCGTCACGCTCGCGGTGAGCGTCGGCTCGGTGCCGTCCGGCAGGGCGAAGGCCGGCTTGAGCCGGGCGAGCGCTTCGGGGCTCGTGTCGCGGCGCGGGTTCTCGTCGGTCGTGACGGTGGTCTCGCGGCCCTTCGCGTCCCGAGTCGTCAGGGGGACGATCTCGTCGGCGAAGCGGCCCTCGTCGATCGCCGCGACGGCGCGCCGATGCGACTCGAGCGCATAGGCGTCCTGGTCCTCGCGGCCCACCTCCTTCGCGATCGCGACCCGCTCGGCGTGGGTGCCCATGTGGCAGTCGTCGATCGCGCACCACAGGCCGTCGTGGACGGTCTCGTCGACGATCGTCCCGTCGCCGAGCCGGTAGCCGAAGCGCGCCTTCGGCAGGAGGTACGGGCCGCGGGTCATGTTCTCCATGCCCCCGGCGACCGCCACCTCCGCGTCGCCGGCCCGGATCTCCGCCGCGGCGAGCATGACGGCCTTCAGGCCGGAGCCGCAGACGCGGTTGATCGTCGTCGCGCTCGTCGTGTCGGGCAGGCCCGCGGCCAGCGCTGCCTGTCGGGCCGGCGCCTGACCGACCCCGGCCTGGAGCACCTGGCCCATGAGGACCTCGTCGACCGGCGCGTCGTCGGGGAGGTTCGCGCGCTCGACGGCCGCCCGGATCGCGACGCCGCCGAGCTCGGTCGCCGGCGTCTCGGCGAACGCCCCGGCGAACTTCCCGATCGGCGTCCGGACCGCGCTGACGAGGTAGACGTCGCCGTTCGGGTGCCCCCCGTTGCCCCCGTGCGTGTCGGCCATGCAGGCAATCTACACCGCTCGCAGAAAGCGACAGGTGATCGGGAAGAGAGCTCCGATGGAGCGCCCGCTGCCACGCTGGGACGGTGCGTTCAACTCGACTTGGCTCGACGGTTCGACGGCTGCGACTCCGTGCTCGCTGGCGGCAGCTCGATCTCGCCGAACGCGCAGGCGTGTCTTGCGCCACCGTGCGGCGAATCGAGCATGGGCGTGTCTCGAACGTCACGATCGGCGCGCTCGAACGTGTCGCGGTCGCTCTCGGCGGCACCTTCGAACCAGGATTCCGCTGGCATGGCGGAGACCTGGGCCGTCATCGACGTCCTCGCCTGGCATTGGGGCGACTCGGACATTGCAGAGCGCCGAGGGACCGTCAGCTGCCGGCGCGGCGGAGGACCTCGGACGCGACGATCAGGCGGTGGATCTGGTTCGTGCCCTCGTAGATCTGGGCGCCCTTCGCATCGCGCATGAGGCGCTCGACGCCGGTGTCTCTCGAGTAGCCCGTGGCGCCGAGGAGCTGGACGGCGTCCGTGGCGACCCGCATCGCCGCGTCGGAGGCGACCCACTTCGCGAGCGACGAGACCTCGGCCAGCGGCTCTTCGCGATCCTTCGCCGCCGCGGCCTCGCGGGTGAGCGCCCGCGACGCGGCGACGTCCCGTGCCATCTCCGCGAGCATGAACCGGATTCCCTCCTGTTCGGACAGCGGCACGCCGAAGGCTCGCCGCTCGAGGACGTGACGGGCGGCGGCGTCCAACGCCGCGCGGGCGATCCCGACGCAGGCGGCACCGATCGAGATCCGGCCCTCGGCGAGGGCGGACAGCGCGATCCGGTAGCCCCCGCCCTCGCCGCCGAGCCGGTTCGCGGCCGGCACGTCGCAGCCGTCGAACACGAGCTCCGCAGCCGGGCACGAACGGATGCCCATCTTCCGCTCGTGGGCACCGAACGAGAAGCCGGGCGTGCCGCGCTCCACGAGGAAGGCGGTGATCGCGTCGGGTCCGGCCGACGGATCGAGCGTCGCGAACACGAGATAGCGCTCCGCCTCGGGCGCGTTCGAGATCCAGATCTTCGTGCCGCTCAGCCGGTACGCGGTCGGCGCGTCAGCCTCCCCCACCCGCTCGGCGCGGGTCGCGATCGCCGCGGCGTCCGAGCCGGCGCCGGGCTCGGTCAGGGCGAACGCGCCGAGCGCCTCGCCCGCCTGGAGCGCAGGCAGCCATCGCGCCCGCTGCTCGTCGGTCCCCCACGCGACGACCGGGAACTGGTGGAGCACGTGGACCGACAGGCTGACCGCCATCGCCATGTCGGCCGCGCCGAGCTCCTCCATGACGAGCGACCAGCCGAGGTAGCTGAAGCCGCCGCCCCCGACCGCCTCGGGGAACGGCGCCGCGGTCAGCCCGAGCTCGCCCATGCGGGCGAACAGCGCCCGGTCGTAGCGCTCCTCCTCGTCGCGCTGCACCGCCCCCGGAGCGACCTCACGGGCGGCGAACTCCCGGGCGGTCGCCTGCAGCAGGCGCTCATCCTCGGTCAGGGACGTCACGGCGCCCGCCTCAGTCGTAGGTGTAGAAGCCGCGCTTCGTCTTGCGGCCGAGGTGGCCCGCGGCGACGAGGTCGCGCAGGATCTGGGGCGGGCGGAGATGCTCGCCACCGATGCCCGCGTGGAGGACCTCCAGCACCTCGAGGCAGACGTCGAGCCCGATCCAGTCGGCGAGCTCGAACGGACCCATCGGGTGGTTGAGGCCCGCCCGGGCACCGGCGTCGATGTCCTCCATCGTTCCCGTTCCCTCCTCGTACGTTCGCATCGCCTCCGCGAGGAACGGCATGAGGATCCGGTTGACGAGGAAGCCCGGCCGGTCGGCCGACACGATCACCTGCTTGCCGAGCTCGCCGGCGAGCGCCCGGACGGCCTCCTCGGTCGCGTCCGAGGTCTGCGAGCCGCGGATCAGCTCGACGAGCGGCATGACCGGCACCGGGCTGAAGAAGTGCATCCCCACGAACCGCGGCCGGCGCGCCTCGGAGGTCGCGGCCGCGAGGCGGTCGATCGAGATCGACGAGGTGTTCGAGGCGAAGAGGGTCGCCTCGTCGGCGAGCCGGTCGAGCTCCGACCAGAGCGCGGTCTTGACTCCCAGGTCCTCGAAGACGGCCTCGATCGCGAGATCCACGCCGGCGACCCGCGACGGATCGTCGCTCGGCTCGATCCGGCCGAGGGTCGCGTCTCGTCCGGCCGCGTCGAGCTTGCCCCTGGCCACGTGCCGCTCGAGGTTCTCGGCGACCCGATCGCGACCGGCCTGGGCCCGGGCGAGCTGCGGCTCGTAGAGCACGACACGCTTGCCGGCCGCCGCGTGGACCTGGGCGATGCCGTGGCCCATGAGCCCGGCGCCGGCGACGAAGACGCGCTCGATCGACATGCCGGCAGGCTACTGCTCTGCCGTCCCCGTCGCGACGCCGAGCGACGCGACGAGACGGTCGGCGGCGGAGTACGGGTCGAGGGCGTGGGCCGCGACGTCGCGGAACGTCGCGCCGGCCTCGGCCCTCCGTGACGGTTCGGCCAGCCGGCCACGGAGGCGGTCCACGACGATCGCCCATACGAGCGCCTCCGCCCTGGCGACCCTGGCCGGACCGGGCTCGGCCGACGCCCCGGCGTCCCCCGCGCGGTGGGCGTCGAGCGCCTTCAGCAGCTCGGGCACGCCCTCGCCGGTCGCCGCGGTCGTGACGAGGACGTCCGGGCGCTTCGGTCGAGGACGATCCTCCGCGGCCGGCGAATCGCCCACGCGGGGAGCGGCCGCGAGCATCGCCCGCAGCTGGCTGGCGGTCCGCAGGGCGCCGGGGCGATCGCCCTTGTTGACCACGACGAGGTCGGCAACCTCGAGCAGGCCGGCCTTGATCGCCTGGACCTCGTCGCCCATCTCGGGCGCCTCGAGGACCACGGTCGTATCGGCCGCTGCGGCGACCTCCACCTCGCTCTGCCCGGTGCCGACCGTCTCGAGGAGGATCGTCTCGAAGCCGCACGCGTCGAGGACCGCGGCCGCCGCCGACGACGTCGCCGCGAGCCCGCCGGCATGGCCGCGCGCGGCCATCGAGCGGATGAAGACGTCGCGATCGCCGGCGTAGGCCTGCATCCGGACCCGGTCGCCGAGGAGCGCGCCTCCGGTGATCGGCGACGAGGGGTCGACGGCGATGACCGCGACCGATCGGTCGGCCCTGCGGAGCTCGCCGATGAGCGCCGCGACGAGCGTCGACTTTCCCGCGCCCGGTGGCCCGGTGATACCGACGAGGTGGGCGTGTCCGGCCCGCGGATAGAGCTCCCGAAGGGCGAGCTCGGCGACCGCGGTGCGGTTCTCGACCGCCGTCAGGAGCCGGGCGAGCGCGCGACGGCTCCCGTCGAGCGCCGGCGCGACGAGCTCGTCGGCCACCGCCGCCGCGTCGGGCACGGGGCTCAGTCGCGCGCGCGGACGTTGGCCCGGAGGAACTCGGCGACCTCGCGGATCGTCGTCCCCGGGCCGAAGACCGCCGCCACGCCGGCCTCGCGCAGGGCGGGAATGTCGTCGTCGGGGATGATCCCTCCCGCGGTCACGAGGACGTCGTCCAGGCCCTCGTCGTGCAGGAGCCGGGTGATCTTCGGGATGAGCGTCATGTGGGCGCCCGACAGGATCGACAGCCCGACCACGTCGACGTCCTCCTGGAGCGCGGCCGTCGCGACCATCTCGGGCGTCTGGCGAAGCCCGGTGTAGACGACCTCGAATCCCTCGTCGCGGAGGCCGCGAGCGAGCACCTTCGCGCCTCGATCGTGGCCGTCGAGGCCAGGCTTCGCGATCAGGACCTTGATCGGGCGATCCGGCATCGGGCCGGATTGTAGAGGGCACGCGGCGCCCGGCGGCCGCGATCGGGCCGCCGGGCACGGAGGCGCGCGCGGATCGCCTCAGCTCGCGGCACGCGAGAACGCTCGGGCACCGACCCAGATGGCGGCGACGGCGAGGATCGCCATCACCCCGACGCCGATCGCGATCTCGGGATCGCCAAAGCTGTCGGTGAAGGCCGCCCGGGCCGCGTTCACGGCGTGGGCGAACGGGTTGAACGAGGCGACCGTCCGGAGCCAGTCGGGCGCGAGCGACATCGGCAGGAGGATCCCCGACAGGAGCAGGAGCGGGATCGTCACCGAGTTGAGGAGCGGCGCGAACGCGTCCTCGCTCTTGAGCCACAGGCCCAGGGCGTACGAGGTCGGGGCGAGGGC
>DASTSC010000039.1:0-10248 GCA_035760905.1 Candidatus Limnocylindrales bacterium | reverse complement strand
GCTCGAGATCCTGCCACCGGTCGACGTCGTGCGCTACGGCGGCAGGTACTGGCTCGAGGACGGGCACAACCGCGTGGCGGCGGCGCTCTACAACGGTCAGCAGGACATCGACGCGGTCGTCCGCGAGCTGCGGATGCCGGGTTACCTGGACGACGACACCGAAACGGTGGCCACGCTCGCCCCGATCGCCGAGGTCGGCGGCGAGCTCCGCCAGGCCGCGGCCGGCCATTTCAGCTCGGAGGCGGCGACCGAACGCGCACGGACCGGCGCGGCTGGCCCGCCCCACGTCCACGAGCCCGACGATCCGTCCACGACCGACGAGGACGAGTCGACGGATCCCGAACCGCGCGCGCCGGAGGTCGGCACGAGCGGCTGATGCGCTCCTTCATCGTTCCATGGCCCGACCCGAGCCTCGGACGCGAGCTCGGACGGCCGTTCCGGATCCTCGCGGTCTCCGACGACGAGGACCGAGCCCTCGACCAGGACGTCAACCGGGCGACGATTCAACCGGTCGACCTCGTGGTCGGCTGCGGCGACCTCGCCCCCGACTATCTCGCCTTCGTCGCCGACGCGCTCCGGTCGCAGGTCGCCTACGTCCGCGGCAACCATGACCGGGGCGCCGCGTGGCTGACGGGCGCGAGGAAGAACCTCCCGCCGCCGATCGAACCGGCGGGCGCCGGCCCGGATCGGACCGGCGGGCTCTGGCTCGTCGGCTTCGGCTGGCCCGGTGTCGAGCGCGGCGACGCCCAGCCCAACGAGCGCTCCGCCTGGCTCCAGGCGATCCGGGCGGCGTGCGGCCGTGCCGGCCGGCAGCGACCCCTCGTCGTCCTCAGCCACGTCCCGCCAGCCGGCTACGGCGACATGCCGGGCTCGAACTATCACCGCGGCTTCCGCGGCTATCGCTGGTTCCTGCGCCGGGCTCGGCCCGCGCTCTGGCTCCACGGTCACGTCCACCCCGCCGCGGCCGACGCGGCGGTGGTCGACGCCGACGGGACGCCGGTCGTGAACGTGACCGGCGCGACGCTCCTCGACCTCGACCCGAGCGCGACCGAGGTACGGCCGGGCAGCCTGGCCAGCCGGTCGGTCACACCGCCGGCGGCACGCTCGACCTAGCCGAGCGCCGAGGACCTACTCGCGAAGGAGCGTCCGCAGGGCCGCCTTCACCCGGTCCTCGAGGCCGGCCTCGGCCGGGCCGGCCGCGATCGCGTCACGGGCCGCGGTCCGCGCCTCGGCGGCGGAGTAGCCGAGCGCCTGGAGGGCGGCCACGATCTCGCTCTCGCCGCCGGGGGCACCGCGGTCGCCCACGGCCGCGGCGGCCGTGCCCGCGGCAGCGACCTTCTCCTTGAGCTCGAAGATCACCCGCTCGGCGAGCTTCTTGCCGATCCCCGGGATCGCCGTGAGCACGGCCTGGTCCTGCTGGAGGATCGCGAGCTGGAGGTCGGCGGTCGGGCGGCTGCCGACGATCGCGAGGGCGACCTTCGGCCCGACGCCCGTCACGGTCAGCAGGAGCGTGAAGAAACCGAGCTCCTCGGTCGTCCGGAACCCGTAGAGCGCCTGCTGGTCCTCCCGGACGAGGTGGTAGGTATGGAGCTTGAGCCGGCCACCCGGCGTCCCCGCCGCGAGGACTGCCGGCGACGCGAACACGCGGTAGCCGATCCCGCCGACCTCGATCACGACCGAGTCGAGGGCGACCGAGCCGACGGCGCCCTCGAGCGACGCGATCAACGCTGGGCGCCGGTCAGGCCGGTCCGCGGGTGCCCGGGCGTTCGCGCACGCCCGAGGCCCGCTCCCGCCGAACCGCCTCGCGGACCGCCCGCTCGTAGGGCGTCTCGCCCGTCTCGAGGGGCGCGATCGCGGCCCGGTCGAGCACCCGCGACGTTCCCGGGCCGGCGGTCCGGCTCCGGTTCGCGGCCCAGATCGCGATCGCCAGCGCGTCGGCCGCGTCGTCCGGCGTCGGCAGCTCGGCCATCCCGAGCACGAGCGCGACCATCCGGGCGACCGCCGCCTTGTCCGCCCGGCCGTCGCCGCAGACCGCCGACTTCACCTCGGACGGGGTCGCCTCTCGCACCGGGAGGTCGCGCTGGGCGGCGGCGAGGAGGACGACGCCGCGGGCCTGGCCGACCGCGAACGCGGTCTGGGCGTTGCGCGAGAAGAAGAGCCGCTCGACCGCCAGCCCGTCCGGTCGGTGGAGCTCGATCAGCTCGGCGACGAGCGCGTGGATCGTCCGGAGGCGCTCGGTCAGCGGCCGGTCGGGGCGGGTCTCGAGGCAGCCGTGATCGATTCGCCGGACGCGCCCGGCCGTCGCCTCGACGATCCCGTAGCCGAGCGCGGCGGTCCCGGGATCGATGCCGAGGATGATCACGCGCGGCGCGGTCTCGATGCGCCGCCGCGCATCAGCCGGCGACCTCGGCGAAGACCTCCTCGGGGATGTCGAAGTTCGCGGTCACCCGCGAGACGTCGTCGAGGTCCTCGAGCATCTCCACGAGCCGGAGCGCCTGGCGAGCCTTCGTCGGATCGAGCTCGACGGTCTGCTTCGCGACCATCGCCTGCTCGGCCGACTCGATCGGCAGTCCCGACTCCTCGAGCGAGCGGCGAACCGCCTCGAGGTCGCCGGGCGAGGTGTAGACCTCGATCCGGTCCGCGTCCGACGTGTCGACGTCGTCGGCGCCGGCGTCGATCGCCGCGAGCCCGACCTCGTCCGCGTCGCGCCCGTCACGCTCGAGCGCGATGACCCCGCGCGGCTCGAACTGCCAGGCGACCGCGCCGGTCCCCGCGAGCTGCCCGCCGAGCTTCGTGAAGATCGAGCGGACCTCGGCGGCGGTCCGGTTCCGGTTGTCGGTCTGGGCCTCGACGAGGACCGCGACGCCGCCCGGCCCGTAGCCCTCGTAGACGATCTCCTCGTACTGCTCGCCCTCGCCCGCGCCGGCGGCCTTGTCGATCGCCCGCCTGATGTTGTCGGCGGGCATGTTCACCGAGCGGGCCTTCTCGATTGCGAGCCGGAGCCGGTAGTTCGCGTCGGGGTCGCCGCCGCCCTGGCGAGCGGCGACGCTGATCTCGCGCGCCATCTTCGTGAAAACCGCGCCGCGTTTGGCGTCGTTGGCGCCCTTCTGGCGCTTGATCGTGGACCATTTGGAGTGCCCGGACATCGTCGCGAGTATAGCGACGGGGGTTCCGCCTCCCGAACGACCGGGGCTGCGCTGGCGCGCGGCCGCGAACCACTAGAATTGCGCCTCACAATCGGTCCGGCGCGTCCGAAGCCCACCTGGCGCTCGCCCGATGTCGCGCCGCCGTCCGCGCTCACCGACCTGAACTCGAGGGTGAGACTCCATGGCAACCAAGAGCGTCGACCTCCCCCACCTTCGCAGCGTGGTCCTCGCCGGCCACGCCGGCGCCGGCAAGACCACGCTCGCCGAGCAGCTGCTCTTCACGAACGGCGCGATCGGCCGGCTGGGTCGGGTCGACGACGGCACCGCGGCCCTCGACTTCGAGCCCGAGGAGCACAAGCGCAAGGAGTCGCTCGCGCTCGCGGTCGCCACGTTCGGGACGGACGACCACCGGATCACGCTCGTCGACACCCCCGGCTACCCCGACTTCGTGGCCGAGGTGGTCGAGGGCTTCCAGGCGACCGACTCGGCGCTGCTCGTGATGGACGCCTCGGGCGGCGTCGAGGCCGGCCTCGAGCAGGCCGTCGCCCTCGCCCGCGGGGTCGGCCACCCGGCCTGCTTCGTCATCGACAAGTGCGACCGCGAGAACGCCGACCCGACGGCGGCCCTCGACGCGCTCCGGGCCGCGTTCGGGACGAAGGTCGCGCCGCTCCACCTCGCGATCGGGGCGGCCGACTCGTTCGGCGGCTACGTCGACCTCGTCCACCGCAAGGCCTACCGTCACGATGGCAAGGCCGAGACGGAGATCCCGATCCCGGCCGAGCTCGAGGCCGAGGTCGCGACCCGGCGGGACCAGCTCCTCGAGGCCGCGGCCGAGGCGGACGACGACGTCCTCACGAAGTACCTCGAGGGCGAGGAGATCAGCGACGCGGAGCTCGACGCCTGCCTCCACAAGGGCGTCCGCGAATCCGTCCTCGCGCCCGTCCTCGTCGCGAGCGGCGCGAAGGGCATCGGCATTCGCGCCCTGACCGACGCGATCACGCGCTACCTGCCGTCCCCGCCCGAGGAGGGGCCGATCGCCGTCCGCGACGCGAAGGGCGCCGAGATGGCCCTCGAGGTCGATCCGTCGGGCCCGCTCGTCGCCCGCGTCTTCAGGACGTCGGCCGACCCCTTCGTCGGCCGCCTCACCTACCTGCGGGTCCTCTCGGGCACGCTCCACAGCCAGTCGACCGTGTTCAACGCGTCGCGCGGCGAGGACGAGCGGATCGGCCAGCTGCTGCTCCTCCACGGCAAGGAGCAGGAGCCGACCGGCGAGCTCCGGGCCGGTGAGATCGGTGCCGTCGCCAAGCTGTCGGTGACCCAGACCGGCGACACGCTCGCGACGCGCGACAGGGCCTACGTCCTCGGGCCGATCGCGTTCCCCGAGCCGACGCTCGAGGTGGCGATCGAGCCCCAGACGAAGGCCGACCTTGACAAGCTCGGCGCCGCGCTCACCCGGATGCTCGACGAGGAGCCGACCGCCCGCGTCGAGCGGAGCCCGGCGGGCGAGCAGATCCTGCGGGCCATGGGCGAGGCCCACGTCGCCGTCATCGGCGAGCGTCTCAAGCGCAAGTTCGGCGCGGGCATCGTCACGAACCAGCCCAGGGTCTCGTACCGGGAGACGATCCGGGGCAAGGCCCAGGCCCACGGCCGCTACAAGAAGCAGACCGGCGGCCACGGCATGTTCGGCGATGTCTGGATCGAGCTCGAGCCGAACCCGGACGGCGGCGTCGAGTTCTCCGAGCGGGTCGTCGGCGGCTCGGTCCCGAGACAGTTCTTTCCGGGCGTCGAGAAGGGCATCCGCGAGACGGCCGCCGAGGGCGTGCTCGCCGGCTACCCGCTCTCGGACTTCCGGGCGATCCTCTACGACGGCTCGTTCCACACGGTCGACTCGAACGAGCTGTCGTTCAAGATCGCGGCTTCGATGGCCCTCAAGGACGGCGTCCAGCAGGCGAAGCCGGTCCTCCTCGAGCCGATCATGGCGGTCACCGTGACGGTGCCCGAGGAGTACATGGGCGATGTCAACCGCGACCTCAACGGTCGGCGCGGCCGGGTCCTCGGGATGGACGCGGCCGGCGACGGCCTCCAGACGGTCACGGCCCAGGTGCCGCAGGCGGAGCTGTACGCGTACGCGACCGAGCTGCGGTCGATGACCCGAGGTCGCGGCACGTTCACCGCCCAGCCCGACCACTACGAGGAGGTCCCGGCGCACCTCGCCGAGAAGATCATCGCGGAGCACAGGCGCGAGGAGTCGGGCGCCCACTGACGGGCGCTCACGAGGCCACCATGAGCCCGACGCCGGTCACCTTCGCCTCGCCGATCGCCGCGGCCGGCTACTCGTGGGAGGCGACGAGCGCCGAGATCGGACGGCGCTACGGGATCGATCCGGCCGCGGTCGTCCGCTTCGACCTCAACACCGCTCCGGCCCCGCCGGCCGTCGCGGTCCGAACGATCGCCGCCGGACGCTTCGCCGCCCCGCTCTCGGAGTACCCGCCCTCGGACTACTCGCTCCTCGTCGACGCCGCCACGGCGGCGTACGGGGTCGAGCGCGAGGAGCTGCTCGTCGGCGCGGGCGCGGACGAGGTCCTCGACCTCTGCGCGAAGGCGTTCCTGCCGCCGGCCGGCGTCGCGGTCGCGGCGGTTCCGACCTATGCGATGCACCGCGTCCTGACCGAGCAGCGTCCAGCACGCTTCGTCGGCGTCCCTCGCCGCGGGCCGGAGGATGGCTGGCGACTCGACGCCGAGCGGCTCCGGGTCGCGGCCCGGGACGAGGCGGCCGATCTCGTCTGGCTCTGCAACCCGAACAACCCGACCGGCCTCGCCGAGCCCCATGGCGTGATCGCCGGCCTCCTCGACGACCTCCGCGCGGACGCTGAGGCGGCCGATCGCGCCGCGCCGATCGTCGTCCTCGACGAGGCCTACGCCGAGTTCGCGGGCGTCACGCTCCTGCCGCTCCGTCGCGACCATTCGAACCTCGTCGTCGTCCGCACGGCGTCGAAGGCGTACGCCCTCGCGGGTCTGCGCGTCGGGTTCGCCGTCGCGCGGCCCGAGACGATCGCTCGGCTGGCTCCGTACCGGCCGCCGGGCTCGGTCTCGGTCGTCTCGGTCGCGGCGGTGGCGGCGACGATGGTCGACCTCGACGCGATGCGGCAGCGGGTCGCCTCGGTCTCGCTCGAGCGGGAGCGGTGGCGGACCGCGCTCGCCGCGATCGGCTGGCCGGCGGGCCCGTCGGCCACGAACTTCCTGCTCGTCGACCTCGGTTCGCCCGAGCGCGCCGCGGCCGCCGCCGAGCACCTCCTCCGCCACGGGCTCGTGCCCCGGACGTTCCCGGCCGGTCACCTCCTGGCCGCGTACCTGCGGCTCACCGTTCGCACGCCGGCCGACGACGACCGGCTCGTCGACGTTGCCGCGGCGATGTAGGCACGATCAGCCCCAGCCGCGCCCGAGGAGGTTCAGATGGCCGAGGTCCTGCTGTTCCATCACGCCCAGGGGCTCACGCCCGGGGTCGTCGAGTTCGCCGACGTCATCCGGGAGGCGGGCCACACCGTCCACACCGCCGACCTGTTCGAGGGTCGGACCTTCGACAGCATCGAAGCGGGCATGGCCCACGTCGAGAGCATCGGCTTCGACGCGATGCGCGAGCGCGGCGTCCACGTCGCCGACGACCTGCCGGCGGGTCTCGTCTACCTCGGCTTCTCGTTCGGCGTCCTGCCGGCCCAGAAGCTCGCCCAGACCCGGCCCGGCGCGCGCGGCGCGATCCTGTTCTACTCGGCGATCCCGATCACGGGCGAATGGGCGTTCGGGCCCTGGCCGCCGGACGTCCCGGCCCAGATCCACGGGATGGACCACGACCCGATCTTCGTCGGCGAGGGCGACATCGAGGCGGCCCGGGAGATCGTCGCCGCGGCGCGCGACGGCGAGCTCTTCCTCTACCCGGGCGACCAGCACTACTTCGCCGACAGCTCGCTGCCGTCGTACGACCCTGCCGCGACGAAGCTCGCCACCCGGCGCGTCCTCGACTTCCTCGCCCGCGTCTGAGCGCCCGGCCCGACCGGGCTATCCCCGCCGACGCTCGACGATCCGCTGGTTGCGCCGGCCCGTCCGGATGACCCAGAAGCGTCCGTGGAGCGGCTCGGGCAGGGCCTCGTCCGGGTCGCCGACGCGGGCGTCGTTGACGTAGAGGCCGCCGCCCGCGATCCCGCGCCGGGCCTCACCCTTGGAGCCGTAGGCGCCGGCCTCGATCGCCGCCGCGAGCGCGGTCGCGGCGCCGTCGGCGAGGACGACGTGCGGCAGCTCGCCGGCGGCCGCCTCGAGCATCGCCTCGGACAGCTCGGCGAGGCGGCCCGAGAAGATCGCCTCCGACAGCTCGATCGCCCGCCCGGCCTCGGTCTCGCCGTGGACCCGCGCCGTCAGGTCGCGAGCGAGGGTCCGCTGGGCGACGCGGGTCTCCGGCCGCGCCGCCTGCTCGGCCTCGAGGGCCTCGATCTCACCGCGTCCGAACAGCGTGAACCAGCGCAGGTACGTTCCGACGTCGCGGTCGTCGGCGTTGAGCCAGTACTGGTAGAAGGCGTACGGCGTCGTCCAGGTCGGGTCGAGCCAGACCGATCCGCCACCCTCGGTCTTGCCGAACTTCGCCCCCGACTCGGTGAGCAGGAGCGGGTAGGCGAGGGCGTGGGCCGGTTCCGTCGCATCCTCGGCAACGGCCTCCCCAGCCCCGCCGACGGTCCGCCGGATCAGCTCGAGCCCGGCGGTGATGTTGCCCCACTGGTCCGCCCCGCCCATCTGGAGCTGGACCCCCTCGGCCTCGTAGAGGTGCCGGAAGTCGAAGGCCTGGAGGAGCATGTAGCTGAACTCGGTGAACGAGAGCCCGCGCTCGAGCCGGAGCTGGACCGACTCCTTTCCGAGCATGTACGGGACCGTGAAGTGCTTGCCGACGTCGCGGAGGAAGTCGAGGACGCCGACGTCTCGGGTCCAGTCGAGGTTGTTCACGAGGCGGGCCTGGGCCGGGCCGGGCGAGAAGTCGAGGAACCGCGCCAGCTGCCCGCCGATCGCCTCGACGTTCGCCCGCAGCGTCGCCTCGTCGAGCAGGTTCCGCTCGCTCGATCGGCCCGACGGGTCGCCGACCATGCCCGTCGCGCCCCCGACGAGCGCGTACGGCGTGCCGCCCCGTCGCTGGAAGTGGATGAGCCCGAAGATCGGGACGAGGTGGCCGACGTGGAGCGACGCTGCCGTGGGGTCGAAGCCGTTGTAGCCGGCGAGCGGCGGACCGGCCGCCAGGCGCCGTTCGAGGCCGGGTGTCGCCGAGTGGAACATCCCCCGCCAGCGCAGCTCGTCGAGGAGGCCGGCGAGCGACGTTTCGGCCGCTTCGGCCGTCACAGGCGGGACGTTCGGGGCGTCCGGGACGGGGCGATCGTGGGGGGCCGGAGCATCGCAACCCCTATGCTACTGTGAGCCGACAGATGCAAACGAGCCTCGCGCGGCGCCAGCGCCACCGGCGCAACGGGAACGGTCGCGGCGCACCGGGGAGTCGGGTGGCGCGCGGCTTCGCGATCGGACTTCCCCTCCTCCTGTTCGGCAGCCTCCTCCTCCTCGGCGTGGTCGGGATGGTCGCCGCCGTCGGCGCCTACGGCTACTTCAGCGAAGGGCTCCAGGACCCGAAGTCGCTCCTCCAGAACCTCACCTTCGACCAGCAGACGATCGTCTACGACCGGACCGGCCGGGTCGAGCTGGCCCGGCTCGGCGCGCTCAAGCGCGACGTCGTCCCCTACAACGACATTCCGCCGGCCCTCATCGACGCGACGACCTCGATCGAGGACAAGACGTTCTGGCAGAACGCCGGCTTCGATCCCGTCGGGATCATCTCGGCCGGGCTCGACACGCTCCGCGGCAACGAGCGCGGCGCGTCGACGATCACCCAGCAGCTCGTCCGCCAGCGGCTCCTGCCGCCCGATGTCATCAACGGTGACAAGTACCAGCGCAAGGTCAAGGAGATCATCCAGTCGATCCGCCTGACCCAGGAGCTGCCCCCGGGCGACGCCGGCAAGCAGGCGATCATGGAGGCCTACCTCAACCAGAACTTCTACGGCAACCAGAGCTACGGCGTGGCGGCGGCGGCCAGGAGCTACTTCGGCAAGCCGCTCGACAAGCTCAGCCTCGCCCAGATGGCGATCCTCGCCGCGCTGCCGAAGAGCCCGACGAACTACGACCTCGTGAAGAACGCCGAGGAGGACTGCTCGGTCGCCCTCGACGACCACGGCGACTGCCCCGACGGCAAGTCACAGCTCGTCGTCCCGGACGACGCGCCGATCGTCCAGCGTCGCAACCAGGTCCTCCAGGCGATGCTCACGAACCGGGTCCTCACCAGGACGTCCGTGAGCGACGCCGACCTCGAGGCGGCGATGAGCGAGAAGGTCGTCCTCGTCCCGCAGACGTCGGCCCAGTGGAAGGCCGCCCAGTTCGTCTGGCAGGTCCGGAGCGAGCTCGGGACGCTCCTGTGCGGCGCGGACGCGGCCGACAGCTGCGAGAAGGTCGATACGGGCGGCTACCGGGTCACGACGACGCTCGACTGGAACATGCAGCAGACGACCGAGAAGTGGGTCTACGCCGCGGCCCGGGCCCCGAACCGGAAGAACACCGAGGCGATCCTCGACCGCCTGAAGATCCCGAACCGCGATCGGACGTGGATCCGGACGCTGCGACAGTGGAGCATCAACAACGCGGCCGCCGGAGTCGAGGACGCCCGGACCGGCCAGATCCTCGCCTACGTCGGCAGCGCGAGCTACACCGATTCGGGTAACAAGAAGTTCCAGCCCCAGTTCGACGTCCTCGGCGACGGCTGGCGGCAGCCCGGATCGGCGATCAAGCCGATCGACTACGCGATCGGGATCGACGAGGAGAAGCTCACCGCGGCGACGCTGTTCATGGACGTCGCCACGAACTTCGGCAACAACTTCATCCCGACCCAGGCGGACCACCTCGAGCGCGGTCCCGTTCGCCTTCGATCGGCGCTCCAGTTCTCGCTCAACATCCCGGCCGTGAAGTCGGGCTTCTACATCGGGATCGCCCACGAGCTGGCCCGGACGAAGGACTTCGGGATCCACTACCT
>DASTSC010000038.1:0-2281 GCA_035760905.1 Candidatus Limnocylindrales bacterium | reverse complement strand
GCGGTCCACGGCAAGATGCACCACGAGCAGAACTTCACGATCGGCGAGCTCCTCGCCGCGTCCGGCATGCCGTGGCAGACCTACGGGGAGCTCGTGCCGACGGTCGTGCCGGGTCGTCTGTCGATGCTCCGACGAGTTCCGGCCGGCGTGATCGGTGCCATCACACCCTGGAACTCGCCGAGCGTCCTCGGGATGCGGGTCGTCGCGCCGGCGCTCGCGCTCGGCGACGCGGTCGTCCTCAAGCCCGACCCGCAGACGCCCGTCTGCGGCGGCGCCGTCTTCGCCGCGATCTTCGCCGAGGCGGGACTGCCGGAGGGCCTCCTCCAGGTCGTCGTCGGCGGCGCGGAGACCGGCGAGGCGATCGTCACCGACCCGAACGTGACCCGGGTCTCATTCACCGGCTCCACCGCCGCCGGCCGCCGCGTCGGCACGCTCGCCGGCGGCCTCCTCAAGCGCGTGTCGCTGGAGCTCGGCGGCAACAACGCGTTCGTCGTCCTCGACGACGCCGACCTCGAGGCCGCGGCCTCGGCCGGCGCCTACGCGACGTTCCAGTTCCAGGGCCAGGTCTGCTTCGCGACCGGCCGCCACATCGTCCACCGGAGCGTCGTCGGCGACTACGTCGACGCGCTCGCCGAGAAGGCGAGGCGGATCCGCCTCGGCGACCCGTATCGGGAGGACGTCGACCTCGGGCCGATCGTGAACGAGAAGCAGCTCGCCCGGGTCGACGGGATCGTCCGCCGCTCCGTCGAGGGCGGCGCGCGGCTCGTCGAGGGCGGCACGCACGAGGGCCTCTTCTACCGGCCGACGATCCTGACCGACGTCACCCGCGACCTGCCGGCCTGGACCGACGAGACCTTCGGGCCGGTCGCGCCGATCGTCACGTTCGACACCGACGACGAGGCGCTCGAGCTCGCGAACGACTCCGAGTACGGGCTGACCGGCGCCGTCTACTCCCGCTCGGTCTCGCGCGGGCTCGCGCTCGCCCAGCGGATCCACGCCGGCATGGTCCACGTGAACGACCAGACCGTGAACGACGAGGCGACGATCCCGTTCGGCGGGATGGGCGCGTCCGGCAACGGCAGCCGCTTCGGCGGGCCTGCGAACTGGGACGAGTTCACCGAGTGGCAGTGGGTGACGATCCGCGACGACGCGAAGTCGTTCCCGTACCCCTACTGAGCCCGAGCGCCCAGGCGTGACCTCGATCACCGACGTCGCCCGCCTCGCGGGCGTCTCGACCGCGACCGCGTCGCGGGTCGTCTCCGCGGCCGACTACGCCGTGAGCGCGGCGACCCGCGAGCGCGTCCTCGACGCCGCCCGGACGCTCGACTACGTCCCGAACGCGCTCGCTCGCGGCCTCCAGAAGAGCCGGGTCCCGGTCGTCGGGGTCATCGTCCACGACATCACCGACCCGTACTTCGCGGAGGTCGTCCGGGGCGTCGAGGACGCCGCCGGCGCCGCCGGCCACCTCGTCATCACTTGCAGCTCGGACCGGGACGCGGAGCGCGAGAACTCGTACGTCCGGCTGCTGCGCGGGATGCGCGCCGCGACCGTCATCTTCGCCGGGAGCGGCTTCGACGACCGGGCCGCGAACGACGAGCTGGCGCGTCACCTCACCGCGATCCGGGCCTACGGCGGCGCGGTCGTCCATCTCTCCCCTCACGCCGCCGGCGAGCCGGAGGTCGGCGTCGACAACCGGGCGGGGGTGGCTGCGGTCGTCGCCGAGCTCGTCAGGCTCGGCCACCGCCGGATCGCGTTCCTCGCCGGTCCCCCGTCGCTCCTCGTCGCCCGCGAGCGCCGCGAGGGCTACCGGCGCGGCCTCGCGGACGCCGGCCTGCCGTTCGACGAGCGGCTCGTCGTCTCGACCGGCTTCGACCGGGCGGCAGGCGCCGACGGGATCGACCGCCTGCTCGCGACGGGCGCGCCCTTCAGCGCAGTCGCGGCCGCGAACGACCTCCTCGCGCTCGGCGCGCTCGAACGGCTGGCGGCACTCGGGATCGACGTCCCCGATGATCTCTCCGTCGCGGGCTTCGACGACGTTGCGACCGCGGCCGTCGTCGCGCCGAGCCTCTCCACCGTCCACCTGCCGCTCCACGAGATCGGCCGGCGCGGGTTCGAGCACGCGGTCCGCCTGCTCGGCGGCGAGCGGCCGGAACCGGAGGTCCTGCCGATCGAGCTCGTCATGCGTGCCTCGACCGGACCGGCGCCGGCGCGGGCGCTCGTCGGTCGCGCGGCGCGGGCCGCCTCGTGACGACCGACGCGCGGCCCGGGCCGCGGCCGCTCG
>DASTSC010000037.1:0-1757 GCA_035760905.1 Candidatus Limnocylindrales bacterium | reverse complement strand
TTGCCTTCTCGACCTTGCCGATCAGCGAGCTGTGCATCGCGGCCGAACCTCCGTCGCCCGAGGGGCGTCCGTGCGAGCCGCCGTCCGGTCGCTCTCGATCGACCGGTGGTGGCGGTCGTCTGGGTCGAAGCCTACACCGCGTCCCGACGGCGGTCACCCCGGAAAACGTCCCGACTCGCGGTACCCCTGGTGATGACTCGGCAGCCGAGGTCAGCCCACGGCTCCGCCGTGGGTCGCGATCCACCAGCGGTTGTCGAACGGGTCGTGGAACCCGCCGACGCGGTCGCCCCACGGCTGTGGCGTCGGCTCGGCGATCGAGGTCGCGCCGGCCCGGAGCGCCGCCCGGTAGGTCGCATCGACATCGTCGACGTAGGCGAAGAGGACGGACGGTCGGGCCGGGTAGGCGTCCGACGACTGGCTGACCATCACGAGCGAGTCGCCGATCCTCATGTCGGCGTGATCGATCCGGCCGTCCGCCGCGAGCTCGCGTGGTCCCTGCTCGTGGCCGTCGAAGACCTCGGCCAGGAACGCGATGAGGCGTTCGGCATCGTCGACGACGAGATAGGGGTTGACGCTGTGGTACCCGCCGGACGAGGGGATCTTCGGCATCTCGCTATGGGGCGCTCGTCCCCCCGCGGCCGTAGTCGTCCTCGACCCGGACGACATCGTCGAGCTGCGGGCCGGAGACCTCGATGAGCTCGGTCCGCTCGAGGCCCTCGAAGCGGTGCCTCCGGCCGACCGGGACTCGCCGGCTCTCGCCGGGGCCGAGGTCGAGCTGGCGCATGCTGCCGGCCGCGTCCTCGAGGTGGAGCCGCAGCCGGCCCGAGAGGACGTAGACGGCCTCGTCCTTCGCCTCGTGGTACTGGAGCGAGAGGCGCTTGCCGGCCTCGATCGTGATGACCTTGCCCGCGTACTGGTCGGTCCAGACCCAGATCCGCTCCTCGCCCCACGGCTTCGGGACGTGGGTCTGGTCGCCGCCCTCGTCGGCCGCGACCAGCTGCCGCCGCTCGCCGGCCTCGCTCATGCCGCCCGGACCAGGCGTTCGCCGGCCTCGACGAGCCCATCGCGGGCGCCGGGGGTCGTGGCCTCGGTATAGACCCGGACGAGCGGCTCGGTCCCGCTCACCCGCACGAGCAGCCACGACCCGTCCGCGGTGAAGAACTTGAAGCCGTCGGCCGTCGACAGGTGCTGGGTCCGGGCGATCGCCTCGCCTGCCAGCTCCGACGGCGGTGAGGCGGCGAGCCCACTGAGCAGCCGCTCCTTGAGCGGTCCGTACGCGGCCCGATCCACGTGGACGTCGATCCGGCGATAGAAGGACGGGCCCGCCATCTCGTGGAAGTGCTCGACGATCCGCGACACCGGCCAGCGGCCGGCGGCCCGCTCGCGGAGGAACAGGTCGAGCAAGAGCAGGTCGGCGTAGATCCCGTCGCGCTCCGGCAGGTGCATCCGGAACCCGTAGCCACCCGATTCCTCGGCCCCGAGCATCGCGCCGTGCGACAGCATCGCCGGCCCGATGTACTTGAAGCCGACCGGCGTCTCGACGACCTCGATCCCGTAGCGCTCGCCGAGCCGCGCCGCCATCGACGTGTTGTTGACGCTCACCGCCACCGGCTCGCGCAGCCCCCGGTGCTCGGCCAGGTAGTACATGAGCAGCCCGGTCACCTCGAGCTGGTGGAGGAACGTGCCGCGCTCGTCGGCCGCGCCCGCGCGGTCCGCGTCGCCGTCGAGCAGCAGCCCGAGGTCGAACCCACCGCCGG
>DASTSC010000036.1:0-20328 GCA_035760905.1 Candidatus Limnocylindrales bacterium | reverse complement strand
CGCGGTCGAGGAGGCCGTCGCCTCGGGGATCGAGCAGATCATCATCGTGACCTCGTCCCAGAAGCGGGCGATCGAGGACCACTTCGACATCGACTTCGAGCTCGAGCAGCTTCTCGAGCAGCGGGGCGACGTCGAGATGCTCCGTCGGATCCGCCACATCAGCGACCTCGCCCAGGTCGCCTACGTCCGCCAGAAGGAGCAGCTCGGGCTCGGTCACGCCGTGCTCGTCGCGAAGGAGCTGATCGGCCACGAGCCGTTCGCGGTCATCCTGTCGGACGACGTCGTCGTCGGGGACCGGCCCTGTATCGGGCAGCTCATCCAGGCGTACGAGGAGACCCACGGCTCGGTCGTCGCGGTCATGGAGGTCCCGCCGGACGAGACCCGCCGCTACGGCGTCATCGGCACGCCGCCCGACGACGTGCCCGAAGGCGACACGCGCCTCCACCGCGTCAGCCGGCTCGTCGAGAAGCCGGAGCCCGCGGACGCGCCTTCGAACCTCGCGATCATCGGGCGGTACGTCCTCACCCCGAAGATCTTCGACAAGCTCGAGCAGACGCCGAAGGGGGCGGGCGGAGAGATCCAGCTGACCGACGCGATCGAGGCGCTCATGGAGGAGCAGTCGGTCTACGCCTACGAGTTCGAGGGGACGCGCTACGACGCCGGCACCACAATGGGCTGGCTCAAGGCGTCCGTGGAGCTGGCGCTCCAGCGCCCGGATCTCGCCGGCGAGTTCCGCGACTATCTGCACGACCTCAGGCTGTGAGGAACGCGGCGCGCTCGCGCGTCGCGGCGGCTGAGGCAGGCGAGAGGGGAACGTACCGAACGTGGCGGACATCGGCACCACCCTCGGCGGCCGCTATCGGCTGATCGAGCTGCTCGGGCGCGGCGGCATGGCGACGATCTACCGCGCCCACGATCGCCAGCTCGACCGCGACGTCGCGGTCAAGGTCCTCCGCCCCGAGTACGGCAACGACCCGGCGTTCCTCGCCCGGTTCCGGCAGGAGGCGCAGGCGGCGGCGTCGCTCAACCACCCGAACGTCGTCGGGGTCTACGACTTCAGCGACGACGCGACCGGGCCGTACATCGTGATGGAGCTCGTCGAGGGCGAGGACCTCGCCACCCTCGTGCGCCGCAACGGCCCGCTCCCGCCCCGCCAGGCCGCGCGCCTCGCCTCCGGCATCGCCCGCGGCCTGGCCGCCGCGCACGCCCGGGGGATCGTCCACCGCGACATGAAGACCGGCAACGTCCTGCTGACGCGCGACGGCCGGCCGAAGGTCGGCGACTTCGGGATCGCCCGGGCGATGGCCGAGGCCCAGCTGACGCTGCCGGGGACGACGCTCGGTTCGGTCCACTACTTCAGTCCCGAGCAGGCCAGGGGAGAGGCCGCGACTCCCGCCTCCGACATCTACGCGCTCGGGATCGTCCTGTTCGAGCTGCTGACCGGCCGCCGGCCATGGGAAGGCGACAGCGCCGCGGGCGTCGCCATGGCCCGCCTCCAGGGTCCGATCCCCGTTCCCTCGGAGGCGCGGGCCGGGATCCCGCCCGAGCTCGACGCGATCGTGCGGCGGGCGCTGGCGCGCGACCCTGTCGACCGCTTCCCGTCCGCCGCCGATTTCGCCGACGCGCTCGACGCTTTCGTCGCCGGCCGTCCGGTCAGGACCGGCGCCGCGGCCGGGGCCGCGGGCATCGCGGCGATGGGCGGGGTCGACGCCGGCGAGGACGGCCTCGCGAGCGCGGCGGGGGCGGCGACGGTCGCCTCGGGCGTCGCCCGCTCCGCGCCGGTCGGGGCGCTTCCGTACGGGCCCGACGCCTATGCGGGCCAGACGGCCGCCGGCACACCGGCGGCCGCTCGCCGGGCGGTACCGCCGCCGGTCGTCGAAGAGCCCGAGGAGGATCCGGGGGTCACGGGCGTCTGGCCGTGGGTGGCCGGGCTTCTCGCGCTCGTCGTGCTCGCGGCCGTGGCCTTCCTCGCCTTCCAGCTGCTGTCCGGCCCTCGGACGGCGCCGGCGGCGCAGGTCACCGTGCCGAACTTCGTCGGTCAGACCGTGACTGCCGCCCAGGCGACGGCCGCCCAGCAGAACCTCCGGATCCTCGCGACCTCCTTCGTGCCCGCCACGAGCGGCCAGGCCGAGGGCACGATCACGAGCCAGGACCCGCAGGCCGGGACGAACGTCGATCCGGGCTCGACCGTCAACGTCACGGTCGTCGCCGGCCAGCAGACGGTCACCGTTCCGCCCGTCACCGGGCTCACCGAGCAGGACGCGCTCAACGCGATCGCGGCCGCGGGTCTCCAGGTCGGCACCCGGAGCGTCGCCTTCGACCCGGCGATCCCGGAGGGCTCGATCATCAGCACGAGCCCCGGCGCCGGCATCGTGGTCGCCCAGGGCACGCCGATCTCGTACGTCGTGTCGCAGGGGCCGGAGCCGACACCGACACCGACACCGACACCGACACCGACGCCGACGCCCACCCCGACACCGACTCCGACGCCCGAGCCGACCCAGCCCCCGACCCCCGAGCCGACCCCTCCGCCGACGCCGACTCCGGAGCCCACGCCTCCGCCGACGCCGACGCTCGTGCCGACGGCGGCGCCGACCGTCTGATCGACGGCCCCCGGCGGACGTCGGTCAGGGCCGGGTCGATCCCGACGAGCCTCGGTCGGCGGATTCCTCGACGGGCACCCACTCGAGCGGGCGCCGGAGCGCGGTCGCGTCGCGCGGCGGCCAGTCCCGCGGCTGAGGGTGGTCCCGCTCGCCGACAGCAGGCGCGCGGCCGACGGGCCGATCGAAGAGGGTGACGACGCGCGGCGCGGCCGGTTCCCAGCAGCCGCGGAGCTCGGTGCCGCGGAGCGGCGCGCGCGTCCGGTCGAGGCCGCAGTAGCCGAGGCCGCCGACGAGCGACGGCCGGAAGTTGGTGCAGGTCGCGCAGCACGTGCTGGGGCGGTGGCAGACCCAGCACCGACCGCTCTCCGGCTGGGCCGCTCCGCAGTGCGGACACCGCCAGGTCGCGGTCGGTCGGGAGCCCGTCGTCATGCCTACTTCCCGATCGTGATGATCGTTCGGTCGGTCGTGTCGCCGAACTCCGCGGTATGGACGAGGACGGACGCGGGGCCCGTCCCGAATGACGCTCCCCGCGGGATCGTCGTCGTGAAGCTGGCATGGCCGGTCGCGTCGGTCCGGCCGCCCGCCGTGACGGCCGGCACGCCCGGGATGCTGATCGTGAACGTGACGTCGGCGCCCTCGAGCGGCTTGCCGTCGGGGTCGAGGACCGTGACCCGGACCGTGAGCGGCTCGGGCAGGCTCTTGCGCGCGAAGCGGTAGCGGCTCGCCGAGATCGAGGCGGTCAGCCGGCCGCTGCCGCGGCGCACCGTGAGGACGACCGACCGGTCGTTTCCGGCGGGGTCGGTCGACGTCACCGTGATCCCGTTCGTGCCCGGATCGAGCGCGATCGTGGCCGAGAACGAGCCGTCGCCGTCGGCGCTCGTCGTCGTCGTGACCGACGCGTCGGCGTTGCGCACGAAGACCTCGCTTCGGGCCTGGGTCCGGCCCTTGATCGTGACGGTCTTGCGGTTGACGGTCGCGCCGTCCTTCGGCGAGCTGATCGACAGCCCCGGCGCCTTCGTATCGCGCACGAACTGGACGGCGGGCGACGGATCGCTCTCGGTATCGCCGCGGACGATCGTCGCGGTGAACGTGTTCGTGCCCTCGTCGAGCTTCACGGCCGGAAACGTGAAGGCGACCGTGGCGCCGACGGCGTGCTCGTCGATCGGCGCCGGCGGCTGGTTGGAGAGCGACAGGTAGAGCCGGATCTTGACGTCGGGCTGTCCGGCGAAGGCGGCCGGGAGCGTACCGGTGATGTCGACGGTCTTCGATCTGGTGTACGGCTCGGCCGGTGACGCCAGCGTCGGAGCGTCCGGCGCGGCGAGCGGCGAGGCGCTCGGCTCGGCCGTCGCGGTCAGCTTCGCGACGGCGTCCGAGATCGTGCCGCCGACGCCGCCGAGCGCCCGCGCGGCGAAGCCCGAGGCCCCGGTGAGGACGACGATCCCGAGGAGGGCGACGCCGATGGCCAGGCCGAGCTGGAGCGGGAGGGGTAGCCCGGTCCGCCGGGTGATCGGTGCCCGGGGGGAGAGGCGACCCGTTCGGCGTCGGGGACGGCTCGCCGCCGGCGGTCGCCCGGTCGATGCCGGTCGTGGGCGGACCTGCGCGGGGCGGCTCCCGCGGCGGATCGTCACGGCCCTCATTGTCGCATGCCGCCGGGCCGCCGACGCGGTTCGGCAGCCCACCCGTTCAGTGCGGAGGCAACGAGACGCGGGTTCTCCGGTGTACTCTGACCCGGTCGAGCGCGGCGGCGACCGTCGTGCGCGCCCACGCCAGGAGACACGTGCAGGCACGCGATCCGAGATCCCGCCCGGCCCCGCCCCAGCAGGCCCTCGGCAGCCCCCCGATCCCGCGCGTGATGTCCCCGGCGCCGTCCCGGACGATCGAACCCGCCCGCTACCGGACGCTGCCGACGGGGGGCCGGGGCGGCTTCGGTCTCCCCAACCTGCGGCGCAACGTCTGCCCGCACTTCTACATGACCGGCTCACGCGGCGCGATCCCGATCCAGGCGCCCCACCTGCTCAAGGCGCTCATCCGCCAGGACCAGAACGTCTCGCGTTGCCAGCTCCGCGGCGGCGTTCACCTCGAGCAGGGCTACGTGAACGACGTCTGCCTGACGCCCCGCTTCAACCAGTGCGTCTTCTACGAGGACGAGCTGACGCGCGAGTGAGCGCTTCCGCCCCGGCCGCCGACAGCGCGGCCACGCGCCAGGCAGGAGCACCGGCGTCGGCCGCTGACGGCGGGTATGCCGAAGCCGTCGAGGCGCTCGCCGAGCGCGGTCGGTTCGGGATCCGACTCGGGCTCGGCCGGACGCAGGCGCTTCTTCGGGCGCTCGGCGATCCACAGCGCGGGCTGCGCGGGGCGCTCGTCGCCGGAACGAACGGCAAGGGCAGCGTGCTCGCCCTCGCGGGCTCCGTCCTGCGGGCCGCGGGCTATCGGATCGGCGAGACCCCGAAGCCGCACCTCGTCTCGTATCGCGAGCGGATCCAGGTCGACGGTGTCCCGATCGCGCCCGCGGCGTTCGTCCGGCTCGTCGACGAGGTGCTGCCGCTCGCCGATCGCGTCGCCCGGCGGCTCGGCCCGCCGACGGAGTTCGAGCTGCTGACCGCGATCATGTTCCGCCACTTCGCCGAGGTCGGCATCGACGTCGCGCTCGTCGAGGTGGGTCTCGGCGGTCGGCTCGACGCGACCCACGCCTGGGACGGCGGCGTGGCCGCGGTCACGAACATCGGCCTCGACCACACCGATCGGCTCGGGAGCACGGTCGAGGCGATCGCCCGGGAGAAGGCCGCCATCATCATGCGCGGCGACCTCGCCGTGACGGGCACAACGGAGCCCGCGCTCACGGTCATCCGGCGACGCGCGCGACGCGTGAAGGCGCCGCTCGTGGTCGTCGCGCCGGCACCGCTCGTCCGGCTCGACCGGGACGGCATCGTCGTCCGGCTTGGCGGGCTCGGCGGGCTCGGCGAGACCCGGGTCGGGCTCCGCGGGCGCCACCAGGCAGCGAACGTCGCGGTCGCCGACGCGCTCCTCGACGCGCTCGAAACGGCTGGGATCGCGAGCGCCTCGCCCGATGCCCGGCGGCGCGGCTATGCCGACGCGCGCTGGCCGGGGCGGCTCGAGCTTCTCGGGCCGGACGCGGCCACGGCCGGTCGGGAGGTGCTCCTCGACGGCGCGCACAACGCCGACGGTGCCGCCGCGCTCGCTTCCGCGCTCGCCGACCTTCGGCCTCACCTCGCTCCGGGGCCGCTGACGCTCCTCGTCGCCGCGATGCGGGACAAGGACGTTCCGGGGATCGTCCGCGCCCTCGCGTCCTCGCCTGCGCTTGCCGGGGCGACCGTCATCGCGACGTCGCTCGATCTGCCACGCGCCATGCCGGCCCCGGACCTCGCCGCGGCCTGGCGGGCGGCGACCGGTCTCGGCACCGTCGAGGTCGTGCCGGATCCCGACGCCGCCCTCGCGCGAGCCCTCGCGTCGTCGCAGGGGCCGATCGTCGTCGCGGGCTCGCTCTATCTCGTCGGTTTCGTGCGAGCGCAGCTCGTGGACGACCCGCTCGTCGACGACGCGCGGGCCAGCCGCCCGTGACGGCGGCCGCCCCGACGGGCCTCACGATTCGCGGCCGCCGATTCGACTGGGGCGCCAGGACCTACGTCATGGGGATCGTGAACGCCACGCCCGACTCGTTCTCCGGCGACGGGCTGATCGCCCCGAGCGGCGCGGCCGATCCGGTTGCGGCCGCGGTGGAGCAGGCACAGGCGATGGTGCGCGACGGGGCCGACCTGCTCGACGTGGGCGGCGAATCGACCCGGCCGGGCCACGAGCCCGTGGACGCGGCCGAGGAGCGGCGTCGCGCCGTCCCGGTCGTGGCCGCGATCCGGGCGGCGCTGCCGGACGTGCCGATCAGCATCGACACGACGAAGGCCGAGGTCGCCGAGGCCGCCCTCGACGCGGGGGCCGACCTCGTCAACGACGTGTGGGGCGTCGCCGCCGAGCCCGAGCTGCTCGCCCTCGTCGCCGCGCGCGCCGTCCCGATCGTCGTCATGCACAACCGGGCGGAGCCGGTCTACGCCCGGCTTGTCCGCGAGGTGATCGCGGATCTCCGCGCCGCGCTCGAGCGAGCCGAGGCTGCCGGGGTCGCGGCCGAGCGGCTCATCGTGGATCCGGGGATCGGTTTCGGCAAGGCGGCGGAGCACAATCTCGAGCTGCTGCGGGAGCTCGGGGCGCTCCGGGCGCTCGGCCGGCCGATCCTCCTCGGGACGTCGCGCAAGTCCACGATCGGCCGGGTGCTCGACCTGCCGCCCGAGGAGCGCGTCGAGGGCACGCTCGCGACGACCGTCCTCGGGATCGCCGCCGGCGTCGACATCGTCCGGGTCCACGACGTTCGCCCGAACGTTCGGGCCGCGCGGATGGCGGACGCGATCCTTCGGGGCCTTCCGCCCGACGAGGCGGCGACCCGATGAGCGACCGGATCGTCCTCCGGAACATGCGCTTCAACGGTCGCCACGGCGTCTATCCGTTCGAGCAGTACGCCGAGCAGCCGTTCGAGGTCGACGTCGAGCTGGTCCTCAACCTCCAGCCCGCCGGCGTCGAGGACGAGCTCGAGCGCTCGGTCGATTACGGGGCCGTGTACGCGATCTGCAAGCAGGTGGTCGAGTCGACCTCGTTCCGCCTGCTCGAGGCGATCGCCGAGGCGATCGCCCACGAGATCCTCGCCGCGCATCGGGTGGACGAGGTCGGGGTGCGGATCCGCAAACCCGAGGTCGACCTCGGCGGTCCGCTCGACTGGGCGGGTGTCGAGATCTGGCGGCGCCGCGCCGGCTGAGCGGCGGCACGCGGCACGGCGCGCGCGTGTGGGGATATCCCACCACTGGGCCCGATTTCGTCCAGCGGTCTGCCGTTGGAGACACGTCCCGGGTCCTGTTGTGGTCGAGGCGCCACAATCGGACGGCGTTCGCGGTCCCGGGCGTCTCCGAGGCGGCTGCGGTCGCCGATTCGGTCCCAGTGGTGGGAATGGCCCACAACCGGCGCGGGGCCAGCGCGCAACCCGGCCGGCGCCTCCCATCGGCGCGCCGCGCCGGTTCTCGACTCGAGGACTACAGGTCGGCGGGTCGGGTGCCGAGGGTGACGCTGATCGTCTTGTGTGAGCCGCCGCGAAGGACGTCGAGCGTGACCGTGTCGCCGGGGGCGTACTGGCTCAGGACCGCGTCGAGAGGATGTTCGCCGTCGATCGTCGTGTCGTCGACCTTGGTGACCACGTCACCGGATTCGAGGCCGGCCTTGTCCGCGGGCCCGTTCGGCACGATGGCCGGCTGCCCCTGGCCACCGTCGAGCAGCGCTCCCTGGGTGATCGAGACGTCGTGGGTCTTCGCGACCTCGGGATCGAGGGTGATGAACCGAACGCCGACGTAGGGCCGGGTCAGCTTCTTGCCGGCGACCGCCTGCGCGGTGATCGGGCGGGCGATGTTGATCGGGATCGCAAAGCCGATTCCGTTCGCGCTCTGGGCAACGGCGGTGTTGATCCCGATGACGTTGCCGCCGGCATCGATGAGCGGGCCGCCGCTGTTGCCGGGGTTGATCGCCGCATCCGTCTGAATGAGGTTGGACAGCATCCCGCCCTCGACCTGGATCTGGCGACCCTTCGCCGACACGATCCCGGACGTCACCGAGTTCGTGAACGTCCCGAGCGGACTGCCGATCGCCACGACGAGCTGGCCGACCTTGAGCTCGTCCGAGTTGCCGAGGGTTGCGGCGGGCAGACCGGTCGCGTCGATCTTCACGATCGCGAGGTCCGTCAGCGAGTCGATCCCGTAGATCGAACCGTCGTACTCCTTGCCGTCCTTGAGCTTCACCACGAGGCGATCGCTCCCGGACACGACGTGGCGGTTCGTGAGGATCCAGCCGCTGCTGTCGTAGATGACGCCGGAGCCGACCCCGGTGTCGGGGATCGCGCCGCCAAAGCCGTTGCCGGCCTGGCTCGATGACGTGATCTGGACGACGGCCGGGCCCACCTTCTCGGCGACCGCGGTGACCGCCGAGCTCTCGTCGAGCGTGACCGGCTGGCTGGATGACGTGTTGCTGCCGGCAGGCACCTGGCTGACGGGCGTCGAGGCCGCCGGTCGGTCGAGGGTTCCGGTCGCATCGAGGGCGACGAACGTGCCGCCGGCGGCGAGCGTCGCCGAGACGAGGCTCGCCGCGAGAATCGTTCCGAGCCCGACACCGGCCCGGCCGCGATCGGCGCTGACGGGCGCCGTGGGCGGCCGCGATGCTTCGGGCGCGGGCTCGAACCAGCGCTCCGGGGTGGGCGGCACCGAACCGGCGGACCAGCCCTGGGGCCACGGCTCCCGGTCCGCAGGCGGCGCGTAGCTGGGCTGGGGGTACGTCGGAGCAGGCGGCTCGTAGGCCGAGGTCTCGGCGGTCGCGTCGGGCTCGGTCTTCGGGCGCCGCCAGAGATCGGAGTCGTGTTCGGGGTTCGGGTCGGTCATCGAGGTCGGCTCGCTCCAGGGCGAGCTGTCCGCCATACGATCGGCGCGCTCGTCGGGTCTGTGTCGCCCGCACCTTGCCACGCCTCGGATTGCGTCACGATCCGGCGCCCGGTGAAGAATTCGCCACGTCCACGCCGGCTCCCGCGGCGAGCGGGGAGATCGGCCCGGGCACGGCCTCGGGCTGCGAGGGATTCGCGACGGACACGGGCGGGGCGATCGCCGCGCCGCCCTCGAGCTGGCGCGGATCGGGCGGCAGCCAGACCCGGAACGTCGTGCCCCCACCGACCCGGCTGTCGACGCTGATCCGGCCGCCGTGCATGTCCACGATCGACTTCACGATCGCGAGCCCGAGCCCGCTGCCGCTTCCCCGCGCCTCGCTCGCCTGGGAGCCGCGGTAGAAGCGCTCGAAGATCCGGGGCAGCTCGGCTGCGTCGATCCCGACCCCCGTGTCCGCGACGTCGATCGTCGCGCCGTCGCCGTCCGGCGCGAGCGACACCCGGACGTGACCGCCGCGGGCCGTGAACTTGATCGCGTTGCCGACGAGGTTCGCGACGACCTGGCCGATCCGCTGCGGGTCGTGCCGGATCCGGAGCGGCGAACCGGGCAGCTCGAGGTGGAGCTCCACGCCTCGCTTCTTCGCCGTCGGATCGGCCTGCTCGACCGCCGATTCGACCGCCGCACGGAGATCCTCGGGTCGCAGGTCGAGGAGGACGAGGCCGGACTCGAGCCTCGAGAGCTCGAGCAGGTTCTGGGCCAGCCAGTCGAGCCGCTCCAGCTGGCCGGCGCTCGCGTCGAGGAACTCGCGGCGCGCTTCGGGGTCGTCGCCCGCGCTCTCCTGGAGGAGCTCGACGAACGTTCGCAGGGCTGCGATCGGCGTTCGCAGCTCGTGCGAGACGTCGGCGAGGAAGTCGCGGCTCCGGTCGCGGTCGCGCCGGATGATCGCGACGCTCTCCTCGAGTCGGGCGGCCATCGTGTTGAACTGGCGGGCGAGGGCGGCGAGCTCGGCGCTGCCCGCACTCGCCGGCTCGAGCTCGACGCGGCGGGTGAGATCGCCCTCGGCGAGGCCGCGCGCGGCATCCGTCAGCCGGCGGATCGGCGTCGTGAAGCGGCGGGCGAGGACGATCGCCACGAGTGCCGCCAGGCCGACGGCGGCGATCGTGAGGACGACGAGCAGGGTGGTCGCCTGGGCGAGGGTCGTCGCCCGGAACGTGTAGGCGCCCGATAGCGAGACCGCGATGCCGTAGGGGTGGGACGTCCCGACGGGCCAGGCATCGTCGTAGCGCGCGTCGCCGTCCCTCGTCTGCGTCCCGGACGGGGTCGTCACGAGCTTGCCCGAGAAGCTGCCGTTCGGTGCCGCGATCACGGTCGTGCCCGCCGTCGGGCCGGATTGGGCGGTGCCCAGCGTGATCGTCACGTCGGCCTGGGCGATCCGGGCGAAGAGCGCCATGACGTCCCGCCCGAGCGCGGCGCGGACAGCGGGGTTGAGCGATCCATCGGTCTCGATGACCGGGGCGTCGTCGGCGGCAGGCGTGACGAGGGCGACCGCGAAGTCCCGGACCGTGAGCGCGCGTGCCCGCAGGTCGCCGCTCACCTGGTCGCGGGTGAAGTCGTCGAGCCGGTTGATCACGACGGCCGACACGAGCGCGAGCGTCAGCGCGGTCACGCCGACGAAGCTGAGGGTCAGGCGGGCCTGGAGCGAGAGCCGCAGGAACGGCCGGAGCCGGCTCCGCACCCCGCCCGGCGGCGCGTCAGCGCTCGGCGAACGCGTAGCCGACCCCCCGGACGGTCAGCACGAACTGCGGCGACGACGGATCGTCCTCGATCTTGTCCCGGAGGTGGCTGACATGGACGTTGATCGTCTTGTCGTCCTGGTCGAGCGCCTCGTAGTCGCGAATGAGCTCGAGGAGCTCCGGGCGGGTGTAGACACGCCCGGGCCGGCTGGCGAGGTGACGCAGGATCTCGAACTCGGTCGGCGTCAGGCTGATCCGGCGGTTGCCCCGCTGGACCCGTCGGCGCTCGAGGTCGATGACGAGGTCGTGGTGGCGAATGACGCGGCCGCCGGCCGCGTCGGCGAGATCCCCGTAGGCCCGGCGCAGGAGGGCCTTGATCCGGCTCATCAGCTCACGCAGGCCGAACGGCTTCGTCACGTAGTCGTCCGCGCCGAGCTCGAGGCCGATCACCTTGTCGACCTCGTCGTCCCGCGCGGTGAGGAACAGGACCGGTGCCTTGACGCCGGCCGCGCGCATCCGCCGCAGGACCTCGAAGCCGTCGATGCCGGGCAGGCGGACGTCGAGCAGCACGAGGTCGGGGGCCTGGGTCGTCGCGAACTCGAGGCCCTCTTCGCCGGACCGGGCGACCGCGACCTGGTAGCCCTCCTGCTGGAGCGCGTACTGGATCCCGCGGGCGACCGCGTGCTCGTCCTCGACGATCAGGATCGTGGCGGCCATCGCGCCGCGAGGGTACCAAGAAGCCGGCGTTTGCTATTCTCGATCGCTCCCGAGCACGAGGAACCGACTCGACCATGCCCAGCAATCGACCCAGCCTCGCGGCCCAGCGGCGCGACGTGACCGGCAAGGCCGTCGCCCGCCTTCGACGCGACGGCCGGCTGCCGGCCGTCGTCTACGGCCGCGGCGTCCCGTCCGAGAACGTGTCCGTCGATACCCACGAGTTCGAGGTCCTCCGGCGCCACACCGGCGCGAACGCGCTCGTGGACCTCGCCGTCGAGGGCGGCCGGGCCCGGCCCGTGCTCGTCCACGGCGTCCAGGTCGACCGGGTCACGCGACGGCCGCTCCACGTCGACCTCTTCGTCGTGCGGATGACCGAGGAGCTGACCGTCGACGTGGCGCTTCACGCCACCGGCGTGGCGCCCGCGGCCGACAAGCTCGGCGGCACGCTGATCCACGGGCTCGAGCACGTCCGTGTTCGGGCACTGCCCGGCAACATCCCGGAGGCGATCGAGTACGCCGTCGACGGGCTGGCCGACTTCGATGCGGCCGTTCACGTCCGCGACCTCGTCGTGCCTGAGGGCGCCACTGTGCTCAACGACCCGGACGAGCTCGTTGCGAAGATCGAGCGGCCACGCGTCGAGGCCGTCGAGGCGCCGGAGGCCGAGGCTGTCGAGGAGGGCGCGGAGCCCGAGGCCGGCGAGGGTGCCGGGCCGAGCGCCGAGGCTGCCGCGACCGGCGAGGAGAGCGAAGCCGGCTGACAGCCAGCCGCGGTCGCGTCAGCGCCGCGCGATCACCTCGACGACGGGCACCCGCCACTGGAAATCGGCCGGTCGGAGCCGGCCCAGGCGCCGTTCCGCGGCGCGACGAAGCCGCGAGCGCTCCGCCGCCGACAGGCTGGCGAAGAGGTCCCGCTCGTCGTACAGCTCGAGGAAGTCGAGGTACGACTGGGCCGTCCAGTCGTACGCCAGCGTCCGCTCCCGCGCCCGGACGTCGCGGAAGCCGGCTCGCCGGGTCTGGGCGGCGGCAGCCTCGACAGAGGTCACGTCGCCGCTCCGTGGCTCGTCGGCCGGCGGATCGTCCTCGTCGATCTCCGCGTCGGCGACGGCATCGTCGAAGGCCTCGTCCGGCCGCCACCGCTCGCCGCTTCGGCCTTCGAGCCAGGTGACCCACGCCAGCGTCCCGCCCGGGGCGAGCACCCGGCGGGCCTCGCGCAGGACACGGTGGCGGTTCGGGACGAGCTGGAGGACGAACGAGCTGACGACGACGTCGACCGAGGCCTCGGCGAGGGGCAGGCGATCCGCGGCCGCGACGGCGTAGTCGATCCGGACGCGTTCGTCCGCGCTCAGCTCCTCGTCGGCGAGCGCCTCGCCCGTCCGGAGCATCCCGGCAGACGCGTCGACCGCCGTGACCCGTGCCCCCGGCCACCGCCGGACGATCCCGCGCGTCAGCGTCCCGGTTCCCGCGCCGAGATCGACGATCCGGTCGAGCGGTCGCCGGTCGTGGAGCAGGCGCTCGACCTCGTCGAGGAGGCCGAGCGCCGTCGGTCGAAGCACGGGCGCCCACCAGCGCTCGTAGCGCGCGGCAGAGGCGTCATACCGCTCTGCCATCGTCCTCGTCGCCACGACCGAGATCGTGCCACGGGGGCGACGGCCGGGAGCGCCGAACGGCCGCGACCGCTCAGGCGGCGTCGGCCGCGTCGGGGCCGGGCACCCGCGGCCGGATGAGGCCGAGTCGGCGGACGACGAACACCACGACCGCGAGCAGGACCGCCAGGAAGAGAAGGGCCGGGACCCAGACGATCGCGAACCAGATCCCGGCAGCGGCCCCGGTCTGGAGGAGATCGACGAGCGACGCGGTCGCGCGGTCGACTTCGTCGGTCGGGCTCCACTTCTTCTGGGCCTCGACGGTCGCCACGACCGGCAGCGTGTAGCTGACGGTGAGCGTCCCGAGCGCGGCCTGGTCGGACAGGTGCGCCTGCTGGGCCTGGAGCTGCTCGATCTGGCCGCGGACGTCGGACAGGCGGGCCTCGACGTCGAGGATGTCCTGGACCTTGGCCGCCTTCTCGAGGATCGCCTGGAGCGCCCGCTCGGACGCCTGGAGGTTGTCGATCCTCGCCGCGAGGTCGATGAGCTGGCCGGTCACCTCGACCGCGTTCGTCTGCTCGGAGAGCACCTTCGTCGCGAACCCGCGGAGAGCGCCGATCGCGTCGTCCCAGCGCGCGGCCGGGATGCGGTAGGTCACGACCGCGGTCGAGCGGTCGCCGTCGTTCGTCTCCTTCGACTGCCCGACGTAGCCCCCGAGGCCGGCGATCGCCGCGTGGGCGCGGTTGAGCGTCGCAGCGAGGTCCGCCACCTGGAGGTCGAGGCTGCCGGTCTTGACGATCTTCGATTCGTCGACCGGGACGGGCGCCTGTCCGCCGCCCCCACCTAGGCTCTTGCCGGATCCATTCTGCGACTGGTCGCGGCCGTTCGTCGCTGCGGCGCTGGCGGCCGGTACGGCCCCCGGCCCGGACGCCTCGTCGCCGACGGGTCCGCCGACCGTCGACAGGATCGAGGACGAGGAGCCGCAGGCCGCGACGACGAGGACGACGACGGCGAGCGGGGCGAAGCCGCGGAGCCCGCGAGCGCGGGCGAGGCGAAGTCGGATCATCGGTCGAACCCTCCGATGGACGCCGCCTCCCGGGCGGCAGCCCCCGGACGCCGCGACGACCGGCCCGGTTCCCCCGTCTATAGTCGGCCGGTGAGGCTGCCGTTCGACCCGCCGCTCGAGCCGATGCTCGCGAAACCGGCTTCCGCGCTGCCCGACGGCGAGGGCTGGCTCTACGAGCCGAAGTGGGACGGGTTCCGGGCGATCGTCTTCCGGGACGGCGACGAGGTGTTCACCCAGTCGCGCGACCTCAAGCCGCTCGACCGCTACTTCCCCGAGCTCGCGGCGCCGTTCCGGGCGTCGCTGCCCGAGCGGTGCGTCCTCGACGGCGAGGTCGTCATCGCGACCGGCGACCACCTCGACTTCGACGCGCTCCTCCTCCGGATCCACCCTGCCGAGTCGCGAGTGCGGATGCTGGCCGAGCAGACGCCGGCGAGCTTCGTCGCGTGGGATCTCCTCGCCATCGACGGCGAGGACCTCCGGGCGACGCCACAGGGCGAGCGGCGCGCCCGGCTGGAGGAGATCCTCGGCCGCGCGAGCGCGCCCGTCCACCTGACGCCGGCCACCCGCGACCGTGCGACCGCGGTCGACTGGTTCGACCGGTTCGAGGGCGCCGGGCTCGACGGGGTCGTCGCCAAGCGGCTCGACGCGCGCTACCAACCGGGCAAGCGGGCGATGGTCAAGGTCAAGCACGAACGGACGGCCGACTGTGTCGTGGCGGGCTTTCGCTGGCACAAGAACGGCGCGGGAACGCACGTCGGGTCGCTCCTGCTGGGGCTGTTCGACGACGAGGGCAGGCTCCACCACGTCGGCATCACCTCGTCGTTCTCGTGGGACCGGCGGGCGGCGCTGGCGACGGAGCTCGAGCCCCTCCGCGAGAACGCGAGCGAGGGCCATCCGTGGGGGGAATGGGCCGAGTGGGCGGCGATGGGCACGGATGGGTCGGGCCAGCGCCTGCCCGGGGCGACCTCGCGCTGGAACCGCGGCAAGGACCTGTCGTGGGAGCCGCTCCGCGCGGAGCGGGTCTGCGAGGTCGCCTACGACCACCTCCAGGGCGACCGGTTCCGGCACGCGACGACCTTTCGCCGCTGGCGGCCCGACAAGCGGCCGGTGGACTGCACGTACGGCCAGCTCGAGGAGACGCCCGCCTTCGAGATCGCCCGGATCTTCGGGTCGTGACGGATGTCACGGTGCAGGCTCGCCCGGGGGTCATGACGCGTTCGCGACGGGCGTGACTTCGCGCCGGAGCTGACCCACGGGACACTCGTGGCGAGAACGAAACCCCACGAGGCCATCCGCCATGCACTCCGCAGCCACCGTCACCGGCGTCCGCGACGCCACCGTCTCGAGCTCGCGGTCGAGCGCGATCCTGTTCGACGGCGTCACGAAACGCTACCGGGACACGACGGCCCTCGACTCGGTCAGCCTCGAGCTCGAGACCGGGCGGACCGTCGCCCTGCTCGGGCCGAACGGCGCGGGCAAGTCCACGGCGATCGGCCTCCTGCTCGGCCTCCTGTCCGCGACGAGCGGCACGGTCCGAACCCTGGGCGTCGACCCCAGGGAGGCAGTTGCCCGCGGCCGGGTCGGGGCGATGCTCCAGTCGTCGTCCCTGCCGACCGGCTCACGGGTCCGGGAGCTCGTCGAGCTCGTCCGCTCGCTCTATCCCGAGCCGATGCCGACCGAGGAGGTTCTCGCCCGCGCCGGGCTCGAGGGGCTGGCCGACCGCGGTGTCGAGGGGCTATCGGGCGGCGAGGCTCAGCGCGTGCGGTTCGCGCTCGCGATCGCCGGCGATCCCGAGCTCGTGTTCCTCGACGAGCCGACGGTCGGGATGGACGTCGACTCGCGTCGGTCGTTCTGGGCCGACATGCGCCGGCTCGCGGCGGCCGGTCGGACGATCCTGTTCGCGACCCATTACCTCGACGAGGCCGATCAGGCCGCGGACCGGATCGTGGTCCTCGACCGTGGCCGGGTGGTCGCCGACGGCAGCGCCGCCGACCTGAAGACGGCCACGCCCGAGCGGACGCTCCGGTTCACCCTCGACGGCGCCGAGGCCGGCTACCTGCGCAACCTCGACGGCACGGTGGCGGTCGACGTCCGCGGCGAGGTCGTGACGATGGTGAGCCGGGACTCGGACGCGACCGTCCGCGCGCTCGCCCGGAGCGACGTCGCGTTCGCGAACCTCGAAGTCACGGGGCCGAGCCTCGAGGCGGCGTTCCTCGCCCTCACCGGCCGGAACGCGGACGCCTGACGTTCCCGATCGTCAACGAAGGAGATCCGCTCATGCTCGCCCTCGCCATGCGTGCCGCATCCGGCAACTCGTTCGCCGCCTTTCTCGCCCTCGAGGTCCGACGCGCGCTCCGGAACCGGCGCTACGTGATCTTCACGATCGCCTTTCCGGTCATCCTCTACGTCCTCTATACCGCGGTGATCCCCGCATCCGGCGACGGCACCATTCGGGGTGTCGCCTGGAACCTGTTCTTCCTCGTGTCGATGGCGACATACGGCGCGATCGGCGCCTCGATGAGCCAGGCGACGCCGATCGCCGTCGAACGGGTCGGCGGGTGGATCACGCAGCTCCGGACGACGCCGCTCGCGAGCAGCGCCTATGTGCTGGCGAAGCTCGTCAGCGCGGTCCTGCTCACGATCCCGGCGCTCGTGCTCGTCGCGCTCGCTGGTATCGCGGTGAACCACGTCGCGCTGCCGCCGGCTCGCCTGCTCGAGCTCGTGCTCACGTTGGCGATCGGGGCGCTCCCGTTCGCCGCGCTCGGAATCGTCATCGGCTACACGCTCGACGCCGACAGCGCCCAGGGCGGAATGGTCCTGACCTTCTTCGGGATGGCCATCCTCGGCGGCCTCTTCGCGCCCGTCGACGCATTCCCCGAGCCGCTGGCTACCATCGCCACGGTGCTGCCCTCCTACCATCTCGCCGCCGTCGGCCGGAGCGTCGTGGCGGGAGCGCTGCCGGCCGTCGGCGACGCCCTCGTCCTCGCGGCCTGGACGGTCGGCGGCGGGGTCGTGGCAGCGTGGCGCTTCGCGGTCGCCGGCGCGCGCGCCCGTGGCTGATCCTCGTCGCGACCAGATCGACGCCCGCCTGCCGATCTGGCGGTACTACCGCTGGGTGGCCTTCGTCTTCGTCCTCTATCCCGCGGCGGTCGTCATCTCGACGCGGCCCGATCCGGTCGAGATCGGTCTGGCGGCAATCGCGACGGTCCTCTTCGTCTGGCTCATCTGGGTCGGCTGGCGACTTCCGCTCGACGATCCGCGGCGGCGCGGTCCCGTCGCCGTTGCCGCCGTCGTCGGCCTCGCGGCGATCGCGACCAGCCTCGTGGTCCTGGGGCACCAGACCTGGCTTGCCTTCTACTACTTCGCCTCGACCGGCGCGAGCCCGCTCCTGCCCGTCCGCCGCGCGGGCTGGCTGATCACGCTCGTCGGAGTCGTCGCCGGCCTGACGGTCCTCTCGGCGGGCGGCGCACTCGTCGACGCGATCGTCCAGGCGACCTCGGTCGCGGTCATCGGGCTCCTCGTGCTGAGCGTGAACGAGACGCGCCGGACGAACCGGGCCCTCCTCGCGGCGCGCGAGGACCTCGCGCGACTCGCCGTCGCCGAGGAGCGCAACCGGATCGCCCGGGACCTGCACGACACCCTCGGGCATACCCTCACCCTCGTGGCGATCAAGAGCGAGCTCGCGGGCCGGCTCCTCCCCGCCGACCCCGTTCGGGCAAAGGCGGAGATCGCCGACGTGGAGCGGGTCGCGCGTGGCGCGCTCGCGACGGTCCGCGAAACGGTCAGCGGCGCGCACCAGCCGTCCCTCGCGGCGGAGCTCGCCGCGGCGCCGTCCGTCCTCGCGGCGGCCGGGATTCGCGCACGGGTCGACGGCGCCCCGACCGACCTCCCGCCGGCCGTCGAGGCCGTGCTCGCCTGGACGATCCGTGAGGGGATCACGAACGTCGTCCGTCACAGCGGCGCGAGCGCCGCCGAGGTCTGCGTGCGAAGCGAGCCGGGCCGTGCGACAGCCGAGATCGTCGACAACGGCCCGGGAGGCGAGATCCACGGGCCGCGGCATGCCACGAGCCGCGGCGCCGGGCTCCGCGGCCTCCGCGAGCGGGTCGGGCTCGTCGGTGGCGAGCTCGAGGCGGGCGGCGTGCCGGGCGGTGGCTTTCGACTCCGGGTCGTCGTTCCACTTCCGACGTGATCCGGGTCCTGCTCGCCGAGGACCAGGCCATGGTCCGAGGGGCACTCGCCGCGCTGCTCGCGCTCGAGGGTGACATCGAGCTCGTCGCCGAGGTGGCGCGCGGCGACGAGGTCGTCCCGCGCGCGCTCGAGGCGCAGCCGGACGTCGCGCTGCTCGACATCGAGATGCCCGGTCTCGACGGGCTGTCGGCCGCGGCGCAGCTCCGGACGGCCGTGCCCGGCTGCCGGGTCCTCGTCCTCACGACGTTCGGCCGGCCCGGCTACCTGCGGCGGGCGATGGAGGCGGGCGCCGCCGGGTTCGTCCTCAAGGACGCTCCGGCGGACGAGTTGGCGGTCGCGATCCGGCGGGTGGCGGCAGGTGGCCGAGTCGTCGACGCCGCGCTCGCCGTGGCGGCGTTGAGCGAGGGCGCCAACCCGCTCTCCGAACGGGAACGCGAGGTCCTGGCCGCGGCCGCCGAGCTCGGCACGATCGCGGACGTGGCGGACGCGCTGACACTGTCCGAAGGGACGGTTCGCAATCACCTCTCGGCAGCGATCCAGAAGGTCGGCGCGCGCAACCGGGCCGAGGCGGCGAAGATCGCCGAGGAGAAGGGCTGGCTCGCGCCCGAGGCCGACGCTCGACCGTGACGCTCGCCTCGGTCAGCTGGACCCAGGCCCGCTCGTGGCGCCTCGAGCGGCACCTCCTCGACCCGATCGGCTCGCTCGGTCCGCATGACGTCGTCCGCCGCCTCTGCGCGGTCCAGGCCCAGGTGCCATCCGCGGCCGAGCTCGCGATCCGGCTTCGGCAGCGGACCTCCGAGCCCGGCGAGGTCGGTGCCGCGCTCGCGGCCGGCGAGCTGGTCCGGACGTGGGCGATGCGCGGGACGCTCCACCTGCTCGCGCCGGAGGACGCCGGGGGATACCTCTCGCTGCTCGCGGCAGGACGGACCTGGGAGCGGCCGAGCTGGATCCGCTACTTCAACGTCCGCCCCGCGGACTGGCCGCCGCTCCGGGAGGCCGTCCGCGAGGCGCTCGACGGACGGGTGCTGACGCGCGAGGAGCTCGTCGGCACGATCATCGCCCGGCCGGCCTTCGCCCACCTCGCCCAGGAGCTCCGATCCGGGTGGGGGACCCTCTTCAAGCCACTCGCCTGGCAGGGCGATCTCGTCCTCGGTCCGGCGCAGGGCAACCGCACGACGTTCACCTCCCCGTGGACGGCCAGCGCGACGTGGGGCGGGGTTCCGCCGGCCGACGAGGCCGCGCCCGTGGTCATCGCCGCTTACCTCCGGGCCTACGGACCCGCCACGGTCGAGCACTTCGCCGCCTGGCTATCGCGGGGCTGGATGGGCAAGCGCATGCAGACGAGGTGGTTCGGAGAGCTCGGCGACCGCCTGGTGGCGGTGGAGGCCGACGGCGACGAGGCGTTCGTCCTCGCCGAGGATCTCGACGAGCTGCTGGCGACCGAACCGACCAGCGGCCTCGTCCGGCTGCTGCCTGCCTTCGACCAGTGGGTCCTCGGCCCGGGGACGGACGACGCGCACGTGATCCCGCCGGGACGCCGATCGGCGGTGAGCCGGACGTCAGGCTGGATCGCGCCGGTCGTCGTCCTCGAGGGTGTCGTCGCCGGCACCTGGGGACTCGACGGCGACGACCTTCGGGTGACGTGGTTCGCCGAGGCTGGGCGGGTCGCGACCAGGGCGCTCGACGCGGAGGTCGCGCGGCTCGGCTCGATCCTCGGCCGCGAGCTGACGCTGTCCCTTATGGAAGACGGCCGAGGCTGACCTTCGCCTGCGCCTCCATGGCGTCGCTGCTCGGCACGCCGCCGCCGACCGAGACGTCGCTCAACCCGACGAACACGAGGCCCTTCTCGAAGTAGATCGCGATGAGCTTCGCGCTGATGCCGCCGGAGCTCGTGCTGCCCGTCGTGACCCCAGCCTCGACACCGGACGCGAAGTCCGGCAGCGAGGTCGACTTGATGTTGAACTC
>DASTSC010000035.1:0-4920 GCA_035760905.1 Candidatus Limnocylindrales bacterium | reverse complement strand
GACAAGCGGGACAAGTACACGAGCGGGCACAGCCTGAGGGTCAAGGAGATCGCCGTCGACATCGGGCGGGAGATGCGGGTCAGCGAGTCGGAGCTCGAGGCGCTCGAGTGGGGCGGGCTGCTCCACGACGTCGGCAAGATCGGCGTGCCCGACGCGGTTCTGCTCAAGCAGGAGCGGCTCAACCGCGAGGAGCGGATGATCATGAACGCCCATCCGGTGCTCGGGGACGAGATCATCGCGCCGGTGGCCAAGCTCGCCGCGGAGCGGCCGATCATTCGCCACCACCACGAGTGGTACAACGGCTCCGGCTACCCCGACCGCCTGATCGGCGACGAGATCCCGAGGCTCGCCCGGATCCTCCACGTCGCGGACGCGTTCGAAGCGATGACGGCGGCCCGGCCCTACCGGATGACCCCGCTGACGCCCGAACAGGCGCTCAACGAGCTCCGCAAGTTCGCCGGCATCCAGTTCGATCCGACCGTCGTCGACGCGTTCGTCCGAACGAGGTGGGTCGAGAACCTCCCGGATCCGGGCCGCGAGGTCCAGCTGAAGCCGATCCCGCTCCTCTCCCAGGCGGCCGGCCGGATGAGCCAGTCGGGCATCGCCCACACGGTGGCCCAGCACGGCGTCGGTCAGTCCGCGCTCGGCCAGCCCGCGCTCGGCCAGTCCCCCGTCACGCCTGGTGCCGTTCCCTCCGCCTCGATCGCCCATGCGCTCGAGGCGCGCGCCCCGTCGATGCCGAAGTCGTGACCCGGAGGCGCGCCCGCCCCACCGGCGGCCGCTGACCGATGCTTCTCGCGGGGATCGTCCTCGGTCTGATCGTCGGGCTTCTGGCCGGGGGCAGCCTGACGAACCTCGTGGCCGTTCGGCTCCGCTGGATGGCCGCGATCTTCGGGGCGCTCTTCGTCCGTTACCTCGCCGAGTTCCTCATCGCCCGCGGCGTCGATCAGGTCGACGCCCTCCGGCTGCCGATCTTCGCGTTCGCATTCTGCCTGCTCCTCGCGGCCCTCTGGCTCAACCGCCGGCAGCCGGGCCTCAGCCTCGCCTTCGTCGGGATCCTGTCGAACGCGTCGGCGATCGTCATCAACGGCGGGCGGATGCCGATCCTCGATCAGAGCCTCGCCGCGGTCGGATTGACCGCGGCCGACGCCTCGACGCCCTTCCACTCGATCATCGCGTCCACCGATCCGGGCTTCCTCCTCCGCCTCGGGCCGCTGACCGACATCATCCCGATTCCCATCGTCGGAGACGTCGCGTCGATCGGCGACGTGTTCCTCGGCCTCGGCCTCGCCTTCTTCGTCTTCGCCACGCTCATCCGCGAGCCCGACGAGCCTGACGAGTTCGACGAGGCCGTCGTCCGCCGCCGGCTCACCGGACTTGCGGGCACGTCGCGCCTGCCGACCGCGTCCGCGGCCGCGACGTCGTTCGGCATGCGCCTCCGCCCCGAGACCGGGCTCGCCTCGGGCCTCGCCGAGGGTGCCAGCCTCGCCGCGCCCGCCCTCGTCCCGCTCACGCTCGAGCCGGCAGGCGCGAGCACGGCCGCCGTCGGCAACGCGGGCACGCTCGCCCTTCCGCGGCCTGGCGTCCTCCGGCCCGCCACCGTCGAGCGGGTCCGTCGCCACCCGTACACCCGCCTCGCGCTCAACTCGGCCTTCTCGTCGCTTTGGGCCGGCAACCTCATCAGCCTCTTCGGCGACCGGGTCCACCAGGTCGCGCTGGCGTTCCTCGTGCTCGGCATCACCGGCTCGCCGCTCGCGGTCGCGGCGACGTTCATCTCGGCCACGCTCCCGAACCTCCTACTCGGCCCGCTCGCGGGCACGCTCGTCGATCGCTGGAACCAGAAGGACGTGCTCATCGTGTCGGACGTCCTCCGGGCGGCGGCCGTGCTCCTCGTGCCGGTCGCCGCGATCGTCAACGTCTTCCTCGTCTTCCCGCTCGTCTTCGCAATCACGACGGTCTCGGTCTTCTTCCGCCCGGCGAAGGACGCGGTCCTGCCCCGGCTCGTCGCCGAGGACCAGCTCGTCGCGGCGAACTCGGTCCGGTGGCTCGGCGAGACCCTCGCGGACATCGTCGGCTACCCGCTCGCGGGCTTGTTCGCGACGTTCCTCGGGTCCGCCCTGCCACTCGCCTTCTGGTTCGACGCCGTGACCTACCTCGCGTCGGCGGTCCTCGTCGCCGCGATCGCGATCCCGCCGGCGCCGCGGAGCGAGGAGAGCGCCGCGGGCGAGGGCGTCCTCGCCGAGCTGCGCGCCGGCTGGCGGTTCCTCCGCGGCCAGCAGGTCCTCCTCGCGAACACGATCCAGGGGGTGACCGGCCAGGTCGCGCTCGGCGTCGTCCTCGTGATCACGCCGATCTACGCGGCGGTCGTCATCGCGCCGAACGGCGGCCCGGACGAGAAGACCGCCTACGCGCTCCTCGAGACCGCCGTCGGGCTCGGCAACCTCGTCGCCGGGTTCGCGATCGGCCTCGTCGGGGCGCGCCTGGCGAAGGGCCGGATGGTCGTTGCCGGCTTCATCATCGACGGCCTCTCGCTCGCCGGGCTCGGCCTCGTCGGCGGATTGCCGGCCGCCCTCGCCCTCATGGTCGGTTCGGGCGTCGGGAACATGGTCTACGTCATCCCGAGCCAGACGCTCTTCCAGCAGCTCACGCCGCCCGACATGATGGGCCGGGTCCTCGGCTTCCGGTTCGCTGCGGTCTTCGGGGCGATGACGCTCGCGATGGGCGTCGGCGGCATCGTCGCGACGATCATCGGTGTCCAGGCCACGTTCCTCGTGTTCGGTGTGGCGATGGCGCTCACCGGGGTCGCCGGGCTGTTCGTCCGCTCGGTTCGCGAGGCCTAGGGGAGGCGCCGCCGCAGGCCGCCTCGCTACACTGACCCGCGGTTCGGCCTCGACAGACGCCGGCCAGTGGCGCGCTGACGATCACGCCGACGAGAGACGGAGCGGATGACCGAACCGAAGCCGAGCGACATCCCCGGCGACGAGCCGGCCGAGACCACCGACGAGCCGCAGCTCGAGGACGAAACGCTCGAGGAGGATCGGCTGGAGGCCGAAGGGCTCGAGGAGGAGCTGCCTGAGGACGAAGCGCTCGAGGACGAAGCGCTCGAGGACGAAGCGCTCGAGGAGGCGCCGTCTCCGCCGCCCGGGCGCGTCTCTCGCCGGCCACCCCCACCGAGGAGCGTGGCCGCCCGAACGCCGACGCCCTCCGAGGTCGCCGTCCACGTCGACGACCGAATCTCCGCCGGGTACGTCGTCCTCGTGGCGATCGTCTTCGCGGCCATCCTTCTCTGGGGCCTGCTCGGCGGTCATCGCGGCTTGCTCACGCCCGCGAAGAGCCCCAGCCCGTCACCGTCGCCGGCGGCCTCGGCGTCCGCCGCTGGATCGCCGTCGGCCAGCGCCGCGGTCTCGCCGTCCGGTTCGGTCGTCAGCGCGAGCCCGTCCGGCTCCTGACCGCCCGACGTATGCTCCGGCGGTGGACGCCGGCGAGAGCCACGCGTACGAGCGCGGGCGAGCGGCGATGGTGGAGCAACAGCTCCGCGAGCGAGGGATCCTCGACGCCCGCGTCCTCGCAGCGATGGCCCGCGTCCCACGTGAAGCGTTCGTCCCCGAGTGGCGGCGCGAGGCCGCCTACGCCGATGCGGCCCTGCCGATCCCGGGCGGCCAGACGATCAGCCAGCCGTACGTCGTGGCGCGAATGACCGAGCTCCTCGCTGTGGAGCCCGGGACGCGCGTGCTCGAGATCGGAACGGGCTCCGGCTACCAGGCCGCGATCCTCGCCGAGCTCGGGGCACAGGTCGTCTCGATCGAACGGGTCGCCGAGCTGGCCGCGAGCGCCCGGGAGCGACTCCATCGGCTCGGCTACGGAGATCGAGTGGTGATTCGCGTCGGCGATGGCTCGCTCGGCGACCCGGCCGGCGCGCCGTGGCCCCGGGTTCTCGCCACCGCAGCCGCGCCGCGCGTCCCCGTCCCGCTCCGCGAGCAGCTCGACCCCGACGGTGGCCGCATGGTCATCCCCGTCGGTGGTCGGACCCACCAGGACCTGTTGGTCGTCGAGCGCCAAGGAAACGAGTGGATCGAGCGCTCGGACGGGCCAGTCGTGTTCGTGCCCCTCGTCGGCGAGGCCGGCTGGGAGGGACGGCCGGGGGAGTAGGGTGCGCGCTGCGGCGGGAGACACCTTTCCCGGTCGATGCGCGTGAGGGCATCAGGTCGGGCGGCAGAGGCTCGGCGGGCCGGACAGATCCGTCCCCGTCGATGCGCGTGAGCGCATCACACCCGCGCTGCGATGCCCCGAGACGCATCGGGCGGGAGGGAGGTCCCGGGCGGCGGGCAGGACAACGGAGAGATCGCTCGGGCGGCGGAGGGCAACGACCCGCTATCCTCGGCCTTCGTGACCCACGTCTTCGTCGCGCCCCATCCTGACGACGCCGCGCTCAGCTGCGGCGGCCTCATCGCCAACCTTCGCGAGCTCGGCCAGAACGTGACGATCCTGACCGTGTTCTCGGCGTCGGGCGCGAGCGAGGGCGTCACGCCCTACCAGCGCGACGCGCTCGGCTTCGGGACGAAGGCGCTCTGGCCGGTCACCGAGGCATTCAACCGCTCCGGCATCCTCAACGACTTCCCGGCCGACCCGGGTGACCCGGATCGCCTGCCGCCCTGGGCAGCGACGGAGGAGCGGCTCGAGGCGACCCAATCCGACGCGGACGCCGCCGCCAAGCGCTTCTGGCAGCGCTCGTCGTGGTACCGGCGCGCGTCGATCCGCGCGGAACCCCTCGCGGGCCAGGCGCTCATGGACGATGTCCCGACCCAGGGCGCGGTCCTGACCGACGAGGTGACCGAGGCTGCGGCCGCCGGCGACCTGATGGCCCAGCGCCGGCTCGAGGACGAGCGGTTCGCCTATTTCGCCGAGGCCTCGGTCGTGTTC
>DASTSC010000034.1:0-9245 GCA_035760905.1 Candidatus Limnocylindrales bacterium | reverse complement strand
GGGGCAGCGCCCCGTCGAGCCACCACTCGGCGGTCCCGTGCTCGGGCGCCGGATCCCGGGTCACCGTCCACGCATCGTCGCCGTCGACGTGCCGACCCCGGGTGCGGGGATAGAGACGCCGCAGCGCGAGCGCGAGGCGCTCGGCGGTCGGCTCCGCGAGCGAGGCGAGCAGCTCCGCCGCGTATTGATGGAAGACGACGTCCTCGGCCGGATGGGTCTCGAGTCGGTGGGGCTCGATGTCGACCTGCGTCGCCGCCTCCGCGTCCGCGGCCCGGCCATCGCGGGCCTGCTCCACCTCGACGTCAGACGCGAGCCTGAAGACTCCGACGAGCCGTCGGCCCTCGCGGGCTGCCCGCAGATCGACCGCGATCACCTCGCCACCGCGCGGACGAAGGAGGACGGTCGCGTTGAGGGCGCGACCGCTCCGGACGATCTCGAACAACGCACTCGCGTCGGGCAGCGTTCCCGGGGCGACGAGCTCGGTCGCGGCGATCGACAGGTCATCCGGCCGAAGCCCGAGGAGCGAGAGCGCGAGGTGGTTCGCCTCGACGATCCGTCCGGCGTCGTCGACGACGATCCGCGGCAGTCCGGGCCGGGTCCACCACGGGCCATGGACGTCCGGGCGCCAGCTGCCGTCGCGGTAGACGTACCAGACGGGGCCTTCGCCCGAGAGCGCCCGGTCGCGGACGAGGACGCGGGGAAAGAGACGCCGCAGGCGGGTCGTCAGGGCGTCGGGCGAGGCGAACGTCTCGTCACGCGTGATCCGCTCGACGAGGGCCACGAAGGCGCCGTCGTTCGACGGGATGGCTCGGATGGTGACCGGCTGGGTTTCGTCGCGCACTCGGAATTGGGCCAGGATCCTGCTCTTCCTGCTCGGGGCCGCGCTCGGGCGATCGCGGCGCGTGCCGGACCACCCCCACGTCCCGATGGTGCCGCCGACGGTTCCGACCCGACAAGTAACGTTCCGATGCAATCGAGCTCGCCCGGCATTGCGGCGGCATTACGGTGGCGGGACGACGTCGTCCGTCGCGCCCTCCGCCCGGTCCGCCCGGGCGGCGTGACTTGTCGCCCCTTCGCGAGCGGCGATGTCGCCGGTGTGAGGTTCGTGAACCCGTCGTCGGGGAGGATGGTGCCCAGCGGCGGAGCCGTCATCGGTTCCAGGCTCCCGCCGCGCCGCCAGGGAGGATCAGATGCCGTACGACAAGATCTCGGACCTGCCGAAGAGCCAGGTCGACCAGTACAGCCACCACCAGAAGGAGGCCTTCCTCGCCGCGTTCAACAACGCGATCAGGGAGTACGACGGCGACGAGAGCCGGGCGTTCGCGGTCGCCCACGCGGCGGCCCAGAAGGCTCCGAAGAAGGACCCGCACCCGAACGACTGAACGGCCCGCACTGGCCGCCCCGCGCTCCGCGCCCCGACCGGGGCCCGTCCCGGGTCGCGGCCACGCTCTCCCGCCGGTAGGGCACGTTGACGACGACGGTGTGCGGCCGGCCGAGGAGCGCCGTCCGGAGCGGCTTCGCCGACTGGTTGTAGAGGAGCCGCTCCCACCAGCTCCGGGCCACGTACTCCGGGATGACGACGAACGTGATCGGAGCCTCGGAGTCGTCCGGCCGGCTGGCATCGAGCACGTCGAGGTAGGCGAGCACCGGGCCGACGAGCGCCCGGTAGGGCGACTCGACGACGACGAGCGGGACGTTCGGCACCTGCCGGGCCCAGCGATCCCGGAGCTCGGCCGCCGCCGCGGGGTCGTCGGACACGAGCACCGCCTGGACGTGCGGTGAGATCGACCGGCCGGTGTTGATCGCGTTCACGACCGACCGGTCGATCTTCGCGACCGGGACGATCACGCGTTCCTCGCGGTGCGGCCCGGGGATGGCGGCGTCCGGCCGGACCTCGAGCTGGGCCGCGGAGCGGGCGTACTGCCGCTCGATGAAGAGCATGATCCCGACGAGCGTCGGGATGAGGATGACGACGAGGTAGGCGCCGCCGAGGAACTTCTCGTATACGACGATGACGAGCACGATTCCGGTCAGCAGCGCCCCGAGGCCGTTCGTCACGAGGCGTCGACGCCAGCCCGCGTCGCGTCGCCGGAGCCAGTGGAGGACCATCCCCGCCTGCGACAGCGTGAAGCAGACGAAGACCCCGACGGCGTAGAGCGGGATCAGCAGCGTGGTCGTTCCGCCGAACAGGGCGATGAGCCCCGCCGCGATCGTCGCGAGGAGGACGATCCCCCACGAGTACGCGAGCCGATCGCCGCGGAAGGCGAACTGGCGGGGCATGTAGCCGTCCTCGGCGAGGATCGCGGCGAGCCGCGGGAACGCGTTGTACGAGGTGTTGGCGGCGAGGAAGAGGATGAGCATCGTCGCAACGAGGAACAGTCCCTGCAGGACCGTCCCGTCGCCGTACGCCGCGCCGGCCACGAGCGCGACGACCGACGGCGAGCCGCCGACCGAGGGCACGACCCCGTAGGCCGTCGCGACGACCGAGATCCCGATGAACGTCACGCCGAGCAGCGCGGCCATCGCGATCATCGTGTTCGCCGCGTTGCGCGGCTCGGGCGGCTTGAAGGCCGGCACGCCGTTCGCGATCGCCTCGACGCCCGTCAGCGCGACCGAGCCGCTGGCGAAGGCGCGCAGGAGCAGGAAGAGGCCGAGCGAATCGGCGCCGAGCGCCACCGCGTTCGGCTGCGGCGGAAGCGGAACGACGGTGCCCGTCACGATGTGGCCGAGGCCGATCGCCACGACGCCGAGGGCGAGGACGACGAACACGTACGTCGGGACCGCGAAGATGTTCCCCGACTCACGCAGGCCGCGGAGGTTCGCGATCGTCATGAGCGTGATGACCGCGACCGCGATCTCGACCTTGAAGGGAGCCGCCGCGGGCGCGAGCGACGCGAGCTGGTCGAGCGCGGACGACGTCGAGACCGCGACCGTCATGACGTAGTCGATGAGGAGGGCCGCCGCGGCGACGAGCCCGAAGATCGGCGCCAGCTCGGCCCGCGCGACGGCGTACGCGCCGCCGCCGTTCGGGAACGCTCGGCAGACCTGGCGGTAGCTGAGCGCGACGACCGTGAGGAGGACGGCGATCGCGACCGACACCGCGATCGACGCGAACAAGGCGGCCGCGCCGGCGAGGACGAGGACGCGGAGGATCTCCTCGGTCGCATAGGCCGAGGAGCTGATCGCGTCGGAGCTGAAGATCGCCAGCGCCTTTCGCTTCGACAGCCGCTCACCGATCTCCTCGTGGGTCGAGAGCGGCCGGCCGAAGAGGATTGCGCGGGCACGCGCGAGCGCCCGTCCCGTGCGCGTCCGCGGCCGCGACGCGGCCTCGCGGGCGATCAGCTGGTGCGGGCCCGTGTAGCGGAAGTACTCGGTGTGCGGCCGCTCGATCCGGATGCGCCGGTCCCCCAGGCGTCGCCCCCTGAGCGCCCGGTCCGGGCCGGTCATCTCAGCCGCGGGCCCACGAGAACGTGGGCGCGGCCGTCGGCGTCGCGCATCACGGCGAAGGCGACGCCGTTCGCCCGGGCCCGGGCGAGGCCGACCGAGGCGACGGCCTCGAGCTCGTCGAGGCCCTGGATCGTCACCCGCCGGGCAGCGCCCGACGCCACGAGCTCGACGGCGGCGACGAGCTCGGCGGTCGCGGCGGCTCGCTCCGACGAGACGGCCGCGGGCAGGCGGAAGAGGCGTGGCGATTCCACGTCTCGAACGTAGGCCGGGGCTCCAAGCGTGGACGGCGGCCGCGGCCGAGGCGCGGCTCAAGAGAGGCTCAGGATTTCGGCCCACGGTGCGCGGCCGGCGATCAGTCGGCGCGAACGCGGTAGCCGACGCCCGGCTCGGTGACGATGAGATCGCGCAGCGAGCCGTCGCCGGCGGCCGCGGCGAGCTTCCGACGGAGCTGGCTGACGTAGACGTGGACGTAGTGGTCCTCGCCCCGGTAGGCCTCGCCCCAGACGGCCCGGAGGAGGCGGCCCCGGGTCACCAGCCGGCCGGGGTTCGCGAGCAGGACGCGGAGGACCTCGAACTCGCGCGGCGTGAGCTCGACCGGGCGGTCGGCGACCGTCACCTCGTGGCGGACGCTGTCGAGGACGAGCGCGCCCGCCCGGACGATGCCCTCGCCGCTCGAGCCGGGGCCGGCCGAACGACGCAGGAGCGCGTGGAGGCGGGCATGGAGCTCGGGCATCCCGAAGGGTTTCGTGACGTAGTCGTCGGCGCCCTGCTCGAGGGCCTCGACCTTCGTCGCCTCGGCGTCGCGGGCGGAGAGCACGAGGATCGGCGTCGCGGCGTCGCGACGGACCCGCCGGATGATCGTCGAGCCCTCGAGGTCGGGCAGGCCGAGATCGAGCAGGATGACGTCCGGCCGCCGCGACTCCCACCGCCCGAGGCCGGTCGCGCCGTCGGCCGCGTCGTCGACCCGGAAGCCGTGGGCGATCAGGTCGCGGGCGAGCGCGTGCCGCGTCGCGTCGTCGTCCTCGACGATGAGGACGAGCGGGCCCCCCGAACGCCCGCCAGTCACGCTTCGGCCCTCGTCGTCGGCTCCCCGTCGAGACGCTCCCGCGTCTCGGGCTCCGGCGGGATCGCCATCGGCAGGTCGACGTCGACCGCGAGGCCGCCCAGATCCGAGCGTCGGGCCCGGACCCGGCCGCGCATCGCCACGACGAACCCCCGAACGACCGCGAGTCCCAGCCCGGTCGTTCCGCCGGTGCGCGCGCTTCGAGGCGTCCCGTCGCCGCCGACGAAGCGCTCGAAGATCCGCCCCAGCCGCTCGTCGGCCACGCCGGAGCCGGCGTCCTCCACCGTGAGGCGAAGGACCCCGGCAACGGATCCCTCGCCCTGTGCCGAGCTCGATCGGACGAGGATCCGGGCCGCCGACGGCGTGTGCCGGATCGCGTTGTCGAGCAGGTTGAGGAGCACCTCCTCGAGGAGGATCGGATCCGCGAGCACGACAGCCTCGGGCGAGATCTCGACATCGATCCGCCGCCCCTCGGCCGCGGGCTCAATCTGGGCGACCGCCCGGGCCACGACGTCCTCGAGGTCGAGCGCCTCCTCCGTCACCCGGAGGGCGCCGCCCTCGATGCGGCTCAGGTCGAGCAGGTTGCCGACGAGCCGGTTCAGTCGCTGCGCTTGGCGGTCGATGACGGCGGCCGATGCCCGGGCCTCGTCGACGTCGAGCGCGACGGCCGGATCCATGAGCGTGCCCGCAGATGCGCGGATCGACGCGAGCGGGGTGCGGAGGTCGTGCGACACCGACTCGAGGAGAGCCGACTTGAGGGCGTCGCTCTGCTGGGCGACAGCCGCCCGCCGCGTCTCGTCGACGAGCCGGTCCTGGCCGAGTGACTGGGCGACGAGGTCGGCTGTCACGCGCAGAAGCCGGGTCGTCGCCTCGTCGGGTCGATCGTCCGAACGCCGCGCCGCCCACAACGAGCCGATCGGTCGACCACCCGCTTCGAGCCGGACGCGGAACTGCCGACCGGCCCGGATCTCGGCGGCGCCGGGCGACGAGGGCGCCCGGACGAGCGTCCAGGTCGCCCGACCGTCGGGGGCGACGTGGAGCGCGGCGTAGGCGACCGCGGGTGCGGCCGCGGGACCGTCGTCGCTCGCGGCGACCACCCGCTCATCGGCGTCCGTCCCGAGGGCGAACCAGACCCGCGCCATTGTCGCGTCGCGGGCGAGCGCCCGGGCGATCCCGGGCAGGGCGTCGATCGTCGATTCGCGGTTCGCGAGCGCGCGCGTGACCTCGAACAGCGCCCGGCTCTCGCGCTCGCGCGCCGCTGCCGCGTTCGCGCGGCTCCGTTGGATCGCCGCGAGCTCGCCGACCGTGACCGCGACGAACAGGAGCAGGACGAGGTTGAGCCACTCGCCGGGATCTGCGACGGCCAGCGTCCGTCGCGGCTGCGTGAACAGGTAGTCGTAGACGACGACCGATGCGATCGCGGTGACGATGGCGCCCGGGACGCCGAACGCGATCGCGATCAGGGCCACGGCCACGAGGTAGACGCTCGACGCGTTCGCGACGCCGAAGCTGCCCTCGAGCAGGTCGACCGCCGCGCTCGCGAGGGCGACCGCGACCAGGGCGGCGACCGCCAGCCACGTGAGCCGTGCGAGCTGCGTCGCGGAGGGGCTGAGCACGGTGCGGATGTACCACGAACCGTCGGTCATGGTCGCTGACTTCTGGCCCTTGCCGTGCGGTTCCGACCCGATTAGCGTCTGCCGTCGAGGGGGTGGCCGGAATGCGTGGTACCGCTCGTCGCGTCCGTGGGTTCCGCCTGGCGGTCGTCACGGCCATCGTCGTCGCGCTCGTCGCCGGCTGCGGACAGGCTCCGCCGTCGCCGTCCGCGTCGACCGCGCCGTCACCGCCGGCGTCGCCTGCGCCGTCCCCCTCGACCGCCTCGCTCGCACCGTCGTCGCAACCGGCTGCGACCCCCACCCCCGGCCCGATCGAACCGTCGCCGTCGCCGTCGGCCGGCGAGCTCGCGAAGGGCGCGCTCGCCGTCACGGTCTCGGATCGGCTCCGCGTTCGATCGCAGCCGCGGGTGAGCGACGACTCGGCCCGCTATGAGCCGCTGCTCCCCGTGGGGACGGAGCTCCTCGTCGTCGACGGCCCCGTCCAGGCGTCAGGCTATACCTGGTGGCGGGTCGCGCCGACCGCGGTGACGCTCGACGGCGGCGTCGGCGACGGATGGGTCGCGATCGCGGACCACGACGGGACGCCGTGGGTCTCGCTCCAGAGCGCACCGGTCGCCGGCCTCGAGATCGTCAGGGCCAGCCTCGAGCGGAGCGAGGGCACCGTGGGCCAGGCGCGCGCCGGCGCGACGTCGGTCAACGCGTTCGGCCTCCGGCTCTACCGCGCGCTCCTCTCGGACAAGGACCTCGGGTTGGCCCGGCGGGGCGTCGTCATCTCGCCGACGAGCATCGCCCTGGCCCTCGCCATGGCGCGCGCCGGCGCCCGCGGCGCGACGGCCCGCGAGATGGACGAGGTTCTCGCCACGAGCGGCTGGGGCGCCCTCGGGACCGAGCTCGGCGCCCTCGAGGAGCTGCTCGCCGGCGAGAGCGCGAGCTGGACCGACTACGAGGGCGGCTCGCACGTCCTCGCGCTCCGGATCGCGAACGCGGCGTTCGCCCAGGACGGTTTCGACATCCGGCAGGCGTACCTCGACGGGATCGCCCGCGCGTTCGGCGCCGGGCTGGGCCTCGTCGACTACATCGGGGCGACGGAGGTCGCGCGCGCCGCGATCAACGACTGGGTCTCGCGGCAGACGGCGACACGGATCCCGCAGCTGCTCGGACCGACCGACCTGACCACCGCGACCCGGCTCGTGCTCGTCAACGCGATCTATCTCAAGGCGAACTGGCTCCAGGAGTTCGATCCCGACGGGACGACACCGAGGCGGTTCACCCGCGCCGACGGATCAACCGTCCGGGTGCCGACCATGTCCCGGCTCGGCGACCAGGACGTGCCGCTCGCGCGCGGTGACGGCTGGCGGGCGACCGATCTCTACTACCTCGGCGGGCAGGACGGGTCGACCCCGCTGGCGATGACGATCATCGTGCCGGACCGCCTCCGGGCGTTCGAGCGGGACCTGACGCCGACGCGGCTGCGGACGGTGATGGGCGCGCTCCAGGCGGAGCGGCAGCGGCTCGCGAAGGTGACGGACGGGGGTCAGGACTCGTGCGGCGAATACGCGTACGCAGTCCGGCTCAGCCTGCCGCGGTTCGGGATCGATACGCGGGCGACGCTCCAGGACCTCCTCGCGTCGCTCGGGATGCGCCGGGCGACCGATCCGTTCGGGGCGGACTTCTCCGGGATCACGACGGAGGCGCCGCTCTACATCGCCAAGGTGATCCACCAGGCGAACATCGACGTCGACGAGAAGGGGACCGAAGCCGCCGCCGCGACCGCCGTCGGGATGGACGTGGGCGGCTGCACCCGGCCGGCGCCCAAGCGGGTGGTCCCTCTGCGCGTCGACCGCCCGTTCCTCTTCCTCGTGCGCGACGTCCGGACGGGCGCGATCGTCTTCATGGGCCGCGTGCTCGACCCCTCGACGCGAGGCTGACGTGACGTGTCCGCGCTCCTCGACGAACCCCTCGCCCGTAAGGCCGCGCCGCTGAAGCACGACCGGGCACGTCGCAAGGGTCAGACGATGCTCCCGCGAGGAGCCGCCCACCGTGTCGTTTGGCCTGTAATGCTGGCGATGATGTCGTAGTCGTGGTCGTAGTGGACGATCGTGAGCCTGTGACGGGCCGCGACGGCGGCGATGAGGAGATCCGGGATCTTCACCTGGCGGTGGTGGAGGGGGCCGCGGCTGGCCAGCTCGCGGAACACGCGACGGGCTTCGGCCCAGTCAGCCGGCTCGACCTCGAACCACGGGCAGGCCAATAGCCCCGCTTCGGTGGCCCGGAAGTCCGTGACGTCCCGCGCGCTCCACAGCAGCTCCATCGCCACCTGATCGCAAACGGCGATCCGGCCTTCCTCGATCGCGGGCGCGAACCATTCGAGTCCCGGCTTGCCGCTCCGTGCCCAGACCGAGGTGTCGGCGAGCTCGGGTGCGGGCGCGGGCTCCATCTAGGTGGGGGCCACGAGCTCGTCCTCACGCTCCTCTCCGCCGCGGGTGGCGCGCAGGTCCGGCAGGGTCGCCACGAGCTCGGAGAAGTCTCGCCGGGCCAGCCAGGCCCGTCGCCGCCGGGCGACGACCTCTCGCAGTGCGGCATGAACGGTGTCGGTCGTCCGAGCCGTGCCCAGCGCTCGGGCGGCATCAGCGAGGAGGTCGCGGTCCAGGTCGAGCGTCGTGTGCGTCTTGGCCATCGTCGCCTCCTTCTCGCGACCTGTATGCGTGATCTAGGCTAACCAGCTCACGCATGTTGTCAATCCATGCTACGCAGTCCTGACGTGCGCGAAAGCTCAGCGTTCGCGGGAGACTTGCCCCGCGCGTCTGAGCAGATCGAGCCATGGCCGTCCGTGATCCGCTGACCGGTCTTCCCGGACGCCTCGCGTGCCTCGCGGCGATGTCGCCAAGGATCGCGGTCGGCGCGGGCTTCACGCTCCTGCTTGTCGACCTGGATGGGTTGAAGGTCGTCAACGGGACCAAGCTACGCAAAGGCACAGCTTCCGCCGTTCGGCCACTCACTTCGGGCGCGGCCTCGGTTCGCGTTGTCAAGAGGCCTGTCAAGGGGTACCGTTCCGGGCCGGACGGCCTGTCAAGACTTGACAGGCCCCCACTCGTGTCCGGACGGGTGCGATCCGGTGGGGT
>DASTSC010000033.1:0-9507 GCA_035760905.1 Candidatus Limnocylindrales bacterium | reverse complement strand
CGCGCCCTCGTCGCCGGTCCGCTGCCGGATCGCGTCTCGGGCGACACGTTCGCCTATCGCCACGCGCTGCTTCGCGACGCCGGCTACGCGAGCCTCGCCCGGGCCGAACGCGCGGACCTCCACGTCCGCCTCGCGAGGTGGCTCGAGGCGGCCGCGGGGGCCGAGGTGGACGAGGTCGCGGCGAGCGTCGGCGAGCACCTCGCGGCCGCGCTCGCGAGCGCCCCGGGCCTCGGCGCGGATGTCGTGCCGGGCGTGACACGAGCGGAGCTCGCCGCCGAGGCCGCGGCCTGGCTCGAGCGCGCCGGCGATGCCGCGGTCGCCGACGGCGCGATCGCGACGGCCGCGGCGAGCTATCGGCGCGCCGTCGGGCTGACCGACGGAGAGGCGCCGGCCGACGACGCCCGGCGGCTGACGAAGCTCGGGCGGGCGCTCGCGCCGACGGGCGGCGTGGAGGAGGCGGAGGACGCGTTCGCGCGGGCGATCGATTCGGCCCGTCGCGCCCGCGATGCCGGCGATCGCGCCTGGCGGGAGCGGTTCGCGGAGGCCGTCGAGCCGCTCGCGGCGCTCCTCTTCGAGCGGATCCGGTTCGTCGAGGCCTGGCGGCTCGGCGAGGACGCGCTCGCCGAGATGGGCGACGGCGACGACGTCGCGGCCGCCCGGGTCCGCCTCGCGCGGTCGCGCGGCCGCACGGGCGAGACGAACGACGCGACGGGCTGGATCGCCGACGCCGAACGAGCGATCGCCGCGGCCGAGTCCCACGGCCAACCGGGGCTCGCCTACGAGTTCCGGCGCGACCTCATGCGCGCCCGGAGCGAGGGCGGAACGGCCACGGTCGAGGACTGGGTGGCATTCCGATCGGACGCGGAAGCAAACGGCGACGTTGCGACGACGGTCTCCGCCCGCCTCATGGAGGCGGCCTACCGGGCCGAGGTCGACCCGTCGGTCGTGCCGGCGATCCTCGCCCCGGCCCGCGACCTGGCCGTCGCCCGGGGACTCGTCGAACGGCGCGGCTGGATCGACCACGAGGCGGCGGACGCGGCGCTCGGGGCGGGCGACTGGGACGCCGTGCTCGAATCGGGGCTCCGAGCGGTCGACCTCGGGGAGCGACACGGCTACGACCGGATCTCGGTCCGCAGCTGGTCCGCGGTCCTGCCGGCTGCGTCGCTGCGAGCGGAGACCGCGGTTCTCGACCACGCGCGACGGTGGTTCGAGGAACGGGCGGCCCGTCTTCCGGATTCGCCCTACGGTCGCGTCCTCCACGCGGGAGCCGCGGAGTGGATCCGGGCGGCCGGGATCGGCGACGCGGCGGGCGGAGCGAACGTCAAGGGCGAGGTCGTCGACCCCGACCACCTTCGCCAGAGCTTCGATCTCTGGCTGGCGATGAGCGGCTACGAGTTCGTGGCCGCGACCGACGCGATCGTCGACGGCTGGTTTCGGGCGGGTCACACGGACTGGGTGGGTGAGCTGATCGAGGCCGCGCTCGCGGCGACGCTGCCGCCCGACTCACCGGGCCTGACGGGCGCCGCGGCGTTCGAGCTCATCCGTGTCCGCCACGCGGTCGCCACCGACGCGGTCGGCGCGGACGAAGCCGCCGACCGGATCCGCGCGGCCATCGAGCCGCTCACCCGCGTCGGGATCGCGTTCTGGGTCGCCCGAGGACTCCGGCTGCTCGAGGACGTCGGGAGGGCCACGCCCGACGAGGCCGCCCGGCGGCGAGCGATCGAGGCGCGCCTGGGCGTCGCCAGGTCCGTCCTCGGCTAGGCGGACGTCGGTCTCCGCCGGGCTATCGTGCCGGACGTGCCCGACGATCCAGAGCCGCTCCTCGTCTTCGGCCCCCGCTCGCCGACGTACGACTTCGGACCCGCCCACCCGCTCACGCCGCGACGGTTCGGCCCCGGCATCGACCTGCTTCGCGCCGTCGGCGCCCGGCCCGGGCTCGCGCCGGAGCCGGCGCCGGACGCGGAGCTCGAGCGGTGCCACCGGGGCGACTACATCCGCCTCGTTCGCGCCTTCTCGGCCGACCCGTTCCTGCCACCGGCCGCGGGCATCGGCACGGGCGACGACCCGGCGTTCGCCGGGATGCATGAGGCGAGCGCGGCGGTCGCCGGCGGTTCGCTCGAGGCCGCCGAGGCGATCCTGCGGGGCGACGTCGTGCACGCCTTCCATCCGGGCGGCGGTCTCCACCACGCGCTCGCCGATCGCGCCTCGGGCTTCTGCGTCTACAACGACCCGGCGCTCGCGATTGCCCGCCTCCGGGCGGCGGGGCTGCGCGTCCTCTACCTCGACTTCGACACCCATCACGGCGACGGCGTCCAGGCGCTCCACCTCGACGACGCGGGCGTCGTGACGTTCTCGATCCACGAGAGCGGCCGCTACCTGTTCCCGGGAACCGGCTTCGCCGACGAGGTCGGGCGGGGTGCCGCGGCGGGGACGGCCGTGAACGTCCCGCTCGAGCCGTTCACCGGCGAGACGGCCTGGCTCGAGGCCGTCCGGTCGATCGTGCCCGCGCTCGCCGCGTCGTTCGGCCCGGACGTCGTTGTCAGCCAGCACGGGGCGGACTCGCATGCCTGGGACCCGCTCGCCCACCTGCGGGTGACGACGACCGCGATGGGCGAGGCCGCGCAGCTGACCGACCGGCTCGCCCACCGGTACGCCGAGGGCCGGTGGCTCGCGACCGGCGGCGGTGGCTACGACGCCTACCGGGTCGTCCCCCGGACCTGGTCGCTCGTCTGGCTCGCCGGCGCCCACCGCGACACACCCGACGCGATCCCGTCGGCGTGGCGTGAGCGCTGGGCGATCGAGGCCGAGGCCTACGGCCAGGCGCCGCTGCCGCGCCGGTTCGACGACGACCCGAACGCAGGCCTGCCGCTCGACGCCCGACAGGCCCGGGCCGAGGAGGCGTCGATGGAGACGGCCGGCCACGTCCGCCGGCTCGTGCTGCCGGCGATCGTCCGGGAGGGCATCGACCGGGGCTGGCTCGACCCGCTCGAGGCCGCGGCAGCCCCGCCGCTCCGGGTCGCACCCTCGCCGGATCGCCGGGCCGAGATCGTGGCTCCGCTGCCGCCGGAGGTCGCGGCCCGGGTCGACCTCGCAGCGAGAACCCTGCCGGTCGCCGATCCCGCGGCCGCTCGAGCGATCCTGCGCGGCGCGAGCCTGGCGGGGGCTGGTCCGCCGGTGGCGGCGGCGATGGTCGACGATGTCGTCGTCGGGCTCGCGATCGCCGTGGACGCGGGCTCGCACGACGAGCTGCTGACCGTCGGCGTCGCGCCCGGGTTTCGGCGGGCCGGTCTCGGGACCTCCGTCCTCCGGGCGCTCGTGGAGGCGAGGCCGGGCGACCGCGAGCTTCGGGCGACGGTGGCCGTCGGGGAGCGGGACCCGGTCGAGCCCCTCGATCGCACGCTTCGGGGACAGATCGCCCGCCGGATGCTCGAGGGAGCGGGGTTCCGGGTGCGGGCCGCAGGCGGCCGGCTTGGTCGCGACGATCCGGATTCCCTGGCGGCGGTCCTCGCCGGGTCAACCTGACCGCCCGCGGCCGCGCGTCGGACCTAGCGGTCGCCCGCCAGGGCGTTCCCGAGCGCCTCGAGGGTCGGGACGACCGACCGCGGGATCGAGATCGTCCGAACGCGCTGGGCGAGGAGGTCCCGGCGTCGCTCGACGAGCCGGCTCCGGAGCTCGAGGCCGGCCGGCGTCGGCCGGACGATGCGGGCGCGGCGATCGGCCGGATCCGGCTCCACCGACACGAGGCCGCGCCGGACGAGGCGCTCGACGAGCCGGCTGGCCGACGGCAGCGACGCTCCGACGTGGGCGGCGAGCTCGGAGATCCGGAGCCCGTTGTCGGCCTCGGTCGTCACGACGAGGGTGCGCCACTGGAGGAGCGTGAGGTCGATCGGCGGATCGCCCGCGAACACGGCCGAGGTGACTCCGACGATCCCGACCGAGAGCCGCTCGAGCGCCTCGAGCAGCGGGTCGGACGCGCTGTCCCGTCGCGATGACGCGGTGCGGGTGACGGTCCGACTGGCCATGCCGCGAGCATCGTAACCCGCCGGACGTGTCGCGCAACAACGGTTGCGGGTCGGTGAGGCATCCGTTTCGAACGTTTGGTCGAAATGTCGGGTGGGTCCTATACTCCGGCTCCCGTGCCCGCTCGCACCGCCCCGCGGCCCTCGACGACCGACCCGCTCGGCCCCTTCTCGCCGCCCACGCGGGCCTGGTTCGAGGCGACGTTCGCCGCGCCGACCCCCGCCCAGGCCGATGGCTGGTCCGCGATCAGCGGCGGTCGGCAGACGCTCATCCACGCGCCGACGGGGAGCGGCAAGACGCTGGCGGCGTTCCTGTGGTGCCTCGACCGGCTCGCGAGGCGGCCGGCGAACGACGGACGGCGGCGGACGAGCGTCTCGGTCCTCTACGTCTCGCCGCTCAAGGCGCTCACCTACGACGTCGAGCGCAACCTCCGGGCGCCGCTCGCCGGGATCGCGCTCGCGGCTGAGCGCCTGGGCACGCCGATCCCGGAGATCACGATCGCCTCCCGCACCGGCGACACGCCGTCGGAGGATCGCCGCGAGATCGCCCGCCACCCGCCCGACATCCTCGTCACGACGCCCGAATCGCTCTACCTCCTGCTGACGAGCCAGGCTCGCGAGATCCTCCGCGGCGTGGAGCAGGTGATCGTCGACGAGGTCCATGCGGTCGCCGGGACGAAGCGCGGCGCGCACCTCGCGCTCAGCCTCGAACGGCTCGAGGCGCTCCGACCCGACGACGCGCCGGCGCTCCAGCGGATCGGGCTGTCGGCGACCCAGCGGCCGCTCGATCGGATCGCCCACTTCCTCGCCGGCAACGGGCCGAACCGCCGGGTCGAGGTGGTGGACGCCGGCATGCGCAAGGCGCTCGAGCTCCAGGTCGTCGTCCCGGTCGAGGACATGGCCCGGCTCGGCGAGCCGCTGCCGCTCGACGAGCAGCCCGGCGGTCCGGCGGCGGGGCCCGAGGCGCGGACGAGCATCTGGCCGGCGATCCACCCCCGGATCCTCGAGCTGATCCGGGCCCACCGGAGCACGATCGTCTTCGTCAACAGCCGACGCCTCGCGGAGCGGCTCGCGCAGCGCCTCAACGAGCTCGCCGGCGAGGAGCTGGTCCGGGCCCACCACGGCTCGATCGCCCGCGAGCAGCGGCTGGCGATCGAGGAGGCGCTCAAGGCAGGCCGCCTGCCGGCGATCGTCGCGACCTCCTCGCTCGAGCTCGGCATCGACATGGGCGCGGTCGACCTCGTCGTCCAGGTCGAGTCGCCGACGTCGGTCGCGAGCGGCCTCCAGCGGATCGGCCGGGCCGGCCACCAGGTCGGCGAGCCGAGCAAGGGCGCCATCTTCCCGAAGTTCCGGGGCGACCTGCTCGAGGCCGCGGTCGTCGTCGAGCGGATGCACGAAGCGGCGATCGAGGCGACGACGATCCCGCGCAACCCGCTCGACGTCCTCGCCCAGCAGCTCGTAGCGATGACCGTGATGGACCCGTGGCCCGTCGACGCGCTCCATGCGCTCGTCACCCGGGCGACACCGTTCGAGACGCTCTCCCGCGAGGCGCTCGAGGGCGTGCTCGGGATGCTCTCCGGCGCCTACCCGTCGGACGAGTTCGCCGAGCTCAAGGCGCGAGTCGTCTGGGACCGGACGACCGACGTCGTCGCCGGCCGCCGCGATGCCCGGGTCGTCGCGGTGACCTCCGGCGGAACGATCCCCGACCGAGGCCTCTTCGGCGTGTTCATGACCGGCGAGGCGGGGACCCCGGGTCGTCGGGTCGGCGAGCTCGACGAGGAGATGGTCTACGAGAGCCGGGCCGGCGAGGTGATCACGCTCGGCGCCTCGAGCTGGCGGATCGAGGAGATCGGGCGCGATCGGGTCCTCGTCACGCCGGCACCGGGCGAGCCCGGCAAGCTGCCGTTCTGGCACGGCGACGCGGTCGGGCGGCCGATCGAGCTGGGTCGCGCGGTCGGCGCGTTCGTGCGCGAGCTCGAGGGCGATCTCGCCCGCGGTGCCCGCGGCCGCTCGTCGGCCGAGCGCCGGCTCCGCGAGCGCCACGACCTCGACGAGCGGGCGGCCGAGAACCTCCTCGCCTACCTCGACGAGGAGCGCGAGACGGCGGGCGCCCTGCCGACCGACCGGCGGATCGTCGTCGAGCGCTTCCGCGACGAGCTCGGCGACTGGCGGGTGACCGTGCTCACGCCCTTCGGCGGCCGGGTCCACGCGCCGTGGACCCTCGCGATCGAGGCGCGCCTCGGTGAGCGGCTCGCCGGCGAGGTCCAGACGATCTGGTCGGACGACGGCATCGCGATCCGGCTGCCCGAGGGCGAGGCCGCGGTCGAGGCCGTATCGGACTCCCTCTTCCCCGACCCGGACGAGATCGAGGACCTCGTCGTCGGCTCGGTCGGATCGTCGGCGCTCTTCGCCGCCCGGTTCCGCGAGAACGCCGCCCGGGCGCTGCTCCTGCCGCGCCGCCGCCCGGGCACGCGGACGCCGCTCTGGCAGCAGCGCCAGCGCGCCGCGGACCTGCTCGCGGTCGCATCGCGCTACGGCAGCTTCCCGATCCTCGTCGAGACGTACCGCGAGTGCCTCTCGGACGTCTTCGACGTGCCGGCGCTCCGCGACGTCCTCGGCGGCGTCCGGTCCCGGGAGATCGCTGTCCACTCGGTCGAGACGGTTCGGGCCTCGCCGTTCGCCTCGTCGCTCCTGTTCGACTACGTCGCGGCCTACATGTACGACGGCGACGCGCCGATCGCCGAGCGTCGGGCCCAGGCGCTCACGCTCGACCGCGACCTCCTCCGCGAGCTGCTCGGCCAGGAGGAGCTGCGCGAGCTGCTCGACCCGGAGGCGCTCGCCGATCTCGAGCTGTCGCTCCAGGCCCTCACGGACGAGCGAAAGGCGCGGACGGCCGACCAGCTCCACGACCTCCTCCGGCGGATCGGCGACCTGTCGCCCGACGAGGTGGCCGCGCGCGTCGACGGCGGGCCGCGATCGGCGGGGGCGTGGGCAGAGGAGCTCGTCCGCGCGCGACGAGCCATCCGGATCCGGATCGGCGGCGAGGAGCGGCTCGTGGCGATCGAGGACACCGCCCGCTACCGCGACGCGCTCGGCGTCCAGCCGCCGCCGGGCGTGCCCGAGGCGTTCCTCGCGCCGGCTCGCGCGCCCCTCGACGGGCTGCTCGCCCGGTGGGCCCGGACCCACGGCCCGTTCCACCCCGACGAGCCGGCGCGGCGCTGGGCCCTGCCGGAGCCGCCGGTCGTGGCCGCGCTCGAGCGCCTCCTCGAGGCCGGCTCGATCCTCCGTGGCGAGTTCCGGCCCGGTGGCGCGGAGCGGGAGTGGTGCGATCCGGAGGTGCTGCGGGTCCTGCGCCGGCGATCGTTGGCGCGGCTGCGCCGCGAGGTGGAGCCGGTGGACGCCGCGGCCTACGGCCGCTTCCTGCCGGCGTGGCACGGCGTCGCGCCCGTCGGGGACGCGCCGCCGCCGCTCCGGGGCGACGCCGCGCTCGAGCGGCTCGCCGAGGTCGTCGACCAGCTCGCCGGCGTGCCGATCCCGGCATCCGTCCTCGAACGGGATGTGCTGCCGGCCCGAGTCCCCGGCTACCTGCCGCGCCTGCTCGACGAGCTCGGCGCGATGGGCGAGGTGGCCTGGGTCGGCCGCGGCAGCCTCGGCCGCGACGACGGCCGGATCGCCCTGTTCCGGCCCGGCCGCGCGGCGGCGTCGGGCATCGCTCCGACCGTCGCGTCGGACCCGGCGGACCGACCGGCCGAGCCGATCCACGACGCGATCCGGGCCCACCTCGCGGGGCGCGGGGCCTCGTTCTACCGCGACCTGTTCACCGCCGTCCGCGGGACGTCCGATCGAGAGGTTCTCGACGCGCTCTGGGACCTGGCCTGGGCCGGCGAGGTCACGAACGACACGTTCGCGCCCCTCCGGGCGCTTCGCTGGAAGCGGACCGGTCGCGATCGCCGACCCCGGGCCGGCCGGCTGACCGGGCTCGGGCCGCCGGAGGCTGCCGGCCGGTGGTCGCTCGTCGACGCCGCCGCCGGCGATCCGACGGAGCGGGCCTACGCGCTCGCGCTCACGCTCCTCGAGCGGCACGGCATCGTGACCCGCGACGGCGTCGTCGGGGAGGGGGTGGAGCGTGGCTTCGCGGCCGTCTACCCTGTGCTCCGGGCGATGGAGGAGGCCGCCCGGATCCGCCGCGGCTACTTCGTCGACGGCCTCGGCGGGGCGCAGTTCGCGCAGGGCGGCGCGATCGACCGGCTCCGCGCCGTCCGCGAGCCCGTCCCGGGCGAGCCGGTCGTCCACGTCCTCGCCGCGGCCGATCCCGCGAACCCGTACGGGGCGGCGCTCGCCTGGCCGCGCCGCGACGACCGCGATCGCCGCCCGTTCGCCCGGGCGGCGGGGGCGCATGTCGTGCTCGTGGACGGCGTGCCGGTCGTGTACCTCGAACGCGGCGGCGCGTCCCTCGCCCGCCTGCCGGCCGCCGACGATCCCGAGGTCGCGACGCTGGCGCTCGCGGCGCTCCGCTCGCTCGTCGGGCCCGACAGGCCGTTCCGCGAGCTGCTCGTCACCCGGGTCGACGGGCTGCCCGTCGGCGACTCGCCGGCGCGTCCGGCCCTGCTGGAGGCAGGCTTCGTGGTCGGCTACCGCGGCCTCGTCCTGCGTCACGTCCCCGAGCGGCCGGGGGTCGACGCATGGACGCCGCGCTGGGACCGCGACCCGCGGGCGGCACCCGCCGGGCGCGGCCGGCGGCGCTGACCGATGCCCGAGGGCGACACGCTTCGTCGGACGGCCGACGGACTCCGGCCGTACCTCGTGGGACGAACGATCACCGGCGCGTCGGCCCGGCGACCCGGTCCGCAGGTCGGGCGCCTCGTCGGCGCCCGCGTCGACGCGGTCGAGGCCGTGGGCAAGAACCTCCTCATCCGGTTCGACAATGGGCTCGAGCTCCGGACGCACCTGCGAATGCGCGGCTCGTGGCACCGCTACCGCCCGGGCGAGCCGTGGCGACGCTCCGCCGGACGCGCGCGCCTCGTCCTCGAGGTTCCCGAGGCGATCGCCGTCTGCTTCGACGCGCCGGTCGTCGAGCTGTTCGAGCAGCGGGTCGAGGCGGTCCATCGCCCGATCGCGTCGCTCGGCCCGGACATTCTCGGTGGTGCGTTCGAGGGGGTCGGCCTGGACGACGCGCTGCGGCGACTTCGCGCGCCCGAACGGCGCGCTGCCCCGATCGCCGAGGCGATTGTCGACCAGCGGGTGGTCGCGGGCATCGGGAACATCTGGAAGAGCGAATCGCTCTGGCACGAGCGACTCGACCCGTTCGCGCCCGTCGAGGAGCTGTCGGACGACGCCCTCCGCGCACTCCTCCTGCGCGCCCGTTCGCTGATGATTCCGCAGCTCGATCGCGTCCGAGCGCTGCCGGACCGCCGGTCACGGCCGGGCGGGCTCTCGCCGTTTGCGGTCTATCGACGGACGGGTCGCCCGTGCCGAAGATGCGGGACCG